>NZ_JBEOVA010000011.1:0-388612 GCF_040295225.1 Streptomyces sp. NPDC002896 | reverse complement strand
ACGCAGCGACTTGTTCGCACTTCCTAATCGGCGGCCGAGTCGTCGTGGGGAACCGGGCGGCCAAGCCATCAAAGCCATGATCGGCAGCTGCCTGATAGCCACACCCGGCTCCCCTGGGCGTCCTCACCCTACGAACGGGAGGACCGGCCCGATCCAGAAAGGTAGAGCTGCCTGAGGTCCCTCAGGACCGGGTCCGGGCCACCCCGTTCACCGGGGTGGCCCGGATCGTTGTCATCTCACGCCCCGGGCTGCACCAGTGTCCGATCGGTGGCCGGAACATCTGGATGCCCGGCTGGCTGCCCGGACTCCGCCAGGAGACTGCGGGCGCGTTCCAGCTCGCCTGCGATCGTCGCGCCGTCGTTCCGGCCGGCCGGCTGCGATCCGAGGTTCTCCAGCAGCAGTTGCAAGGCGTCGCGGGTGGCGCCGGCCGACAGGGCCCTGCGGGCGCCGGTGTGCCAGCAGGCGGCGAGGGCCTCATGAGCCAGCTGCCCGAGAGCGCTCTCGACGTGTCGCCAGGTGGTGAGTTCGGCGTTGTCGGCGGTGGCGGCCGCGTGGACGGCCGTGAGGCGGCCGAGTTCGAACTGCAGGTCGCGCCGGGCTCGTCGGCCGTGCCCGGTGGGGGTCTCGCCGAGGTCGACGAGGTCGAGCACCCGCGCCACGGCGGCGACGGTGCGGCGCACCTGCCGGTGGACGGTACGCAGCGGGGTGCGGCGCCCTGTCGCCCACAGGACCACCACGGCGGTGCAGACGCCGATGGCGGTCTCCTGGAGACGGTCTGTCAGCAGCCGGGACCGCTGAGTCCGGGCGAGGTCGTCGTGTTCGCCATCATGGCCATCGCGGTCACACACACCACGGCGAGCGAGTACTGGCGGACGAGCAGCAGGTTCATCCCGTACACGCCGATCAGCATGATCGCGAGCTCCAGCGGACGCCCCGGGTGCAGGGCGTACACGCCGGCCACGACGAGGACTCCCGCGCACGTGCCGAGCAGGCGGTGCACGGCGCGCCGGGTGGTGGATCCCCGGTCGGCGCCCGCGTGCAGCACGACCGTCGAGGACAGAACGGCCCAGTAGGGGTGGCCGATCGACGTGAGTTGGGCTGCGAGTGCGGCGATGCCCGCGGCCAGCGCGTTGCGTACGGCCGTGAGCCGGGCGCGGGAGTGGCGGCTGAGGGCGTGGCGCAGCAGATAGCGCGCGGGTGGCCGGCCGAGAACGACGGCCTGCTCGCGTACAGCGTGTGCCGCGGCTGGTCTTCCGGGGAAGTGGTCGGCGACGAGCCGGGCTGCCAGGCGCTCCTCGGTCTCCAGGAGCCTTGTCTCCAGGCGCCGGTGGACTGCGGATCTGGCGGTGGAGCCATGTGCCGCGTGCAGTGTGGCCCACGCGCGGTGCACGGCGGTGGAGGCGCCGTCCCGCAGGGCGCGGAGCTCGTTCTCACCGGCGGGCGGCCCGCCGTTCGACGGGTGCCCGAGGTAGCCCTCGACTGCCGCGTGCGCGGAGCTGACCGCCGTTTCCTCCGGGCCGCGCGGGCGGCGTACGAGGTCGCTCAGCGACAGCAGCGACGTCAGGGTGCAGGACGCCGCGGTGACCGCGACGATCTCCCAGCCCTTGTCCGTGTGGCCGCCCAGGTAGGTGCCGAGGGCGCAGGCGAAGAACAGGTTCAGCGGCCCGGGTCCGGGAGAGATGACGAACGCGTAGTAGGTGAGTACGGAGATCAGGACGACGGCCGTGATGGTGGGCACGATCAGCCATGGCACCGGGGCCACCAGCACGCCCAGGGCCATCGACCCGGTGAACACGAGGCCCACCACGGCGAAGGTGATCAGACGGGAACGCAGCGGCCGGCCCGTGTTCCACAGCGCCAGGAGCGAGCCGAACAGCGCCATGGGGCCGACGTCCATTCCGGCCACGGCCGTGATGGTGAGGACGGACGCCGCCATCACCAGGCTGGTGCGCAGCGCCGTACGCCATTGGCCGGGGGCGGGCGTGAACCGGAAGAAGTCCTTGAGCTGCCGGAAGAAGGAGTGCGTGAGTTGCCGGAGGAACTTGTCGAGCCGACGGTGGACTTCCGCGCTGGCCGGGACTGCGCCGGGCGGCATCAGGTGGTTCTCCTAACTGCCGGACTTGCTGCCCGGCGACTTCTTCGGGGCGGAGCGGAAAAGCTCCGCGGAGTGCCGCAGCTTCTCGGCCCGGTCCACCAGCGCGGCCTCGTCTCCGCGGTCGGCGGGGGCGGATGCCATCAGGGCGAGCCGGTCCCGCCAGCTGGTACCGGCCAGCGGCACGGCGACGGCGTGCATGCCCCAGACGGACTCGCCCCGGCTGACCGCGTAGCCGCGCTCGCGGACCCAGGCCAGCTCCTCGAGGAGGTGCTTCCGGGACGTGATGGTGTGCGGGGTGACCTCGGGCAGCCGTTCCTCGGGATAGAGGGCACACACCTGCTCGGTCGTCATGCGGGAGAGCAGCACCTTGCCGGCGGAGGTGGCATGGGCCGGGTGCGTGCGGCCGACCTCCAGCATCACCCGCACCGGGTGCTGGGACTCCCGGCCGTCCGTGAGGATCACCTGGTCGCCGATGAGGGCGACGCTGGTGACGGTCTCTCCGGTGCGGGCGGCCGCGTCGTCCAGAACGGACTGCAGTCGTTGCCGGATCTCCGGGCCGTACCCCGCGGGCCGACCCAGGCGTACGAGCTCGGGGCCCGCCGAGTAGCCGCGGCCGGACTCGTCGCGGGTCGCGAAGCCGCGCGCCTCCAGGGTGCTGAGCACCCGGTGGGCGGTCGAGCGGGCCACGCCCAGTCGGCGCGCCGCGTCGGTGACGGACAGCGTGTCGTGGTCGAGGAACAGGCGCATCAGCCGCAGGCCGGTGTCCAGCGACTCGATGATGTAGCTCTTCGGCTCGGCCATGGCGTCTGTGTTCCTGCTTCCTGACTCCTGCTTCCTGGTACGACTAGACGGCTGTGTAGCCGCCGTCGACGACGAGTTCCGTGCCGGTGACGAACCGGGACTCGTCGGAGGCGAGGTACAGCACGCCGTAGGCGATGTCCTGCGGGGAACCTCGGTGGCCCATCGGTGTGGAGTCCAGCATGCGCTGGGAGTAGGCCGCGGCCTCCGGTGACGGATCGGCCGACAGGGACTTGCTCATCTCCGTCTCGATCGAGCCGGGGTGAACGGAATTGACGCGGATTCCGGACTTCGCATACGTGGCGGCGTCGGCCTTGGTCATCAGACGGACGGCGCCCTTGGCGGCGTGGTAGAGCGGGATACGGGCACCGCCGACCAATCCGTAGATGGACGAAAGATTGACGATGCTGCCGCCGCCGCTCTCGAGCATGTGGCGAACGGCGTGCTTGGTGCACAGCCACACACCCTTGACGTCGACGGCGAAGAGCAGGTCGAACTCCTTCTCCTCCACCTCGTGAGCGGGCTTGATCGGGCCCGCCACGCCCGCGTTGTTGACCAGGATGTCGATGCGCCCGTATGCCGCGGCTATGTCGTCGAACGCCGCCCGCACGGACTGCTCGGAGGTCACGTCGACCTGCCGGTAATCGGCACGGCCGCCGTCGCCGCTCGTGACCGTGTCGGCCGGCGCCAGGTCGGCCACCACGACGGTCGCACCCTCCTCGGCGAGGAGCCGTCCGATCTCCGCGCCGATACCGCGCGCGCCGCCCGTCACAACGGCGATCTTTCCGTGCACTCGTCCTGCGCCCATGGGAAAAGGCCCCTTCTATCTTCTGCGTGTCTTTGATTTTGTCCTGCTCTCCGGGACAGATGTGGGCATGGTCAGCGAAGAGCTCGAAGCAATATCTGCATTTAACCTACACCTTCCCTTGCTGGATTCGGGAGAGCGTCCCCTTTTTGTCCTTCTCTACGGGACAATATTGAGGTCGCCTGCAACAAACACAGAACATTCTCATTGAGCGGAATAGCCGTATGCCGGCCATGGGCGCCCCTCCCAGACTCGGGCCATCGCGCGGAGCCGCTGCCTTTGTCGCCGCGGAGCCGTGCCCCTCACCCGCATGTCCCGTCCCCGCCAGATGTCCCGGAGGTCCCCATGAGCGCTCCGCCGTCCCCCGTCGCTCCCCGGCTCCAGAGCCCCGCCACCTCACGGACGCATACCGGTGGCCGAAGGGCGGCGCTCGCCGCGTTCCTCGGCAGCATGCTCGAGTACTACGACTTCTTCATCTACGGATCAGCGGCCGCCCTGGTCTTTCCCGAGCTGTTCTTCCCGGCGGGGAACGCCGCGGCCGGTACTCTCGCCGCCCTAGCCACGTTCGGCGTCGGCTACGCCGCCCGGCCGCTGGGCGGCATCGTCCTTGGGCACTTCGGAGACCGGATCGGCCGCAAGAAGGTCATGATCTTCACCCTGCTGCTGATGGGCGTCTCCAGCCTGGCCGTCGGGTTGCTGCCGACCTACCAGGAGGCCGGAGTCGCCGCGCCGATCCTGCTGGTTCTCGCCCGTCTCGGCCAGGGCTTCTCCGCCGGGGGCGAGGCCGCGGGTGCCAGCACCCTCACGCTGGAGCACTCGCCCCAGGGCCGGCGTGGCTTCTTCACCAGCTTCACCATGTCGGGGTGCTCGGCCGGCATCGTCCTCGCGAACCTGGTCTTCCTGCCCGTCGCGGCCCTGCCCGAAGACCAGCTGATGGCGTGGGGCTGGCGTATCCCGTTCCTCGCCAGTCTGGTGATGATCGCGCTGGCCTACGCGGTACGCCGGCGTCTGGACGAGACACCCGTCTTCGAGGCCCAAGCAGACACGGGTGCGCTGCCCCCGCTGCCGCTCGCGGACCTCTTCCGGACCCAATGGGCGGATGTGCTCAGGGTGGTCGGTGCCTCCCTGTTCGCCGTGTTCCAGACGGTGTTCATGGTGTTCGGCCTTGCCTACGCCACCTCCTCCGAGGTGGGGATGGACAGGCCGACCGTGCTCTGGGCCCTCGTCCTCGGCAACCTGGTCGCGGTGCCCGCGATCCCGCTGGCGGCCGCCCTGTCCGACCGCATCGGCCGGCGCCCCGTGTGGATCGGCTCGGCCGTGGGCTGTGTGGTGTGCTGCGTCGCCTACCTCTGGGCGGTATCGGTGGGCAACGTGCCCCTCGTCTTCGTGACGGGCATCCTGTTCAACGGCGTGTGCTACTCGGGCATGAACGGCCTGTGGCCCGTGTACTTCTCCGAGTTGTTCGCCGCCCGGGTCCGCTACTCGGGGTTCGCCGTGGGCAGCCAGTTCGGCTTCCTGCTGGCCGGCTTCGCCCCTGCCATCAGCGTCGCCCTGCTGCGCGAAGGCCCTTACGGCTGGCTGCCCGTCGCCGTGTTCGCTGCCGCCTGCGGCGTCGTGTCCGCGGTCGCCGTTCTGTTGGCCCGCGAGACCCACGACGTCCCCCTGGAGGACCTCGGCCCGGCAAAGGCCCTCCGCTGACACCCAACGAGCAGACTTCAGGGAGCATCAGGTGAACACGCACACCACCGGACATCGAGTCGCCGTTGTCACCGGCGGCGCCTCCGGCCTGGGCCGTGCCCTCGCGGCCCGGGCGCTCAAGGACCACTGGGCGGTCGCTTTGCTCGACCGTGACGAGGGGGCCGTCACCGAGGCCGCCGCGGAGCTCGGCGCACTGGCCGTCATCGCCGACGTCACGCGGCCCGAGGAGCTGACCGAGGCCTTCGCGACCGTCACCACACGCCTGGGACCCGTCGACGGTCTGGTCAACAGCGCCGGGCTGACCCGCCCCGGCCCGTCGCAGACCCTGCCCGTCGACGACTGGCGGACCGTCGTAGACGTGGACCTCAGCGGCACGTTCTATGCCTGCCAGGCGGCGTACGAGCACCTCGCCGACGGCGCCGCGATCGTCAACATCGCCTCCATCGCCGCCACACGTGGTCTGCCGCGGCGCTCGGCGTACTCCGCGGCCAAGGCGGGCGTGGTCGGCCTGACCCGGTCGCTCGCCGCCGAATGGGCCCCGGCCGGCATCCGGGTCAACGCGGTGGGCCCCGCCTGGGTCGACACGCCGCTGGTCCGAGGCATGGTCGCCCAGGGCGCGATTGACCTCGACGAGCTGAAGGGCCAGGTACCGCTGGGGCGCCTGTGCACCGTGGAGGACGTCGCCGAGTCGGTGCTGTTCCTGCTCGACCGCGGGCGGTCCGGCTTCGTCACCGGCCAGACCCTGTACGTCGATGGGGGATACACATGGGCCGGATGACCGCACCCGACGAGGCGTACGACGTGGTGGTGGCCGGAGGCGGAGGCGCAGGGCTGGCGGCGGCGATCGAGGCCGCCGCCGCGGGGGCCCGCGTCGTCGTCCTGGAGAAGGCGGGCGAACTACGGGGATCCACCGGCCGCTCGGTCGGCTCGATCGCCGCGTCCCGCACCCCGGACCAGCACCGACTGGGCATCGACGACTCGGCCGATCGCCATCTCGCCGACTATCGAAAGCTGTCCGGCGCCCTCGCCGACATCGAGGACCCGGAGCTGGCGCGGGTACTCACCGACAACGCCACGGCCACGACGGCGTGGCTGCGCTCCCTCGGCGTCGAGTTCTACGGCCCGGTCGGCGAACCTCCGCACACCGCTCCTCGTCTGCACAATGTGCTGCCGGGCTCCAGGGCGTACATCCACCACCTGCACAAGCGGGCCCGCCGTCTCGGGGTGACGATCCGTCTGAACACGGAGGCGCGCCGGTTGCTGACCGAACGCGGCCGCGTCACGGGCGTCGAGGCCGGCACCGCCGACGGCCGCGGGCAAACCTACGCGGCTAGGTGTGGGGTGGTCCTCGCCACCGGGGACTTCTCGGCCAGCGCAGACATGAAACGCACCTGGATCGACGACACGGTGGCGTCGTTCGTCCCCGTCAACCCGTATGCCACCGGTGACGCCCAGCGCATGGCGATGGACCTGGGTGCGCAGATGCTCAACGCCGAGGTCTTCGACGTACCGAGCATGCGGCTGGCACCGCCGCCCTCGGACGGACTGTTCGGGCTGCTTCAGCGGCTCCCGCCGAGCCGGGCTCTCACCCTGCCGATCCGCTGGGGGCTGCGCCATCTGCCCGGGTGGCTGGTGCGGTCGCTGATGATGGGCTTCGTCACCACGTATCTGTCGCCGCGTGAGGCGCTGTTCGAGCACGGCGCGATCCTCGTCGACGCGGCGGGCGCGCTGCGCTCGGGCGCCGACGAGAACATCAACCTGACCGTCGCACGGCTCGGCGTCGACGGCGGCTACATCATCGGCGACAGGGCTCTGTACGAGCGCTTCTCCCGCGATCCCCACTACGTCGCCACCGCTCCCGGAGTCGCCCACGCCTACCTGCCCGACTTCCGCCGCGCGCGCAAGGACGTCTACGCGGAGGCGCCCACGCTCGACGGGCTGGCCCGCCGGATCGGCGTGCCGGCCGACGCCCTCACCGCCGCCGTCCGCAAGGCGGGCAGCTGTGCGGCGGGCCGGGAACTCGACCAACCGCCGTACTTCGCACTAGGCCCCGTCCGCGCCTATCTGATCCAGACGAACGGTGGCCTGCGGATCTCCGAGCGGATGGAGGTACTGAGCGCCTCGGGCGATCCGATCCCCGGACTGTATGCGGCGGGCAACGCGGGCCAGGGCGGTCTCGCACTGTACGGGCACGGCCATCATCTCGGCTGGGCGTTCACGTCGGGCCGCATCGCGGGACGGCAGGCCGCGCCACCGCCCCGCTGACGGACCGTTCAGCCGCGTCGGAGAACCTTGTTAACCCACCCGGAAAGGAAGCACACACCACCATGCCGGTCTTCGCCGTCACCTACACCTACACCGACGACACCGCCGGGCGTGACGAGCACCGCCCCGCACACAAGGAGTACCTCAACTCCCTTGCCGTGCAGGGCGTCAACCTGTGCTCGGGCCCCTTCGGCGCGGACGAGACGCCCGGTGCGCTGCTGCTGATCAGCGCGGCCACCAAGGCCGATGCGCTCGACGCCACGGAAGGAGACCCCTTCCGGCGGCAGGGCCTGGTCGCCGATGTGAGCGCCCGCGCCTGGACGCCCATGCTCGGCCGGCTCGCCCCCGAGATGGGCTGATTCCCGAGCGGTTCCGCTCTGTCCCGCCGGTCCGCCGTACGTCCCTGACATGCGGCGGACCAGTGCATTTGTTTCCGTTCTGTGTCTTGGCAGGCTCAGTGCCGCTGCCGAAGATGGCGCCTATGGCCAGATCGGATTCCGGTGAGTCGGTACTTACGCGCGTGATGCGCATCCTGCGGTTGTTCACCTCCGCGTCCCCCGACCTGACCGTTTCCGAGATCGCGCGCCGCGCCGATCTGCCGGTCGCGACGGCCCACCGACTCGTGGCGGAACTAGTCGAGCTGGGCGCCCTCGACCGGGCCGAGGACAAGCGGGTCCGCATAGGTGTCCAACTCTGGGAGCTGGCCTCCCGCTCCTCCCGCACACTCGATCTGCGGCAGGCCGCGATGCCGTTCATGGAGGACCTGCTGTCCGTGGTCAGGCACCACACGCAGATCGGGGTGCTCGAGGGATCGGACGTGCTGGTCCTGGAGCGGCTGTCCGCCCGCGGCGCGGTCACGAACATCGCCCGCATCGCAGGCCGGCTTCCCGTCCACGCCATCTCCATCGGTCTCGTGCTGCTCGCCCACGGACCTGGGGAGCAGTGGGAGGACGTTCTGTCGCGTCCCCTGGAGCGCTACACGCCCCGTACCGTCACCGACCCCTCGGAGCTGCGCCGGCTGCTTGCGCAGATCCGGCAGGACGGCTTCGTCATCGCTCCGGAGATGATCACTCCGGGTTCCACCGGCCTCGCCGCCCCCGTCCGGGACGCCCACGGTCAGGCGGTCGCCGCGCTCTCGGTCGTCATTCCGTCCACCGACGTCCAACCCCGTGCCCAGGTCCCCGCACTGCTCGCCGCCGCCCGTGGCATCTCCCGAACGCTCGGCGCCCCGTCACCCGGAGAACATCCGGTGCGCACCCGCGGAGCGCGCCTTTCCATTGAATGAAACCCGCGTTGTGACCGACTCCGAGCGCCAGCAGGCTGTTCACGGCGCTTGAAGCACAGCGCCCGGGCCCGGGCCGCGGCCTCCCCGACTGCCGCCGACGGCTACCGCCGGGAGGCGCTCCCAGGACGGACGACGCCTGGAGTGGGTGGCCGTTCGCGTCCAGCGCCCGCTGCCCGCCGGGCCGACCGCCGAACCACCCCTCACGCATGCCCTTGGTGTGTGCTGCCCGGCCGCCGCACAGCCTCGGAGATTGGACTGACATGGGCAAGACCACATTCGAGTACGACGTGCTCGTCATCGGCTCCGGAGCCGCCGGAATCTCCGCCGCGCTCAAGGCGAAACAGCAGGGACTCGACGTCCTGGTGGTGGACAAGGAGCCGTACCTGGGCGGAACCACCGCCGTCTCCGGCGGCTGGCTCTGGGTGCCCGGCAACAAGCAGGGCATCGCCGAAGGCGACACCCGCGAGG
Organism: Streptomyces sp. NPDC002896; assembly: GCF_040295225.1. Lineage (NCBI taxonomy): Bacteria > Bacillati > Actinomycetota > Actinomycetes > Kitasatosporales > Streptomycetaceae > Streptomyces > Streptomyces sp. NPDC002896. The sequence goes on along the minus strand of NZ_JBEOVA010000011.1, from coordinate 379,198 downwards.
AGGCCGAGCGCTACATCAAGGCCCTGGCCGGTGAGTCGTACGACGAGGACGCGGTCCGCACCTTCCTCGACGAGGTGCCCGGCGCCCTGGACTTCTTCGAGAAGGACGCGGGCATCGAGTTCCACTATCCCGAGATGGCACCGGACTACCAGATGGACACCCCCGGTGCCCGAAAGTCGGGCCGTGCGCTGACCGTGGCACGGACCAACGGCCGGATCCTGAAGCACAACCGGCTGCGCATCCAGCCCTACCTCTACACGTACACGGTCTTCGGGTACATGCCGGAGATCGGCCCGGACATCGCCACGTTCATCAAGGCCAACCGCTCCCTGAAAGCATTCGCCTACGTCCAGCGGAAGATCCTCAGGACCTGGGCGGAGAAGCTCCTCTTCCGGCGCTCGCTGGTGCGTACGAACGGCAACGCGCTGATGACCCGGATGCTCGCGGTCGCGACCGACTGGGACATCCCCATGTGGACCGAGACCCGCGCCACCCGCATCCTCAAGGACGACCAGGGCGTGGTCACCGGTGCGGAGATCGCCGGTGCGCACACGGGCGCCGTGCGGGCGAGGCTCGGAGTTGTCCTGGCGGCGGGCGGATTCTCCGGCAACCCGGAACTGCGCTCCCAGGTCTTCGGGCACGATCCGCGCGGCGACAACCACGTCACGCCGACCATCGGCCACCAGGGCGACAGCTATCTGCTGGCGCAGGAGCACGGCGGCGTCCTCGACACCCGCCCGCACCAGCCGGCGTCCTGGGGCCCGGTCACGGTCTGGAAGAACCTGCGCGGGCGGCAGCGCGTCTTCCCGCACCTGCGCGCGTTCGGCCTGCCCGGTCTGATCGCCGTCAACCGCAAGGGTGAGCGGTTCGCCAACGAGTCGTACTCCTACCACGACTTCGGCGTGGAGATGATCAACGAGAACAGCGCGGAGCGCGACACGTTCGGCTGGATCATCGCCGACCGCAAGGCGATGCACACGTACGGCATCGGCTACGCGAAGCCCTGGCCGCTGCCGACCTGGTACTACAAGAAGGTCGGGTACCTGGTCGAGGGCAGGACGGTCGCCGAGCTCGCCGCCCGGATCGGCGTACCGGAGGCCGGTCTCCAGCGCACCCTTGCAGAGTTCAACCGCCACGCGGCCCACGGCGAGGACCCGAAGTTCCAGCGCGGCTCCAACTGGTTCCACCACTTCAAGGGCGACATGGAGCACAAGCCGAACCCGAACCTGGCGCCCATCGACAAGGCGCCCTACTACGCGGTGAAGATCCAGATGGGCGACCTCGGCACGTACGCGGGGCTCGCGGTCAACACACGGAGTGAGGTCGTGACGGAGAGCGGAGAGGCGGTCCCCGGTCTGTACGCGGTCGGCACGGCGGCCGTCAGTGTCTTCGGCGGCGGCTACCCCGGCTACGGTTCGAACATCGGGCCCGCCATGGTCTTCGGCCACCAGGTCGGACGCGACATCGCCGCCCACGCCGCGCAGCGGGCCGGGGAGCTGAGCCCCGGGCGCGCCGCGAGGTGACCGGTGCGCGGTGCGACGCCCGGTTCCGCGTAGCGAGGTGACCGACGTACGACGTCACGCCCAGCTCCGCGCCGCGAGGTGACTGATGCGCGGCGCGACGCCCAGCCCCCGGCGATGCGGGGCGCTGGGCGTCGCGCCGTTACGGGGGAGCTGCGGGGTCAGGCGGCCACGGTCTCGCGGCCGGGTGCCCCCTGCGGCTCGCGCAGGCCGAGCTGCTCCGTCGGGACCTTGTGCGTCTCGCGCGCGGTGAGCGCGGCGAGCACCGGCGGGACGCAGAGCGCGGCCGTGAAGAGGGCCACGGCCGACCAGTCGTCGCCGTTCGGGCCGGCGATCTCGGCCGCGAACGTCACGGCGAACCCGGCGACGGCGAACCCGATCTGCGTACCGATGGCCATGCCCGACAGCCGTACGCGGGTGGAGAACATCTCGCCGTAGAAGGACGGCCAGATGCCGTTGGCGGCGCTGTAGACGATGCCGAAGGTGGCGACGCCGAGGATCAGGACCAGCGGGTACGAGCCGGTGGAGATGGCCCAGAGGTAGGCGAACATCATGATCGCGCTGCCGGCCGCGCCGGTCAGGAACACGGGCTTGCGGCCGATGCGGTCGGAGAGCTTGGCCCACAGCGGGATGGCGGCGAGGGCGACCAGGTTGGCGAGCGCGCTCACCCACAGCATGTTCGAGCGGTCCAGACCGACGGAGTCGCTGGTCGCGTAGGCGAGTGCCCAGACGGTGAAGATCGTGCTGACCGAGGCGACCAGGGCGCCGGCGATCACACGCAGCACATCCGCCCAGTGCTCGCGCAACAGCACAAGCAGCGGAAGCTTGACCACGCCCTCGGTCGCGGCCTGCTGGGTGAAGGCGGGCGTCTCCTCGAGCGTGCGGCGAATGACGTAGCCGACCACGGCGACGACGACGCTGAGCCAGAACGGGATGCGCCAGCCCCAGCTCAGCAGCTGGTCCTCGGGCAGGGCGGCGATCGGGATGAAGGCGAGGGTGGCGAGGAGCTGGCCCGCCTGGGTGCCGTTGAGCGTGAAGCTGGTGAAGTAGCCGCGGCGGTGTGCCGGTGCGTGTTCCAAGGTCATGGAGTTCGCGCTCGCCTGCTCGCCCGCGGCCGAGATGCCCTGCAGGACGCGGCACAGCACGAGGAGGACGGGGGCGAGGGTGCCGACCTGCGCCCTCGTCGGCAGACAGCCGATGAGGAACGTGGACAGGCCCATCAGGATCAGCGTGAAGACCATGATCTTCTTGCGGCCCAGGCGGTCTCCGAAATGGCCCAGGAAGAGCGCGCCGATCGGCCGGGCCGCGTACGCGACGCCGAAGGTGGCCAGCGACAGCAGGGTCGCGGTGGCCGGGTCCGACTCGTCGAAGAAGACCTTCGGGAAGATCAGCGCGGCGGCGCTGCCGTAGATGAAGAAGTCGTAGTACTCCAGGGCGCTGCCTATCCAGGCAGCGAGTGCTGCCTTACGCGGCTGGCCCTGGTGGGCGTCGGGGACGGTCACGGCGGCTCCTTGGGGGCTTCCGGGAGAAGGGTAGAGCGGGTGAGGGGAAAGTTGCCGGGCCCTGAGGGTCTGGGGTCGGCTGTCACCGGCGCTCCGGTCGGAAGGCGGGTGATTAACTCACTGGATAGTTAATAGCGAGTGGCTACGGATGTTGCGCCCGTGTATCGCGCCTGTCAAGGGGCCCGGCAGAAACTGGTCCCGTGCCGGCCGGGTGCAGATCCGGTGCTCAGCCCGCCGAGCGGTCCGCCGTGAGGTAGGCGATGACCATGTCGCCGAGCATGTTCCGGTAGTGCTCCCGCTGGTCCGCGGCGACCAGGTCGCGGCCGAAGAGGGCGCCGAACGTGTGCCGGTTGGCGACCCGGAAGAAGCAGAACGAGCTGATCATCGCGTGCAGGTCCACCGCGTCGACGTCGGCGGTGAACAGGCCCGACTTGCGGCCCGAGTCGAGGATCCGCGCGATCACCTCGATCGCGGGCGAGCTGAGCTTGCCGAGCGCCTCGGATGACGCGATGTGCTCGGCCTCGTGGATGTTCTCGATGCTGACAAGCCGGATGAAGTCGGGGTGCGCCTCGTGGTGGTCGAAGGTGAGCTCGGCCAGCCGGCGGATGGCCGCGACCGGGTCGAGATGCTCGACGTCGAGTTCCTGCTCGGCCTGCCGGATCACCGAGTACGCGCGCTCCAGTACGGCCGTGAACAGCTGCTCCTTGCCGCCGAAGTAGTAGTAGATCATCCGCTTCGTGGTGCGGGTGCGGGCCGCGATCTCGTCCACGCGGGCCCCTGCGTACCCGACGCGGGCGAACTCCTGGGTCGCCACATCGAGGATCTCGGCCTTGGTGCGGGCGGCGTCGCGGATGCGTCCGTCGGGTCGGGCCGGTTCTTCGACAGTGGTCATCGGGTTGGTTCCTTCGGGGTGAGGCGCCGGTGCGGGGCGGGCTTGGACCGTCCGATGCTGGCGATTGTAGAAGCCGGTCCCGGCCCGTGGGTTGTGGAGATCTCCCGTCCGCGGAGCCTCGTGGGTTTCCGGAGAGGTCTTCCTGTCGGGACGGCTGCCTGATATGACTAACGAACCAGTTCGTACATTACGTCGGAAGGCGAGAGGCACCAGCGATGGCACCCAGGACCCAGGACTCCTTCCTCATCGGCCTGATCGGCGCCGGCATCGGGCCCTCGCTCAGCCCCGCCCTCCATGAGCGTGAGGCCGACCGCCAAGGCCTGCGCTACCTCTACCGCCTGATCGACATCGACGTACTCGGTGTCACGCCCGACAAGGTCGGCGACCTGCTCCGGGCCGCCCGCGACCTGGGCTACGACGGGCTGAACATCACCCACCCGTGCAAGCAGCTCGTCATCGAGCACCTCGACGCGCTCTCACCGGGGGCCGAGGCCCTCGGCGCGGTCAACACCGTCGTCTTCGAGGAAGGCCGCGCCGTCGGGCACAACACCGACGTCACGGGTTTCGCCGCCTCGTTCGCCCGTGGCCTGCCGGACGCCTCGCTCGACCGGGTCGTGCAGCTGGGTGCGGGTGGCGCGGGCGCCGCAGTGGCGCACGCCGTGCTGACCTTGGGAGCCGGACAGCTCACCGTCGTCGACGCGCTGCCGGACCGGGCGGCCGACCTGGCGGCCTCCCTCAACCGCCACTTCGGTGAGGGGCGCGCGACGGCCGCCGCCCCGGACAGCCTCCGGGCACTCGTCGCGGGCAGCGACGGCCTCGTGCACGCCACCCCCACCGGCATGGCCGCGCACCCCGGACTGCCGTTCGCGGCCGAGCTGCTCCACCCCGGTCTGTGGATCGCCGAGGTGGTCTACCGGCCGCTGGAGACGGAGCTGCTGCGCACCGCCCGTGCGCTCGGCTGCGCCACGCTCGACGGCGGCGGCATGGCCGTCTTCCAGGCCGTCGACGCGTTCCGGCTGTTCACCGGCAGGGAGCCCGACAGCGCCCGGATGCTCGCCGACATCGCGGAGCTGGCGGGCGCCGCCGAAGCCCACGCCTGACACGGCAGCCAGGCGAACCCGACCCGGCTTACACGGCGAACCCGACACGGCTCCCAGGCAAACCCGACACGGCTCCCAGCCAACCCCGACACGGCTTCCGCGGCAGACCCGACACAGCACCGACCCCGAAGGAGCACCGCCGTGCGCACGTCCATCGCCACCGTCTCGCTCAGCGGCCCCCTCACCGAGAAACTCACCGCGGCGGCACGCGCCGGCTTCGACGGCGTGGAGATCTTCGAGAACGATCTGCTCGCCAGCCCCCTCACGCCGGAGGAGATCCGCGCCCGCACGGCCGACCTCGGCCTCACCATCGACCTCTACCAGCCGATGCGCGACATCGAGGCCGTCCCGGAGGAGGAGTTCGACCGCAACCTGCGCCGGGCCGAGCACAAGTTCCGGCTGATGCGGCGGCTGGGCGCCGACACGGTGCTCGTGTGCTCCAACGTCTCGCCGCTCGCCGTGGACGACGACGCGCTCGCCGCCGCCCAGCTGCGCCGGCTCGCCGAGCTGGCGGACGAGTACGGCATCCGCGTCGCCTACGAGGCGCTCGCATGGGGCCGCCACGTCAACACGTACGACCACGCCTGGCGCATCGTCGAGGCCGCCGACCACCCGGCGCTCGGCACCTGCCTGGACAGCTTCCACATCCTCGCCCGCGGCTCCGACCCCAAGGCAATCGAGGACATCCCGGGTGACAAGATCTTCTTTCTGCAGCTGGCCGACGCCCCGCTGATGGCCATGGACGTGCTGCAGTGGAGCCGCCACTACCGCTGCTTCCCGGGGCAGGGCGGCTTCGACGTCGCCGGGTTCCTCGGCCATGTGGTGCGTGCCGGTTATCAGGGGCCGCTCTCGCTGGAGGTGTTCAACGACGTCTTCCGGCAGGCCGACGCGCGCCCGACCGCGATCGACGCGCAGCGCTCACTGATCGTCCTGCAGGAGGCCACCGGTCTGGCCGCCCCGCCGGCCCCGGTCGTGCCCACCGGAGTCGCCTTCGCCGAACTCGTCACGCCCGATGCCGAACCGGCCTCCGCGCTGCTCGGCGCGCTGGGCTTCACCCGCACCGCCAGGCACCGCAGCAAGCCGGTGGAGCTGTGGCAGCAGGGCGACGCCCGCATTCTTCTCAACACCGGAACCACCGGCGGCAGGCGGGAAGCGCTCTCACTCGCCGCCATCGGCCTGGAGTCCCCGGACCCGGCCGCCGCCGCCCGGCGCGCCGAGGCCCTCCTCGCTCCCGTGCTGCCGCGCCGCCGCGCGCCCGAGGACGCGCCGCTCGACGCGGTGGCCGTCCCCGACGGCACACAGCTGTTCTTCTGCGCCTCCCCCAAGCTCTCGGCTTCGCTCGAGCAGGGAGGTACCCCCATCCAGCCCGAACTCCCCAGCTGGATCGATGACTTCACGCCCGTCGACCACGCCCCCGCGGCGGGCAGAGGGGTCCGCGGCATCGACCATCTGGCGCTCACCCAGCCCTGGCACCAGTTCGACGAGGCCGCCCTCTTCCACCGCAGCGTGCTCGGGCTCCAGGCGCAGGAGAGCGTCGACGTCGCCGACCCGTACGGACTGCTGCGCAGCCGCGCCGTTACCACCCCCGACGGCAGCGTGCGGATCGCGCTCGGCGTTGGACCCGCCCCCACCGAGGAGGGCGGGCGCGCGCAGCACATCGCGTTCGCCGTCGACGACATCGTCACCGCCGTCCGCCGGACCCGGGAGGCCGGAGGCCGGCTCCTGCCGGTGCCCGCCAACTACTACGACGACCTGGCGGCCCGCTACGAGTTCGCCCCCGGCGAGCTGGAGACCTTCCGCGAACTCGGCATCCTCTACGACCGTGACGAGCACGGCGAATTCCGCCACTGCTACACCGAGACCGTCGGGCGCGTCTTCTTCGAGCTCGTCCAGCGCGACGGGGGCTACCGCGGCTACGGCGCCCAGAACGCCCCCGTACGCCTGGCCGCGCAGCACGCTCTGCGGCCGGGGCGCTGACTCAGGCGATCGGCAGACCCGCGTCCGCCGGGGTGACGGCGGCAGCCGGTGCCACCGCGGCAGCGGCAGCCGGTGCCTCATCGGCAACCGGCCCCGAGGGCGCCGGTACCACCGGCAGCGAGTCCGTCCGCTGCTGAGGGATCGTCACCGGACGCAGCGGCCGGGGCCCGGCGACCACCGCGTAGTCCGGGCCCAGGAAGTCCGGCGTCAGATCGCCGGGGTCCTCGCCGAGCGCCAGGCGGACCGCGGACCACGGGACGTTCAGCCCGCACTGGGAGAGCTGGTGCAGGCCGCCCGCCGGGCGGGTGTTGACGTCCATGAGGACCGGATCGCCGTCATAAAGGCGGTACTGGATGTTGGTGAGCCAGTGCAGCCCGAAGGTCTCGGCGAGGCGGCGGGACGGCTCGATCCACGACGGGTGGAGCGTGAAGCCGCGGCGCCGCCCGTGCTTGGTGCGGCCCACCGCCATACGGACCCGGCCGTCAGGACCGGTGAGGCAGTCGACGGACACCTCGGGCTCGTCCAAGCGCGGCATCACCAGCCAGTCCACGGGCTCGTCCGCGTGCCGCAGGGCGTCGACGACCAGGTTCAGCGGGACGTACGAGCTGGGGAAACCGGTCAGGTGCATCAGCGAGAACGGGGAGCGCGTGATCACGCGGAAGCCGACTCCGCCCGCCCCTGCCGCGGGCTTGAAGCATGCCTTGTGGCCCGTCGCCTCGATCGCCTCGACGGCCGCGACCAGCTCGTCCTCGGTGCGCACCCGCCACCACGGCGGCACCGGAACCCCCGCGGTCGACGCCGCTTCATAGGCGGCGGCCTTGTCCTGGAAGGTGGCGATCGCCTCGGCCGGCGGGGTAAGCAGCACGGTGCCGAGGGCGGCGAACTCCTCGCGGTGCGCCGCGATGACCCCCTGGTGCAGCACCGGCACGAAGACGTCGATCGCGTGCTGAGCGCACTGCGCCAGCGCGTATTCGACGTATGCGGCGCGGGACAGGCCCTCGGGCTCGAGTGCAGCGGTGTCCGCGGCGGCCAGGACCGGCGAGTCGGGGTCGCCGTGGGTGGCATGGATCTCGACCCGTGTGCCATGCGGATTGGACCGTAGCTGATCCATGAAGAAGGCGTTCTCCGCGTACGTGCGGTTGAGCCAGACGCGTACGCGAGAGATCATTCAGGCCGCCTTCCAGGGGCAGGGCAGGGCACGGCGCAGCGGGCCGAACCCGGCCAGGGGAGATGAGGGGCACGGAACCGTCGCATGAAGAGGAGGTGTCGCGGCAGCCCGTGTGTGTTGGGGCGATCATAGGGCTCCGGCGCCCGTCGTGCTGCTACGTGCATGTTAAGAAATCGCTGGCCACGGTCCGTTCTTCAGGGAGCAGGGCGGAGTCACCGGTTCCGGGCGTACAGGTCGTCGATCTCCCGCTTGAACGCGGTCACGATCGCGCTGCGCCGCAGCTTCAGAGACGGCGTCATGAAGCCGTTCGAGGCACTGAACTCCTGCGGCAGGATGCGGAATGCGCGGATGGACTCCGCCCGCGAGACCCCGGTGTTGACGCGCGTGACGGTTCGCTGGATCAGTGCCCGCAGGTCGGCGTCGTCCGTCATCGTTTCGGGACTCGCCGGTGTTTTGCCCGCCAGCTTCCGCCAGTTGGTCACGGCCTGCGGGTCGAGCGTGATGAGCGCCGCGACGTACGGCTGGTTGTCGCCGACGACCAGGCACTGGGAGACCATCGGGTCTTCCCGCAGCTGCTCCTCCAGGGCCAGCGGGGCCACGCTCTTGCCGCCGCTGGTGATGATGATGTCCTTCTTGCGGCCCGTGATGACGAGGTAGCCGTCCTCGTCGAGGTATCCCACGTCACCGGTCGCGAGCCAGCCGTCCCGGAGCATCTGCTCCGTGGTCTCGCGGTTGTTGAGGTAGCCGAGGAAGACGACGTCGCCGCGCACCCACACCTCGCCGTCCGGCGCGATGTGCACCGTGTTGCCCGGCATCGGCTTGCCGACGGTGCCGAATCTGACGCGGTGCACGGGCTGTGCGGTCACCGCGGCGGACGTCTCGGTGAGGCCGTAGCCTTCGTAGACCGTGATGCCGGCACCGGCGAAGAACAGGCCCAGGTGGCGGTGCAGCGTCGAACCGCCGGACACGGCGTACCGCACGCGGCCGCCGAGCACGGCCCTTATCCGCGCGTAGACCGCGTGCTCGTACAGCGCGTGCTGCATTCTCAGCGCCGGGCCGGGGCCATGCCCCTTGCCGAGGGCCTGCCGCTCCAGGGCCTCCGCGTAGCGGGCGGCGACGTCCGCGGCCTTGTCGAACACGGCGAGCCTGCCCGCCTCCTCGGCGGTGAGCCGGGCGCGCTGGAAGATCTTCTCGAAGATGTAAGGGACGGCGAACAGGAACGTCGGGCGGAACGACTCGAGCGCGGCCAGTAGTGCCTCGGGCGCCATGTCGGGCTGGTGGCCGAGCCGGATGCCGCCGCGCAGGCAGCAGGCCACCACCATGATCCCGTAGCAGTGCGCGACCGGCAGGAAGGTGAGGATCGACGGCTCCTCGCCCGGCTCGGCGACGAGCTCGCGCCAGCCCGTGATGAGCGTGTCGCACTCGGCGGCCAGGTTCGCATGGGTGAGCAGGCAGCCTCGGGGGCGTCCCGTGGTGCCGGACGTGTAGAGGATCGCGGCGATGTGCTGCGGCTGGACCGATGCGCGCTGCCGGGTGACCATGTCGTCCGGGATGTCCTGACCGGCCTCGACCAGCCGGCGCACTCCGCCGGCGTCCAGCTGCCACATGTGGGCCAGCCGCGGCACGGAGCCGCAGATCGCACCGACCGTCATCGCATGGTCCTCGTGCTCGACCACGATCGCCGTCGCCTGCGTGTCGTCCAGGATCCAGCGCACCTGCTCCGACGACGAGGTCGGATAGACGGGTACGACGCGGGCGCCGATGGTCCACAGGGCGTACGTCAGCAGCGTCCACTCGTAGCGTGTGCGGGACATCAGCGCGACCCGGTCGCCGGAGCGGATGCCGCTGGCGATGAACCCCTTGGCGACGGCCAGCACCTCGTCGCGGAACTCGGCCGACGTCACCGGGTACCACTCGTGCGGCCACCTCTCCGAGCGGCGCGATAACTGCACGAACTCCGGCGTTTGTTCGGCGACTTGGAAGACGGAGTCCGCGAGTCCGCCCGAGCGCAGGGGCTCCACCAGACGCGGGAGGCTGACCTCCTGCACTCGCCCGCCTCCTTCCCGCGCACGGCGGCGCCGTGCGTCAGACCTCCCGCACAGCGGCCGCCCTGCGCCGGACGAAAGGCAGCGCAGAACACCCGCAATGCGTATGGGTGATGCCTACAGGAAGAATACGGTCCGCACTGGTGCGGTCACTCAACTCGCGTCCGAATCGATAGGAAGACGCAAAGAGCGCTGCCTGCGGCCTGGCGGTGGCAGCGGGCGCACTGTGCGATCTTCCTCGCGGTCCGGTTTGCGTGTGTCAGGCCACACTCCCTATACAGAGTGCCGTGAGTCACCTAAAGTGGACGCACGTCCACTGAGATGGTCGGAGCCGCAGCACCGGAGGCCGCACACATGCTTGACCACACCACCACCACCCAGCCGGCCGAACGCCCCATGGAGGGGGAGCCGGACCAGCAGACCGCCGTGGACAAGGCCCTCACCCTCCTGACATCGATGGCCGAGTACGACGACGGGATCGGCGTCAGCGAACTGGCCCGGCGCACGCAGCTGACCAAGTCCACGGCGTTCCGGCTGCTCGGCATCCTGCAGCGCAACGACGTGGTCGAGCGGGTGGGCAGCAACTACCGGCTGGCCCCCCGGCTCTTCGACATCGGTACGCGCGTCTACGGCCCCACCACGCTCGTAGTGCGCGAACGGCTGCTGCCCTACCTCGCGGACCTGTACGAGCTGACGCACGAAACCGTGCACCTGGCCGTCCTCCACGACACCGAGATCGTGTACGTCAACAAGATCCAGGGGCACCGCCCGACGCACACCCCCTCGAGGATCGGCGCGCGGATGCCGGCGTCCTGCACGGGCGTCGGCAAGGCGCTGCTCGCCTTCGACCACGACGCGGCCGAGCGGGCCATCGCGCAGGGACTGACGGCCCATACCGACCACACCATCACCGACCCCGAGCTCCTGCGCGCGGAGCTCGCGCGTGTCAGGCGGGACGGGATCGCCTACGACCGCGAGGAAGCGGTACACGGTCTGGCCTGCGTCGCGGTGCCCGTCATGGGGGCCGCCGGACGTCCGGTGGCCGCGCTCTCCGTCGCGGGCGCCGCGCACCGCTTCGAGGTGCACCGCCTCGCCCCGGCGCTCCGCCGGGTCGCCTACGAAGCGTCGCGGGCCCTGGCCGGTGCGCAGGCGGCGGGCAGGGCCCGCAGCGCGCAGGCGGTGGACCAGGGCCGGAAGGACAAGGCCCGCGGTGGATGCCGTTCGGTGTCCGAGCGGTCGTTGGCCGGGTGATCTCTCGGCACGGCGAACGCGGGGGCGCGCCCGGCACTCAGTGCTCCGCGCGCTCCTCGGTGTGCTGCTCACTGCCGTGGGTGCCCGCGACGCCGTTCCCGCCGGTGCCGGGCTGCACGCGCGGCACGCTGACCACGATGTGCACGAGGCTTTCCCCGCTCAGGGACTCGTAGAGGTGCGGCCGGTCGCCGGGATAGCGGACGAAGTCACCGGCGGAGAGTTCGACCGGGCTGTCCACCGGACCCACCCGTACGCGACCGCTGATCACGTAGAGATGCTCCAGCGTGCCCACGGGGTGCGCATCGGACCGGCCGCCCGACTCGCCACTACGGCCGGAACCGATGCGCACCAGGTAGTTCTCGATCACACCGGAGCCGTACACATGGTCCAGGCTCCGGCTCTCGTATCCGGTGTGCTCATGCCAGACCACGGTGTCGGCCCGCTGCACCGTCATGACCTGCTCGCGGTCGGCGACCAGCCGGGTCACGGGAACACCGAGGGCGCCGGCGATGGAGAACAGCGTGTCGACGGTGGGGTTTCCGGTGCCCTGCTCCAGCTTCGACAGCGTCTGCTTGGCCAGGCCGGCCTGACGGGCCAGCTCGGCCAGCGACAGGCCCCGCTGCTCTCTGAGGATGCGCACGTTGCGCGCGACCACGGCGTTTCCGGATGACACGGCACCACTCTAGGCCAGCACCCTGTGCGACGAAGATCGAGTTCCGCCTCGTGGCACGTCAGGGGGCGACGGAGCGGAGGCGCGGACCGCACCGGCTCAGTCACCCGGCTCCAGCACCGGCTCAGTCACCCAACTCGCGCCCGAATCCCGAGGACAGGGCGAGAGCGCTCTCAGGCAGCGTCAGCTCGCCCGCCGCCCTGCGGTCCTTCAAATAGCCGTAGATCTGCAGCACTTGCGACCACAGGTGCTCCCCGGCCACCAGGCCCGGGCGGGCAGGACGGTCCGGGGTGACGAAGCGCGGCAGCGGATCGACGCGCGTGTGGTAGTCGACGTTGAAGAAGAGCGGGAAGGAGTACCGCTCCTCGCTGACCCGCCGCACCCGGTGGGTGGTGGAGACGAACTCACCGTTGGTCCACAGCTCCAGCATGTCGCCGATGTTGACGACGAACGCGTCCCCGAGCGGCGGTACGTCGATCCACTCGCCCGCGCCGTTGAGTACCTCGAGGCCGGGGCCTGTCGGTCGCAGCAGCGTGAAGCACTCGTAGTCCGTGTGCGCGCCGATGCCCGGCCGGTCCACGGCGGTCTCGTCGTACGGATAGTGGATCAGCCGCAGCCCGCTCGGCGCCTTCGTCGCGTACCGGCTGAAGGTGTCCGGCTCCTCGCCCAGCGCCACCGCGAAGGCCCGGAACAGCAGCTGCCCGAAGGCCAGCACCGCTTCGTAGTACGCCGTCGCGGCCTCGCGGAAGCCGTCGAGCTCCGGCCACACGTTGGGGCCGAGCAGCGGGGTGCCCGCCCGGACGTCCGGATCGTCGAGCGGCAGATCCAGGGCCAGCCCGAAGACCTCCTTGCGGTCGGCGGTGCCCTGCGCGAACACCTCCTCGCCCTCCGGGACATAACCGCGGTGGTTGCGCGAGTGGCCGATCCAGCTGCGCATCTTCTCCTCGTGGGAGAGGGCGAAGAAGCGGCGGGCGGCGTCGAGGAGACCGTCGAAGAGCTCCGGGGCGATGCCGTGCCCCGAGACGTACATGAACCCGACCTCGCGGGCGGCGCGGCCCAGCTGTCCGGCGACCTCGCGCTGCCCGGCCGGGTCACCGTGGAACAGTCCGGACGCGTCGACGACGGGCAGCTCGGTGAAGTCCGTATCCATGTCAGGGCTCCTTCTTCGCCAGGGTGCTTGCCATGGGGGCGTTCGCCGTGGCTCCCTTCGCCACGGCGTCGGCGATCAGATGCTGGAAGCGGGCGGTGATCTGGTCCCAGTGCGGTACGAGGTGGTTGCGGTCCGCGGCGGGGGAGTGGCGGCCCTGCTGGAGCGAGCGCAGCACCGGCAGGTCCTGGTCGTTGACCTCGAAGAGCACGTCGCACAGCTTCTTGCGGGCCGTGTCATACGCCGCGTCGGCGGCCTGCGCCGCCACGAACACCGCCATGTGCTCCACTGTCCGGTCGGGCGCCACCGGCTCCAGGGCGATGACCTGGTAGAAGTCCGGCTCGATGAACAGCAGGGCATTCGGGAACACGCAGAAGATGTCCTGCCGGTCCCGCAAGCCCTCCGGGACCTCGCCGAGCAGCGGCAGCGCCGGCTCGCCCGAGCCGCCCGCCGCGGCCTGCCCGGACGCCTTGGCGCTCGCGCCCCGCGGGTAGTAGCCGCCGACGACCGTCTCCGACAGCACCTGGTCCTCGATGTCGAGGAGCGTCGCCGCCGGTCCGACCTGCGGATGGACGAACGGCAGATGGTAGAAGTCCAGGAAGTTCTCCACCACCAGCTTCCAGTTGGCATCGACGTCGTAGCGCCGCTCCTCGGCGAGATGCAGCGAGGCGAGGTCGTACGGCGCCCACCGGTCGGCCAGCGGGGCGAGCAGGTCCTCGGCCGACTCGGCGGGTTCGCCGAGATGCACGAACACCATCCCGGCCCACTCGCTGTGCGGCACCGGCAGCAGGCCGAGGCGGTCCCGCACCTCCGGTTCCGGGCCCGAGCCCTTCGTACGGTCCCAGTACGGCGTGCCGCACAGAGAACCGTCCAGGTTGTACGTCCAGAAGTGGTACGGGCAGCGCAGCCGACCGCGGGTGCTCGGCTGCTCGGACAGCACGATGCCGCGGTGCCGGCAGATGTTGTGGAAGACCCGCAGGGTGCCTTCGCGGTCACGGACCAGCAGGAGGGGGCGGCCCGCCACGCTGACCGGCCGGGAGCTGCCCGGTTCGGCCACCCAGTGCGTGAAACCGGCCCACACCCACTGCCGTTCGAAGATCAGCCGCCGTTCGGTGTCGAAGACCTCCTGGTCGGTGTAGGCGGAGGCGGGAAGGATGCTGCTGCCCACCGGCCGCCCGTCGAGAGGGCCCGACGCCTCGCGTACGCTCACGATGCCTCCTCTGCAGCAGCCGAACTCTTCGAAGCCGATGCGGCGAACAGCTCCTCCGCCCACGCTTTCAGCAGCAGCGCCTCGTGCCAGCGGTCGGACAGCTCCTCGCCGTCCGCGCCGGTGATGGCGTACGGAGTCGTACCGAGCTCGCAGAGGAAGACCAGATCGTCCGCGTCTCCCGCGCGTGTGCGCCAGGACCGCATGGCCTGCAGCCACCAGCCGCGGAACCGCTCCACCTGCGCCGCGTGCTGCGTGAACTCCAGCGGGACCTGCACCTGTTCGCGGGTGGCGACCCGGCCCTGCAGCGAGGCGCCCTGGCCCAGCAGGCGGCCGATCATGCCGTCCACGCGCGCGTCGGACGTGTCCGGAAGTTCGTTGCCGACGACGTAGTGCGACAGGTCCAGGGAGAGCGCGACATCCGGCAGCTCCGCTACGAGCCGGTGGGTGAAGGCGAGATCGTTGGTGAGCGTGTAGCGGTGCGTCTCCAGGTGGAAGGCGAAACCCGCCGCCTCCGTCTCCTTCCGCCAGCCGCGTACGAGTTCGGCGGCCTCGGCGGGATCGTCGGGGAACACCTGGCCGCAGACCACCACGAGTTCGGCGCCCACCTCGGCCGCGTACTCCAGGCTCGCGGCGAGCGGTGTCCGGTCGTTGACGAACGCGGTGACCAGGGAGCGCAGTCCTGCCGTGCGCAGCAGGGGTGCCACCTCCGCCGCGGCCGGTGCCTCACGTGCGTACAGGTCGAGGCCTACACCCGCGAAACCGGCGTCCGCGATCCGCTGGATGCGCTCCGGGAGGGTCCAGGGACGCGAGGCGCGCCAGGGCAGGCCCTCCATCGCCCACAGCGACTGGAAGACGGACAGCGTCCGGGTCACAGGGCGGCCCCCGGAGCTGCGGAGATCGCCTCGCTCGCGGACTTGGACGGTTCCGGCGGTTCGGTGGGCGGGGGCGGCTCCATGAGAGTGCGCGCACCGCCGCCGCAGTACCGCACGCCGACCTCGTCCCCCGCACCCGGTACGTCCGTACCGGCCGGGACCGTCACCACCAGCGGCTCCGCGCACCCGGCCACCGTCACCGTGACCCGGCTGCGCGGCCCCTGGAAGACCACGCCGTCCACCGTCGCCGGCACCGCACCCGCCGCGTCGGGATCACTGGTGAGCGCCAGGTCCTCCGGGCGGATCACCGTGGAGCCGTCGGATGCTCCGTCCACCGGCAGCGAGAGCGCTTCCACCCGACCACCACTGACGGGCAGCAGATTGGCCTCGCCCAGGAACTGCGCCACGAACGGCGTCGCCGGACGGTGGTAGACCTCCTCCGGCGTGCCGATCTGCTCGATGCGGCCGCCGTTCATGATGGCCACCAGGTCGGACATGGAGAGCGCTTCCGTCTGGTCGTGGGTGACGGCCACGGTGGTGGTGCCGGTCTCCCGCTGGATGCGCCCGAGTTCGTACTGCATGGCCTCCCGCAGCTGCTTGTCGAGCGCGGCGAGCGGCTCGTCGAGGAGCAGCAGCGCAGGCTCGTACACCAGCGCGCGGGCCAGGGCGATGCGCTGCTGCTGGCCACCGCTGAGCGACTGCACCCGGCGCCCACCCACCTCGGGCAGGCGCACCAGCTCCAACGCCCGCGCCACCCGCTCGCGCCGCTGCTCCTTGGGCATCCTTCGGGCGAGCAGGGGGAATTCGACGTTCTGCGCCACGGTTCGGTGCGGGAACAGCGCGTAGTTCTGGAACACCACGCCGATGTCGCGCTTCTCGGGCGGTACGCCGGTCAGCGGGCGGCCGCCGAGCAGCACGCTGCCCGAGGTGGGTGCGGTGAACCCGGCGAGCACGTTCAGTGTGGTCGTCTTGCCGCTGCCGCTGGGGCCGAGCAGAGTGACGAACGAACCTGCGGGGACGGTGAGGGTGACGTCACGCAGGATCGGTGCGCCCCCCAGGTGCACGTTCAGGGCGTCGATCTCGACGGACACGCTCATGACATCCTCCTCTTACTCTTCGCAGTCCTCGTGCTCCGCGTGCCGGTCAGCAGCACCATGAGGCCGAGCAGCGCCACGGCCATGCCCATCACGAGCGTGCTGACGGCGGCGATGGCGGGCGAGGCCTGCTGGCCCGCCTCGAGCCACAGCAGCGTGGGGAGGGTCTCCTCGCCCGGCGGGCTCAGGTAGTAGGACAGGACGGACTCGTCGAAGCAGAGCCCGAAGGACAGCACCGCGGACCCGGCGATGCTCCGTGCCACCAGGGGCAGTTCGACCCGCAGCAGTACCGAGGGCCAGCCGTGGCCCAGGCTCCGCGCGGCGCGCGACAGTGCGGGGTCGATCTTGGCGAGCCCCGCCGACACGGACAGGCATACCAGCGGTGCCGCGAGAGTGGCCTGGCCCAGGATCAGGGTGCGGATGCCCGCACTGCCGCCCAGGTCGTCGATCGCCAGATACAGGCCGAGCGCCAGCACCAGCGGCGGCACGACCATCGGGGCCAGCATGGCGGTCCGCAGCAGTCGCGCACCGTGGCGCATGCGGGGCAGTGCCAGCGCGGCGCCGGTACCCGCCACCACAGCGATCACGGTCGCCGTCCCCGCGGTGGAGAGCGACTGCGTGAACGCCGCCTGCCAGTCGGAACTGGTGAACACCTCCGTCAGCCAGCGCGTCGACAGTCCGGACGGCGGAAAGGTCAGATAGCGGTCCGCGCTGAACGCGATCGGGAGGATCGCAAGCAGCGGCGCGATCAGGAAGATCGCGATGAGCACTCCGGCGCCGTTCACCCACGGTGACAGTCGGCGGAAGGCGGTGCGCAGTTCGTCGTCCGTCACACCCGCTCCCACTGCTCGCTGATCCTGAGGAACCGGTCGGCCACGACATACAGCCCCAGCGTCGCCACCAGCAGCACCACACCCATCGCCGCCGCCCCGCCGAGGCTCTGCATCCGGCCGAACTCCGTGCCGATGACGGTCGCCGTCACCTGGCTGCCCGGACCGCCGAGGAACGCGGGCGTCACATAGAAGCCCAGCGACATCACGAAGACGATGACCGCCCCGGCCGCAGCCCCCGGCCGCAGCGCGGGCAGCACCACCGTGCGCATGACCAGCCACTCTCCCGCGCCCAGACTGCGCGCGGCCCGCAGCTGCGCGGGATCCAGGGAGCGCAGGCCCGCGTACACGGGCAGCACCATGTACGGCAGCATGATGTGCACCATCGCCGGGATCAGTCCGGGCAGGGTCTGGTAGAGGCCGAGCCCGTCCTCCGAAAGCCCGAGCGTCTTCGCCAGCCCGTCCAGTACGCCCTGCGGCTGCAGCATCAGCACCCAGCCGTACGTCCTGACGAGCAGCGATATCCAGAACGTCAGGAAGAGCACGCCGAACAGGACATGGCTCAGCGCCCTGCGAGCCAGGCCCAGCGCGAGGGCGTACAGCACACCGAAGACGCCCGTGCACAGGGTCACGAGCGCCGCCATCCACAGCGTGCGCCACGCCGCGCGCAGGAACAGGGCGTTGCGGAACGGCTCCGTGAACATCCCGGCGGGGCCGTGGTCCTCGCTGCCCGCGACGACCACGGCGACCAGCGGACCGGCGAGCCCGAGCAGCAGCAGGGCGAGCGGCGGCAGGAAGAGCCATCGCGCACCGCTGCCCCCTGCACCACGCGCGCGTGGGCGCCTGGTGTCCGGGGAAGGGGAAGCGGACGGCTGGGGTGGCTTGTCGAGTACGGTCGTCATGCGCCCACCCAGTTCGTGAACTTCTCCACGTACTCGGCGTCCTTCTTGCCGAGGTAGTCGACGTCGACGCTGAGCTGTTTGGCCACGTTGTCCGGGGCGCTCGGGGTGAGCTCGAGCTCCTTGTCGGTGAGCAGGTCGAGAGCCTTGGAGACGACCGGGCCGAGGTAGATCTTCTTCGACATCAGGGCCTGCTGCTCGGGTGTCGACATGTAGTCGAGCAGGGCGTTCGCGGCGTCCGCGTGCTGCGGCTTCTGCGGCATCGTGAACGAGCTCCAGGGGTAGAGCATCGCGTCCTGGAAGGTGAAGTCCACCGGCTTGCCGTCGTTCTTCAGCTGGATCATGCGCGCGCTGGAGGTGGCGATCATCGACGTGCTGCCCTGGGCCATGTACTGCTGGCCCTGCGCGTAGGTGTCGTAGAAGACCATGTGCGGCTTGAGCTCGTTCAGCTTCGCGATGGCGCGCTCGAAGTCGAGGGGATAGATCTTGTCCTTGGGTACCCCGTCCGCGAGCAGGGCCAGTTCGAAGACCCCCATGTAGAGGGACTTGGGGAAGGCGCGCTTGCCCGGGAACTTCTTGGTGTCGAAGAAGTCGGCCCAACTGCTCGGCGTAGCGTCGAGCTTGGTCGACCAGCCCATGACCTGGCTCCATGCGTAGCCGCCCGCGCAGTAGTCCTGGTAGGCCTTCGGCACCAGGTCGCAGCGGCGCACCCAGTCGGCCAGCTTGCCCGGCGCCTTCCCGGAGGTGATCAGGCCGGCGACGGAGTACCCGTCGAAGTCGATCAGGTCCCATTCCGGGCTCGAACTCTCCAGCATGGACAGGAACTTGCCGTAGTCCCAGGCCGCCTGGACGACGCGCGCCCCCGCGACCTCGGAGTACGGGTCGAAACACTCCTTCTGTCGTATCTCGTACGTCTCGCCCCCGAAGCCGGAGACGACGACCTGACGCGATCTGATCCGGGGCCACTTGGCGTCGACGTCCGCGGGGGCCGACTTCGAGCCGGACTTGCTGCCGCCGCTGTCGCCGCCGCCCGAACCGCAGGCGGTGAGCAGCGCGGGGGCCGCCAGCGCACCGCCCGCTGCCCAGAAGGCCCGGGAGATGATCTGGCGCCGTGAGAAGGGGACGGGCGAGCGTGACATGAGGCCTCCGACGGACGTGCGCTCCATGGGCCGACTGCCCCGCCCGTGATCCGGATTGGCTCTTCGAGGCGGGTTCTGCAGTCGATGCGTAAGCACAGTAGGAGGTGAACTTCCGAAGTTGCGGTGGTGAAATAATTCAGCCGCAGATCCTTACGTGGATGAAACATGTGTGTCTGAAAGATGTAGACCCGTCCCCACGGCTACGGAGGCGGGGACCCCACGAGCGTGGGGAGCCCACGAGCGCGGGGACCCTACAAGGTGAGGACCGAATGGCGCAGATCGAGCTCGACGACACCGACCAGGCGCTGCTCGCAGAGGTCCGCCGGGACGGCCGGGCCACCTATGAGTCGCTCTCGCTGGCGCTCGGGCTCTCCCGCCCGGCCGCCCGCGCCCGCTTGCAGCGGCTGCTCGACGCCCAGGTCCTCAGCATCGCCGGCGTCGTGCACCCTTCCGTCTTCGGCCTCGCCGCATACGCCCACGTCGCGGTCGCGGTCGACGGCCCCGTGCTCCCCGTCGCCGAGCAGGTCTGCGCCATGCGTGACGCCGTCTACGTCTCGGCGGTCGTCGGCCGCTTCCCGCTCGTCACCGAACTGCGCAGCGCCGATCAGGCCGCACTCGCCGGCGCGGTACGCCGGATCGCCGCACTCCCCGGCGTCCGCGAGGCCCACACCGCCGTTTACACCGAGATACTCCAGCACGCCCACTTCCCCCCGGGCCCGTACCAGCCGACCGCCATCGACGACACCGACCGCGCCCTGCTGGATCGGCTGCAGCGCGACGGGCGCACGCCGTTCGCCGAACTCGGCGCCGCCGTCGGCCTGTCCACGAGCGCCACGCGCACCCGGGTCCTGCGCCTCCTCGAATCGGGCGCGGTGCACATCGGTGCGCTCGTCCAGCCCGACGCGCTCGGCGCCACCCGTATGTGCGGCTTTCAGCTCACGCTCGACGGTCAGCTGGCGGACAAGGCGCTCGCCGCCGTCCGCGACCTGCGGGAGGTGGAGTACCTCGCCAGCAGCATCGGGCGCTGCGACGCCATCGGTACCGCCGCGTGTCCGTCGGCCGACGGCGAACTGGCCTTCCTGGAGACCCTGCGGGCCGTCCCGGGCGTGCGGTCCGTCGAGTCGTGGGCCCACCTGAGGTTGCTGAAGGAGGACTATGCTCCGGTGGACGCGGCGGCGAAGGCATCGGCGTGAACCGCCAGGTGCCGCCGAGTCCCGGAACCTGCCCGGTGACGCCCTGTCAGCCGCCCTCGGAACCCTCGGTGCACCAGCCGCGTACCAACGCGAAGAACTCCTTTTCGTTCCCCGCGAGCCCGGCCAGCTCCAGCGCATGATCGGCCTCGGCCAGCGCGGCAGCCGGGACCATCACCGGCCGCGGCGCGGTCGCCGGGGCGTCGAGAGTGGCGCGGACGGTGTGCAGCAGGCGCAGGTAGGCCTGGACTGCGGCGCGCTCGTGGCCCGTCAGGACTGCTGTGGACATCTGCATGGGTCGGCTCTCCCCGAATCGCGTCGCTATCGGCCGTGCGCCGCCGAGGTGACGTACCGCAGCCCGGGGCGGTGACGTACCGAAACGGCGCACAGCTCTCTGTCACCGCCCAGCTTGCCCTGCACCACTGACAATCCCCGGGATGCACCTGGTGACCAGCCGGTTCCCGCCGCCGCTCCAACGGACCAAGCCCGGCGGAGGAGGCGCCTTATCCGAGGTGAAACCTCACGGAAATCCCTTGTGCAGTAAGGCCTCTACGCTCGAGGCAGGCGGGCGGACCGACCACCGTCCGCCGAACAGAACCGCCTTTTCGGGGACTTGCAAGGAACGGAGGCGAGCCCGTGTTCGGCGAACCAGGCCGGGGCCCGCAGCAGCGCACGGGGCGGCTGCGCTCCGTCGACGACGAAGACATGCGGCTGCACCATCGCGTCGTGCACGGCTACCGCCGCGCGTACCGGATCGCCGGCGAAGGCCCCGCGATCCTGCTCATCCACGGCATAGGAGACTCCTCCGCCACCTGGGCGGACGTCATCCCCGCCCTGGCGCGGAGCCACACCGTCATCGCCCCCGACCTCCTCGGCCACGGAGCGTCGGACAAGCCGCGCGCAGACTATTCGGTGGCGGCCTACGCGAACGGCATGCGGGATCTCCTCGGCGTACTCGGAATCGAACGAGCCACGCTCATCGGCCACTCGCTCGGCGGCGGTGTGGCGATGCAGTTCGCCTACCAGTTCCCCGAGCGCACCGACCGGCTCATCCTGGTCAGCGCGGGCGGTGTCGGGCGCGAGGTCAACCCCGTGCTGCGGGCGGTGTCCCTGCCCGGTGCGGATCTGCTGCTGTCGACGCTGCGGCTGCCCGGTATGCGGCTGCAGGCAGGCATCTTCGCGCGCCTCATGCGGCTGCTCGACACCGATCTCGGGCAGGACGCCGGTGAGTTGTTCACGCTCGTCGACGCACTGCCCGACGCCACGTCGCGCAGCGCGTTCATCCGTACGCTGCGGGCCGTCGTCGACTGGCGCGGTCAGGTCGTGACCATGCTCGACCGCTGCTACCTGACGGAGGGCATGCCCACCATGCTCATGTGGGGGTCGCGAGACAGCGTGGTGCCGGTGCGGCATGCGTACGGGGCGCACGCCGCGATGCCCGGGAGCCGACTGGAGATCTTCGAGGGGGCCGGGCACTTTCCGTTCCACGCCGATCCCGTGCGGTTTCTCTCGCTCGTCGAGGACTTCATGGCGACGACGCGGCCGACGGACTGGAGCCGGGAGCGGTGGCGTGAGCTGTTGAGGGACGGCCTGCCTCCCGGTGGGGGGCAGGGTGAAGCCGGCCTTTCGCCAGCCGGGGAGCGGGAGTTGAAGGAGGCCAGTGAGCGTAGTGCGACGTGACATCGCGCCCCTGCCCTTACCGAGCTCCCTCCGCCCCCAACCCCGCCTTCCTCTCCCGCTCCGTCAGTGGTGGGTCCGTCAGGGGGGTACGGACGGGGCCGCGCACGGTGGCTGTGATCATCTCTGGTTTCACCAGCTCGGTGAGGGGGGCCGACAGAGTGATCACGTCGAGGAAGGCCTTCGTGAGCAGCGGGCGGCCCGTTGCCGAGAAGAGCAGGCGGTCGACGTATCCGCGTAGAAGCCGTGCCGTGGAACCGGGCTGTCTGCCGGTTGCTCCGGGATAGAGGATGTCCTGGCCGGTGGCCAGGTCCCAGGCCACGGAGACCGGGCGGGACACGGCGCGCTGGACGCGGCGGGCCAGGCCCGGCGCGGTGAGGCCATGGGCGGCGACGTTGTCACGCAGGGCCACGGCGCTCTGTGCCGAGACCGACATCCCGTGCCCGTAGACCGGGTTGTACGTGGCGACCGCGTCGCCGAGCGCGACGAACCCGTCCGGCCATGCGGTGACCTTTTCGAAGAAGTTCCGCCGGTTGACGGTGCTGCGCGTGACCACGACGTCCGACAACGGCTCCGCGTGGGCGATCAGTTCACCCACGACGGGATGCCGGACGCCGCGCGCGAACCTCTCGAACTCGGCGGCCTCCGCCGTGGGCCAGCCGCCCCTGGTACCGGAGACAGTCACCAGCCACCGTCCGCCCTCGATGGGCACGATGGTCGTCGTCTGCCCGGGCCGGGGTTCCCGCGCGTTCGCCTGCACATTGACCACCGGGAAGTCCTCGGTTCCGGCCGGCGCGCGGAACAGCCGGCTCGCATAGACCAGACCCGAGTCGACCTCCTCCCGGGGCGCCTCGGGGACGCCGAGCGCGCCGAGCCAGGCGGGCGCACGGGATCCGCGGCCGGAGGCGTCCACGACCAGGTCCGCGTCGAGGACGCGCTCTCCGGCGTCCCCGCCCTCGGTCCCGACGGTACGGACCCGTACCCCCGTGACGCGGCCCGCACTGCCCACCAGGGACAGCAGCTCGGTGCGCGGGAGCACGGTGACCCGGGGATGAGCGGTGACCTTCTCGCGTACCACCCAGTCCAGCAGATCGCGGCTGCAGGCGATCATGAACTGCATCTCGGGCCAGCGGCGGATCCATCCCTGTGCCTGCATGGAGACCAGGCCCGTCGGCAGCGGGACGCGGCGCGCGCCGGCCGCGAGCCAGCGCTGGGTGATGCCGGGCAGCAGGTCCTCCATCGCCCGGGCCCCGCCGGACCACAGCACATGGACGTGGCGTGCCTGCGGGAGTCCCTTGCGCGGCTCGGGCCCGTCCGGAAGGGCGTCGCGCTCCACGATGGTGACGTCGGTGTACCGGCACAGGGCGGCGGCGGCCTGCATGCCGGCCATGCCACCGCCGATGACCACGGCCCGGAGCGGCGCCGTACCTCGGTGGCTCGCCGTCGCCCGGCGCTCCGCCGCCCTCGGGCGGGCCGCCTCACATTGGCGGGCCACCGTCCCCGGGCGCGCCACTGCACCCCGGCCGCTGCCGCGGGGGTCGCGTGGCCCCGGGCGTGCCGCCGCACCCTCGCCGCTGCTGCCAGGCCCCGGAGAATCACCATCGGCCCCCGGGCGCCGCGTCCGGTCGGGATCCGGGTGGCTGTCGTCGGATTCGCTCATCGGAGATCGCTCTCTGGCCTGGCGGTGCGCCCACGGGCGGCCGCGACGACGGGTGACTGACGCAACGCGATGGACATCCGCACCAGATCACGCGGCCCCTCGGCCCTGCTGGGGGTCCGCACGGAGCCGGATGTGGATGCGGAGGCGGAGGCGGAGGCGGAAGCGGTCGCCTTCGCCGAACTGATGACCCTGCCCTCCGGATCGGCGGCGCGGGCCAGGAGCGCCGCGGTCACCATCACCGCGTCGGCCACGGCGTGCGCCTGCTCCGGATCGGATCCCCTCGCCACCGCCGCGCCGTAGGCGCTCGCGCGTACGTCCGCGTCGAAGTAGGGGTACAGGCTCAGCATGCCGTCGTGGATGTCCGACTCCCGCTGGGTGACCAGCAGTTCCGCTGAGGGCCACCAGGACAGGCGCAGGGCCCGGGCGTCGTGCTGCGGCATGGCGGGGCGCAGTTCCCGCCAGAGCGGCCCCAGCCGCCGGTACGTGTCCCAGGTGCTCCAGGTGTTCGCGAGCCGCTGGCAGACCAGCGGCAGGCAGAACCCGACCGCGCTGATCTGGGCACCGACGGAGGCCAGCAGCGGAGCCGTGTAGGTGCTGAGATCGTCCCAGTCGCGGCCGGCCCACCGGGCGAACACCGCGGCGAACTTGGCGACCAGGTAAGCGAGATTGAACAGATAGCCGAACACGATGACCAGCAGTCCGGCCCTCAGCCAGCCCTGCACCTTCAGTGACCAGCGCCAGCACAGCACGGACATCGTGACACCCGCGACAGTGAGCGCGACGAGGTAGAGCACGATCATCTCGCGCATGTACGGCGTGTTCGCGTAGTAGGTGTCCAGGTCCCGCAGCCGCTCGTCGGGGGCGTCGCCCAGTGCGAACAGCACCGCCACCGCCACGATCACCACGCCGTATCCGGCGATCCAGCGGCGCGACACACGCTGCGTCACCTCGGGCGGCCCGCCGCGCCAGTTGACCATCAGGACGAGACAGGAGGCGCTGAAAGCGCTCAGGAGACAGTAGACGAGGGGCCCGGAGACGTTCGGGACGCCGGTGATGCGGTTCACCGTGGCGATCGTCGGCGGGGCGGCGAAGAAGAACACCGCCGCACCGAGGGCGAGCAGCGCGCAGACGGACCGCAGCAACGGGTCACGCCAGGCGCGCACCAGCGCGGGGGCCTTGGAGGCGAGAGCGACGCCCAGTGCCACGGCCGGTACGTAGTAGTCGGGACCGTCCACGTCCTCAGCCCTGCGGCCCGCGGTAGCCGAGCGACGCCTCGATCCGGGCGGCCAGCCCCTCGCGCCGCACCGGTCCGCGCAGCGACGAACCGGCAAGCCAGGAACGGCACTTGCTCGCCAGCAGCAGCCCGAAGCCCTCGGCCGCCTTCTCGTCGGCCAGGTCGAACCGGGTGCGGGCCGCCACCTTCAGTACGGTCGCCTGCAGATCGGCGTCGTCCGACAGCAGTCGGGCGGCGACGGCGGCGCCCTCGACATGGTGGCTGCAGTGCCCCGCGTTCATGTGCCACAGCTCATGGCCCAGGATCACCAACTGGTGGTCGGGGGCGGTGCGTTCCTCGATGACGACGAGATCCTGGTCCGCCATGTCGAGCCACAGCCCGCTGGCCGTTCCGGGCGGAAAGGCGGCCGTGCGCAGCTGGACCGGTCGGCCGCGGCGTCTGCTCATGCCGTCGCACAGGGCGGCGTACAGCTCGGCCGGCTCCGCAGGCGCCTGAAGGCTGATCCCCGAGACCAGTTCGGCGCACAGCCTGCGCATTTCCTTACCCATGCCGATGCCCATGCCCATGCCCACTGACTCTCCCCCGGATCACGACTCGGGCCGCTTGACGCTCTCCAGGAGCATGTCGAGCCACTCGGCCACCTTGTCCCGGTGCTCGTCGGTCGGCAACTGCGCGGCTCGCCAGGCGATGCCGCGCACACCGTGGTCCTGCAGCAGCCGCTCCAGCGGATCGTCCTCCACGGTGGCGGCAGATGCGGGCGACGATGCCCGGTCGCGGTCGGCGAGCCGCTGCAGCAGCGCCTGCTCGGTGCGCTGCAGGGCGCCGGCGAGCGCCTCGGGGTCCTCGGCCGTGAGGAAACCGGCATGGACCTTGAAGAACCGCTGGATGGCGTCGCAGTGCTCCATCGTGGGGCGCCGGTCGCCGTTGATGAGGGCCCCCGCCTGCTGGCGCGACATGCCCGCACCGTCGGCGATCTGCTGCTGGGTGTAGCGGCGTCCGTTGCTTTTCAGCCGAGTACGGCGCAGCAGATCGAGGCGCTGCAGAAAGCGCGCCTGAAGATCCGGCTCGCCGGCCGGCTGACCGCTCAGCAGCAGCTTCACCACGTCGTCCGGCACACCCGAGGCCACGGACAGCCGCTGGACGTCGAAGACCTCGGCGTGCGGTACGCCGAGCCGGTCGGCCAGGGCTGAGACGCGGGCGACGACGGCCCGCAACGGAGCGGTGCCCGCGCCGTCCGCGACGGGGAGGTCTTCCGTCACCGATCGGTCTCCTGCATCTCTTCCGAACTGCCCGCGCCCGCACGGCCGTACGGCGCTTCCGCACCGCCGTTGACGACCGCCGCGGACGTCGGCGCAACCGCCACTGACGCCTGCGCACGTCTCCCGCAGCCACCCCGACGGAGACCGCGACTGCATCACAGGTCACGCACAGAATCGCGACACCCCATGATCTGCCCGGAGGCTAGCGGCTCGCGCGTTCCGCAGCCAGACGTCGCCACAACTGTGGCGAGAATCAGTCGTCAACAGCCGCCAAATGCCACGATAGTTGACACGGTTGTGCCTGCGTAGCAGGATCGCCACGCGGCGTGAAGGCCCTGAAGGCCGCATTCGCAAGAGGGGTGACACCTTCCGATGCCACATCACGCCGGAGGGCCGCGGCCCACACCCGAGCCCGAACCAGCGAGCCTCGAAGCGCAGGCGTATCTGCAGGACTACGCCGTGCTGCTGGAAGCCGTCGCCTTCCCCTCCGTCGTCTTCGACCACCGGTGGGACGTCGTCCTCGCCAACTCCGCCTTCGACGCCCTGTTCGGCGGCGTCCGCCCGCATCCCACGGCCATGCCGCGCGACAACTTCCTGCGGTTCGTCCTGTTCCACCCGGACGCTGCCACCGTGCTCGCCGAACACGAGTCGAGGTGGTGCCTGCCGATGCTGGCCGACTTCGCCGCCGCCGTCGAACGCCACGGCCAGGACAGGGGCCTGCAGTCCATCCGCCGGGACATCGCACAGGACCCCATCATGGACGCCGCCTACCAGCAGGGACTGCCACGCTGGATCCGCCAGGCCGGCGAGGAGGCCGTGCACCACGACGGCGCCGTACGCCCACTGTGGCATCCCGACCCGCGCTGGGGCCGCACCGACTGCCGCATCGTCGGCGAGACGCCCAGGACCCTGCAGAACCTGGGCTATTCGCGGATGACGCTGGTGCTGCGCGAGGCACGCCGCGCCCCCCGCGCGCGGACGCACGGGGGGCTGCGCACCGGGGGGAGCGGCGCGCACCTGCGGGTGGTGCCGGCGGCGGAGGCGTAGTCGCACGCCTGGCGCCTGGTGGCTCCGCGCCTGGCCGGCACCCGCCTGACGAGGCCACGCCTGCCGGTTCGCGCTGGTCAGACCTCGACCTCGACGAAGACCGGATTCGTGTAGAACCACGTGTCCAGCCACGGATTGCCGTTGCCCGGCTCGTGTACCACCGGCCCGTGCGGGTCGATCGCGGCGCCCAGGTAACCGGCGCCGTTGCGATTGCCGTCGCTGCCGCGCAGCCGCAGGTAGAAGGACTCATCGGCCGCGTCCACCGGGAGCGTGAGCGTGTACGTGCCGGTGCGGCCCGACACATCCCACGTGTGGGTCACCCCGGTGTCGGGAGCCCGCCACGCGTCGCGGTCGGCCACGGGGCCGGTCACCGCTCCCCGGATCACGTCGACATGCGCGAGTTCGGGCAGGATGTCGTACGGATTGCGGCGGGACGCCGTCGTCACGGTCACCGAGAGGGTGAGCCTCTCACCGCGCCGTACGTGCAGGCGCCCGCCGAGCGTGGCACCCCGGCCCCGGCCGTCCGCACCCTGCACGCGTACGTCGATGCCGTCGAGGAGATGGCCGTGGTCGACCCAGACCCGGCCCGCCCGCAGCCCGGCCATCACACTGCGGTAGCCGTAGCGGGTCACGCCCACGTGCGTCCGGCTGAACTGGCCCGGCCAGAAGTCGGAACCGGGCTGCGGCTCGGTGGTGTTCACCGGGTCCGGGAGGCGGCCCGTGTTGTCGAAGTTCTGGCCGGGCGCCCAGTCGCCGTTCTTCCAGGTGTCGAACACCACCCGGTGAACGTCCGAGTTGGAGGTGATCGTGAACAGCCTGCCCTCGGCGAGCATCGCGTCCCACAGGCCGCCGACCGTCGCCGTCGCCCAGTCGAAGCCGCCGTAGGTGCGATAGGCGTCGCGCGGGTAGCCGGCCCAGGAGTCGGCGGAGGGAGCGTTCTCGTACTCGCCGCGGATGCTGTTCGCACCCCGCCAGCCGGGCAGCGCCGCGCCCTGCGCACCCGGTGCACCCTCCATGCCGATCATGATGCCGGGCGCTGCGTCACGCCAGTTGCGTATCTCGTGCGGGGAGTCGATGCCCAGCCGCATCGGGTGGTTGGCGAGGACGAGCACGTCGTCGACGTAGCCGGTGCGGCGCTGTTCGGCGAGCCACTTGAGAGCGCCCACAGCATGCGCCTCGTTGCGGGCGGTGTCGGGGTTGCCCGGCGCGCCCGCGGTGTACCCGAGCAGCTTCCCGTCGTACGCCATCTCGAAGCGGGTCAGTACGTCGACCTCGTTCGGGCCAGGCGGGGTGAAGACGGTGCAGTGTTCGGCGCCCGGGATGTACCACTCCAGGCCCTGGAAGATGAGCTGCCGGGGGTTGTCGGCGCGGGCCTGGAGGATCTGCTCGTGCTCCAGCTGTGCGCCGTACTTCGCGTGTCCGAAGTTGCTGTGCTCGGTGAACACCATCCAGTCCAGGCCGTACTCGGCAGCGGCCGCGGCGATCTGGGAGAACGTGTACTTGGCGTCGTGGCTGTAGACCGAGTGGTTGTGGTGGTCGCCCACCAGGTAGGCCAGCTCGGGGTCGTTCCCGCCGGTGGCGGCGTACGCCTGGCCCGCGGGCAGCACCGCACCCGCCGCGAACGCGGCGCCGAACAGCCCTGCCCGGCGCAGCAGCCCGCGTCGGCTGAGGCCCTGGGGGTCGAGAGAGTCCGCGGACACCCGCGGGTCGGCCCATACGGGCAGCGGTCTTGACATGACGGAATCTCCTTCGACGAGGCGCGATGTCGCGCACCGTAATCGGTGACGCGGAGCGGCCGGGCGAAGCGGAGGTGAACACTCAAGGCGTGCGGCCGGGCCGAGGCCGGCCGTACGCGCCGGAGCAGAGATTCAAGACTTTGCCAGTGCCACTTCGGACCCCTGACACCTCCCCGTTCCCGGGTGTAAATCTGTGCGACAGCAGACCCGCGTACCTCTCTGCTTGACACAGCGCGGGCCTCCGCCTTGTCGCGGGCGTCCACAGCGCCCGTACGCGCAACTCCGCCACCCCCAGAACGGCAGATCGGAGTCGGCCATGTGCCGAGAGCACCAGGGACCGGGTCCGCGCCCGGGGTTCAACCGCCGTACGTTCCTCTCCGCCACGGCACTTGCGGGTGCCGCCACCGCAGTGGCGGCCGCACCCGCCCAGGCGGCCGCCGAGAGATGGGCTACCGACCCGGACAGCCCCAGATTCACGGTCGCCGTCATGCCCGACACGCAGTACCTCTTCGACGGCCCGAGCCTCCAGGCCGCGCCCGTCGAGGCCTCGCTGCGCTATCTGCTCCAGCGGGGCCGTGACGAGAACATCGTGTTCCTCTCCCACCTGGGCGACCTGACACAGAACGGGCGCCCGGAGGAGTTCGCCGCGATCGGCAAGGCGTTCGAGCTGCTGGACGACCGGCGCGTCGGTTACAGCGTGCTGGCCGGCAACCACGACATCGACTCCGGCACCGACGACCAGCGCGGCGACAGCGCCTACCTCGACGCGTTCGGTCCGGACCGCTTCGGCTCCTCGCCCACCTTCCGCGGTGCGACCGCGGACGGCTACAACACATACCACGTGTTCCGGGCCGCCGGACGCGAGTGGCTGGTCCTCGCACTGGACTGGCGGCCGTCGGCCGGGGCGTACGACTGGGCGAAGAAGGTCCTGGCCGAGCACCCCAGGACGCCCGTCATCCTCACCACCCACCAGCTCGTGGAGGGCGACAGTGAACTCAGCGGGCACGGACAGGAGCTGTGGGACAGGCTCATCGAGTCCCACGACCAGATATTCCTGACCCTCAACGGCCACGACTGGCCCGCCGCCCGTACCGTCCGCAAGAACTCCGCCGGACGCGAGGTCCATCTGCACCTCACCAACTACCAGAACCGCTACTACGGCGGCTCCGCGATGATCCGCCTGTACCACTTCGACCTCGCCCGCGGCACGATCGACGTCGAGACCTTCTCGCCCTGGCTGCTGAGCAAGGCCGCCGACGACCTGAACGAGCTGGAACGCGAGGAGATCGAACTCACCGGCCCCGACGACCGGTTCTCCCTCGCGATCGACTTCGAGCAGCGCTTCTCGGGCTTCGCCCCGGTGCCGCCGCGCCCCGCCCGCCCGGCCTCCGCCCTGCTGGTACCCGGCACAGTCGCCTACTGGCGCTTCGACTCCGGCGAGGACGGGTCGGCGCTCCCCGACGCGGCCCGTGTCCGTGATCTGTCCGGACACGGCAACGACCTCACCGCCGTACGCGTGCCCGGCAGCCCCTCAGGAGCACTCACCTGGTCCGACGCGCACCACCCGGATCAGCCCGGCCACGGCAGCCTGCGCCTGGACGGCGGCAAGCCGCCGCTGCGCGGCGGATACCTGCGTACCGCCGACGACGCCCCGCTGAACGGGGCCACCTTCCCGCGCGGCTACACCATCGAGGCCTTCTTCCGGCTCCCGGCCGACTGGGACGCCTCACGCGACGCCTGGTCCGGGATCCTCGGCAGGGCGGGCGCGGCAGAGGGCTCCGACGAACCTCCGGCCACCCTCTCGCTCTCCAACAACCGCGAGGCGCAGTGGGCGGTCTTCCCGCCCGCGGGCGGCGACGCCATCACCAACTGGGGCCACGAGACACCGCTCGGGCAGTGGCAGCACGTGGCGGTCGTCAACGACGGGCGGCACACCACGATGTACATCGAGGGCTGCCCGGTAGTGCGCAATCCGGCAGCGGTGTCCACGGGTCTCGCCACGCGGGGTCTGCCCTGGCTGCTGGGCGGTTACGAGTACGCGGGCGTCCTCGACCAGCTGCTCAACGCCTGGGTCGGGGACGTCCGGGTCGTCGATCATGCGCTGGCCGTACGGGAGTTCATGAACGCGTAGGCCAGGTGCGCTGCAGGCGCGGCGGTCAGTCGTGCGGCGGTGTGCCCGTCACCAGGTGGTCGGCGTGGTTGAGCGCCTCGGTGACGAACCGCCGCAGATGCCCGTCGTGCAGCGCGTAGACCGAGCGCCGACCCTCCTTGCGCACCTGCACGAGACCGGCGAGCCGCAGCTTCGCAAGATGCTGGCTGACCGCGGGCCGGGCGGCGCCGCTGGCCGCCGTCAGCGTGTTGACGTCCGCCTCGCCCTGGGCGAGCGTCCAGACCAGGTGCAGCCGGGTCGGGTCCGAGAGCATCCCGAAGACGTTCGCAGCGGCGGCGAACTGGGCCGCGCCGCTGGGGTGTGCCTGCTCCTGCATCTGCGTCTTGTGCGCAGGTGCGGGACGGTCCTCGGTGGCGGTCATGGAGCCATCGTAGGGCGCGCTCAACGGATGCCAAGCCCTGATGCGTGCATTAGTATGCACACGTGAACGGTAGCCGCGCGCACAACCACGAGCACGGGCACAGCCACGAACACGGCCATCAGCATGGCCATGGGCACGGCCATGAGTACGGCCCTGGGCACGATCATGGGCACAGCCGTGAGCACGATCATAGGCACGGACGTTCCCGATGGTCCCGGCTCCGCCACCGCATCGCCCACCTGGTCACCCCGCACTCCCACGAGGCGGCCGACAAGGTCGACAGCGCGATGGAGAGCTCCGCGGCCGGCATGCGCACGCTCTGGATCTCGCTCGCCGTGCTGGGCGCCACCGCCTGCCTTCAGGGAGCCGTGGTCGCGCTCTCAGGATCGGTGGCGCTGCTCGGCGACACCCTGCACAACGCCGGCGACGCCCTCACCGCCGTACCGCTCGCGATCGCCTTCGCGCTCGGCCGGCGCGCCGCCAACCGCCGCTTCACCTACGGATACGGCCGCGCCGAGGACCTGGCAGGCCTCGTCATCGTGCTGACCATCGGGCTCTCGGCCGCCTTCGCGGCCTGGACCGCCGTGGACCGGCTGCTGCACCCGCGCGACGTCGACCATCTCCCGGCCGTCGCCGCCGCCGCGCTGATCGGCTTCCTCGGCAACGAATGGGTGGCCCGCTACCGCATCCGCACCGGCCGCCGCATCGGCTCCGCGGCCCTCGTCGCCGACGGTCTGCACGCACGGACGGACGGATTCACCTCGCTCGCCGTGCTGGTAGGCGCGGGCGGAGTGGCCGCCGGGCTGCCGGTCGCCGACCCAGTGGTCGGCCTGCTGATCACCGTCGCCATCCTGTTCGCCCTGCGCGACGCCGCCCGCGAGGTGTTCCGGCGCATGATGGACGCCGTCGATCCGACGCTGGTCGACGCGGCCGAACTCGCGCTGCGCGAGGTGCCGGGCGTACGCGACGTGGGGGAGCTGCGGCTGCGCTGGATCGGCCACCGGCTGCGCGCCGAAGTGGCCGTCGTGGTCGACGGCGAGCTCACCGCGCGGGCCGCACACGCGGTGGCGGTGGCCGCCGAACACGCCCTGCTGCACGCCGTACCGCGGCTGTCCGCCGCGCTGGTCCACGCCGATCCGGCGCCGGCGAGGGCAGCGGGGACGGACGACGATCCGCACGCCGTGCTGGCGCATCACCGGCCATCGTCGAGCTGACGGGACACCGTCATACGGCTTTCAGCCGTCGGAGACCAGCAAGACCAACGGCACGCCGTCGCACGGGTACAGCCGCAGCCCGCCGAACCGGCCGGGCTCTGACGTGCCGGCCACCAGGGCCGCGAAGTCGGGGCCCTTGGTGAGCGAGCCGACCAGGTGGTGCGGATCGGTCGACGCGGCCACCCGGCCGCGCGCGTTGACCAGGTGGGCGGAGCCCGGTAGGCGCTTCAAGAGAGGCATCACGGCTGCCTCGAAGTGCCGCAGGTACACGTCCGCGGCGGCCACGCCGGCGAACCGGCCGCCCACGGTCACGGGTGCGGACAGGGTGAGGGAGTACTCGTCGGAGCAGAGGTAGTCGACGTAGGGCCCGGCGACCGCGCGCTGTCCGGTGTCGCGGGGGAGGGCGAACCAGTCCCAGTGGGTGTAGTCCGAGTACGCGGAGTGCTCCGGGTCGAGATCGAGCAGCAGTGGGCGCACCGTGCCGTCGCTGCCGGCCTGCCACCACTCCAGCCAGGCCGGTACGTCGGTCAGCAGGCCCGGGGTGGCGACGAAGCCAACCCCCGAGACGAGCGCGTGGGCTGCGAGCCGGGCCTGCAGACCTGGGCGGAGTGCGGCCATGTCGGACGTGACCGGGCCGTCCTCACCGGCGGACGCCTGTTCGAGGAGCGCCACGATATCCGTGCGTGTCTCCGCCACGGTGTCGAAGACGTCCTCGAGAGTGTCCCGGACATGCGCCGCTACGGCTTCACCCTTGATCACCGCCGTTGCGTGCGTCATCGCGTCAGCCGGGGTGTCCGCGGCGCCGACGAGACCGGTGCTCCTGCCGCCCATGGG
Organism: Streptomyces sp. NPDC002896; assembly: GCF_040295225.1. Classification (NCBI taxonomy): domain Bacteria; kingdom Bacillati; phylum Actinomycetota; class Actinomycetes; order Kitasatosporales; family Streptomycetaceae; genus Streptomyces; species Streptomyces sp. NPDC002896. The sequence continues at coordinate 345,500 of NZ_JBEOVA010000011.1, read as the reverse complement.
TGCCCTCCTCGGGTCCGGGACCGTGCGCCGTGTCCGCGGCGCCCAGCCGGAGTTCGATCAACCGCGTCATCGACGCCTGCACACAGCGCTCGGCTAGCGATCTGGCCCGGTCTTCCGCCCCATCCTGCACGGCCGAGATTACGGCTCGGTGACGGTCCGTCACCTCCTTGAGGTAGGAGGTGTCCGCGAGGACGAGACACAGCAGCGCCCCGACCTCTGTCTGGAGCGCGATCTCCTCCCGTGTCAGGCGGGGGGACTGGGCGGCCGCCGCCAGCTCCACATGGAAGCGCCCGTAGATCCGGCTGCGGGCGGTGGGGTCGTCGGCCTGCGTCAACTCGTCGACACTCCTGGTCAGTTGGCGCAAATCGCCAGGATCTGTGCGTTGAGTCGCGAGCCGGGCGGCCGCCCCCGAGACCGCGGCCCAGTGATCGCCCAGGTCCCGCAGCTCCTCGGTGGACCAGTCGGTCAGCCGCGCGAACAGCCGGGCATCGGCGGGCCCTTCGGGAAGCGTCACGAAGCTGCCGCCGCCGCGTCCGCGTCGGGTGGTGACCAGCCCTCGCTGCCGCAGGGCCATGAGTGCCTCGCGCAGCGTCACCGTGGAGACGCCGAGCTGCGCCGCGAGCTCGCTCTCGCCAGGCAGCTGCTCACCGTCGGAGAGCAGGCCGAGCTCGATGGCGTCGCCGAGTCGCCGCACGACCTTGTCGACCCGGGCCCGGGTGTCGACCGGGGTGAAGACGGCTCTGCGGGCGCCGCCTGCGCCTTTCTCGTCTCGTCTCACGGGATTCACGCACAACCGCCTGGCAGAGCTTGTGTGTTGACCGATCCTTTGCCGCAAGGGGGCCTTGAGATTTGAACTATGGCTTCATATGTTTTACCGCGGCGCTCGTTCAACGCACGACCGCACCAGAAAGGTTCCCGCCCATGCAGGGAATGGCGATCCGGCTGCAGGGACTGAGCAAGACGTACGGCCGGACCGAGGCAGTGGCCGGGGTCGACCTGGAGATAGCCGACGGCGAGTTCTTCTCGATGCTGGGCCCCTCGGGATCGGGCAAGACCACCGTGCTGCGGATGATCGCCGGATTCGAGGCGCCGACCTCGGGCACCGTCGAACTCGCAGGCCGCGACGTCACCCGTCTCGCTCCCTTCGAACGCGATGTGCACACCGTGTTCCAGGACTACGCGCTGTTCCCGCACATGACGGTCGAGCAGAACGTCGCGTACGCCCTCAAGGTCCGCAGGGTGCCGAGGGCCGAGCGGCGGGAACGGGCCCGCCAGGCACTGGCGCGGGTCCGCCTCGAAGGGTTCGGCGCGAGACGGCCCTCGCAGCTCTCCGGCGGTCAGCGCCAGCGTGTGGCCCTTGCCCGCGCTCTGGTCGGCCGCCCCCGCGTGCTGCTCCTCGACGAACCGCTCGGCGCCCTCGACCTCAAGCTCCGCGAGCAGATGCAGATCGAACTCAAGGCGATCCAGCGGGAGGTCGGCCTCACGTTCGTGTTCGTCACGCACGACCAGGACGAGGCCCTGACGATGAGCGACCGCATCGCCGTCTTCCACCAGGGCCGCATCGAACAGACCGGCACACCCGCCGAGATCTACGAGCGGCCCGCGACCCCGTTCGTCGCCGGGTTCGTGGGCACCTCCAATCTGCTCGAGGGCGAGGCGGCCGAACAGGTTGTCGGGAGCCCCGGCACGTACAGCATCAGGCCCGAGAAGATCCGCGTGCTCAAGGAGTCCGCCACGGCGGACGAGCCGGAGCACTCCACCGCCACCGGAACCGTCGCCGAGGTCGTCTACCTCGGCGACTCCACCCGGTTCCTGGTGGACCTCGACGCCGGAGGGCGCCTCACTGCCCTCCAGCAGAACCTGGACACCTCGTCCGAGGACGTCGCGGCCTACCGCGGCGCCCGGGTCAGGCTGCTGTGGCACGACCGCCACACCTTCCGGGTTCCCGCACCGCGGTAGCCGCGCCGTTCCAGGCCGCGGCGACCGCACCATCCGCACGTACCGTCCCGCTCCAACCCCCCATAGACAGGGAGTGCTTCGTGCGCCTGAACCGATCCCTCAAGGCAGCCGCCGCCATCGGCGCGCTGCTCCTGGTCACCGCCTGCGGCTCCTCGGACTCGGGCGACTCCGCGTCCTCCTCGGGGCTCAACCCGCCGGATCTCAAGGCACAGTCGAAGCTCGGCAAGACGGAAGGCCAGGTCAATCTGATCGCCTGGGCCGGCTACGTCGAGGACGGATCCAACGATCCGAAAGTCGACTGGGTCACCGACTTCGAGAAGCAGACGGGCTGTCAGGTCAACACCAAGACCGCCGCGACATCCGACGAGATGGTCAGCCTCATGAAGACCGGCGATTACGACGCGGTGTCCGCATCAGGCGACGCCTCGCTGCGCCTCATCGCCTCCGGTGACGCGGCGCCCGTCAACACCAAGCTCGTCCCCAACTACGCCGACGTCTTCAAGGGCCTGAAAAACCAGGACTGGAACTCGGTGGACGGCGTCTCCTACGGCATCCCGCACGGCCGCGGCGCCAACCTCCTCATGTACAACACGGAACAGGTCAAGCCCGCGCCCGACTCCTGGTCCGCTGTCTTCGACAAGGCGTCCGCGCACAAGGGAAAGGTCACCGCGTACGACTCGCCGATCTACATCGCCGACGCCGCGCTGTACCTGAAGGCCACCCAACCGGACCTCGGCATCAAGAATCCGTACGCCCTCGACCAGAAGCAGTTCGACGCCGCCGTTGACCTGCTGAAACAGCAGAACGCGAACATCGGCGAGTACTGGAGCGACTACCTCAAGGAGATCTCCGCGTTCAAGAGCGGTGACTCCGTCGTCGGCACCAGCTGGCAGGTGATCGTCAACCTCGCCCAGGCCGAGGGAGCCAAGGTCAAGGCCGTACTGCCCAAGGAGGGTGCCACCGGCTGGTCCGACACCTGGATGCTCGCCGCCAAGGCCAAGCACCCCAACTGCGCGTACAAGTGGTTCGACTGGATCATCTCCCCCAAGGTGAACGCGCAGGTCGCCGAGTACTTCGGTGAGGCCCCGTCCAACGAGAAGGCCTGCGCGGAGACCGCCGACAAGAACCACTGCGCGACGTTCCACGCCACCGACGAGGCGTACTGGAAGAACGTCCACTACTGGACCACGCCCATCGAGCAGTGCCTCGACGGCCGCACGGACGCCAAGTGTGTGCCGTACGCGAAGTGGGTGCAGGCCTGGAACGAGATCAAGGGCTGATGCGGGCCGGTGAAGAGACCGAGGGCTGACCTCCTCGTATGAGAGCAAGGGCTGAACCATGACCGATGCCGTCGCAGCCGCCGGGCCCGTCCGGCGGCTCGCAGGGACCCTGCACCGCCGACCCCGGCTGCGGCTGTCCCTGCTCCTCACCGCGCCGCTGCTGTGGCTCGTCCTCGCCTATCTCGGCTCGCTCGCCGCGCTGTTCCTGTCGGCCTTCTGGACCACGAACTCCTTCACCTCTCAGGTCGTGAAGGTGTGGTCCACCGACAACTTCGAGGCGCTGTTGACCGAACCCCTCTACCGGCAGGTGGCGTTGCGCAGCGTCGGCGTCGCGCTCGCGGTCACGGCCCTGTGCGCGGTGATCGCATTCCCGGTCGCCTTCTACACGGCGCGTGTCGCACGGCCGAAGTGGCGGCCGCTGTTGGTCGTCGCGATCCTGACGCCGCTGTGGGCGAGCTATCTGGTGAAGGTGTACGCCTGGCGGCTCATCCTCTCCGAGGGCGGGCCGCTCGACTGGGCGCTGAAGCCCCTCGGCCTCGACGGACCCGGCTACGGACTGACCGCCACCGTCCTCGTCCTCACCTACCTCTGGCTGCCGTACATGATCCTGCCGATCCACGCGGGGCTCGAGCAGCTTCCCGACGGCCTTCTCGACGCCTCCGCAGATCTCGGTGCCCGCGCCGGGCGGACCTTCCGCTCCGTCGTGCTGCCCCTGGTCCTGCCGTCGGTCGCCGCCGGATCGGTGTTCACGTTCTCGCTCAGCCTCGGCGACTACATCACGGTGCAGATCGTCGGCGGCAAGACCCAGCTGATCGGCAACCTCGTGTACTCCAACGTGACGCTGAACCTCCCGCTGGCGGCGGCGATCGGGACCGTCCCGGTTCTCGTCATCGTGCTGTATCTGCTGGCGGTGCGCCGCACCGGGGCGCTGAGAAGCCTCTGACGCCTCCAACGCCACTGAAGTCTTCGACCAGCGGCCCTCGAGGAGGAGCCCACACCATGCACCTCTCCCGCTCCGCACGCATCGCGCTGCGCATCGCCGCCGGGCTTGGATTCGCGGTCATCTACCTTCCGCTGCTGCTCGTGCTGGTGAACTCCCTCAACCCCGACCGAAGTTCCAGCTGGCCGCCACCGGGCCTCACCCTGGACTGGTGGTCCGCCGCGTGGCGGAACGACGGTGCCCGGGCGGCCCTGTGGACCTCCGTGGAGGCCGGGCTCGCTGCCACGGCCATCGCGCTGGCGCTCGGCACACTCATCGCCTTCGCCGTGCAGCGACACGCCTTCTTCGGCCGCGAGGCGATCTCGTTCGCAGTCGTGCTGCCCATCGCGCTGCCCGGCATCGTCACTGGAATCGCTCTCAACTCCGCTTTCAGCACGGTCCTCGAGCCGCTCGGGGTCGGACTCGGCCTGTTCACGGTCGTCGTCGGCCACGCCACCTTCTGCATCGTGGTCGTCTTCAACAACGTCGCGGCCCGGCTGCGTCGCCTGCCCGGCAGCTACGAGGAAGCCGCCATGGACCTCGGCGCGCACACCTTCCGCGCCTTCGTCGACGTCACGTTCCCGCTGGTGCGGTCGGCGCTGCTGGCCGGCGGCCTGCTGGCGTTCGCGCTCTCCTTCGACGAGATCGTGGTGACCACCTTCACCGCGGGACCCGGCGTCCAGACCCTCCCCATCTGGATCTTCAACAACATGACGCGCCCTCAGCAGGCCCCGGTCGTCAACGTCGTCGCCGCACTTCTGGTGCTGCTGTCCGTCATCCCGATCTACGTCGCCCAGCGACTGTCGTCGGACACGGCGTCCGCCAGCAGGATCTGAACCGGTGGCTGCCGCAGTGCTTCCCTACGCCACCTGGGGCTCGGCCTAGGAGCCGCGCTTCGCCGCCTGGATCTGCTCGTACACATGCGTGCGCAGCTCCGCGAAGCGTGGGGCGACACGCGTGTGCAACTGGTCCCGCTCAGGCGGCAGATCGATCTTCAGCTGCTCTTGTACGACGGTCGGGGACGCCGAAAGGACCAGCACCCGCTCCCCGAGATAGACGGCCTCGTCGATGTCGTGGGTCACGAACAGGATCGTCATTCCCCGCTCCCGCCACAGCCGCCGCACCAGGTCCTCCAGATCCGCGCGGGTCTGGGCGTCCACCGCGGCGAACGGCTCGTCCATGAGCAGCACATCGGGCTCGTACGCGAGGGCACGGGCGATGGCGACGCGCTGCTGCATACCGCCCGAGAGTTGCCACGGATAGGCGCCGGCAGCGTCCGCGAGGCCGACGGACTCCAGGGCCTCCGCGACGAGTTCGCGGCGTCGCGCCCTGCTGAGCGAACTCTTCTGCTTCAGCGGCAGCTCGACGTTGTCCCGTACCCGCATCCAGGGGAAGAGGCTGCGGCCGTACTCCTGGAACACGACGGCCATGCCGGGCGGAGGCCCGCTCACCCGGCGGCCCTCGAGGAGGACCTCGCCTCCCGTGGGCGTGAGCAGACCGGCCACACACTTCAGCAGCGTGGTCTTGCCGCATCCGGACGGGCCGACGAGGCAGACGAGTTCGCCCGGCTCGACGGTGAAGGTCAGATCCCGGACCGCCTCCACCCGGCGCCCGGACCCTTCGTAGACCTTCTGCAGGCCGGACACGGCGAGCAGGGGGTGCATGGAGCGTCCTTTCGCAAGGGACTTCGCAAGGGACTGCGCAGGGTTGTCCGCAGGGGAATGGGCAGGGGACTCCGAAACGTTCACTGCGACCGCCGGGACGACGCGCGCAGACCGCGGTACCAGCCGAGCGCCCGCCGCTCGACCAGCTGGAACAGGAGAGACAGCAGTACGCCCAGCAGGCCGAGCAGCAGAATCCCCGTCCACATGTCGGGGATGGCGAAGCCGCGCTGGAACTGGACGATCGTGAAGCCGAGGCCGTTGCTGGCGGCGAACATCTCGCTGATGACCATCAGGATGATGCCGATCGACAGCGCTTGTCGCAGACCCGCGAAGATCTGGGGGCTCGCCGAGCGGAGCACCACATGGCGAAGCCGTGCGAAGCCCGTGATGCCGTACGAGCGTGCCGTCTCGGACATCACGGAGTCCACCGCCCGGACGCCTTCGACCGTGTTGAGCAGGACCGGCCATATGCAGCCGCTCGCGATCACGGCGATCTTCATGGTGTCGCCGATGCCCGCGAAGAGCATGATGACCGGCACGAGGACGGGCGGCGGCACAGCGCGCAGGAACTCCAGAACCGGCTCGCACACGGCCCGTACCCGGCGATACGAGCCGATGACCGTGCCGAGTGCGATGCCGGCCACGGCCGCCGACGCATAGCCGGCCGACAGCCGCAGCACGCTGGGCAGTACGTCGTCACGCAGCCGTTGGGCCGTCCATACGTCCGGGAACGCGGTGAGGATCGTCCGCAGCGGCGGCCAGTACACGTCGGTGCTGTCGTCCGACGCGAACCACCAGCCGGCCACCAGCAGCGCGGGCAGCGCGACGACGAAGAACAGGCGGAGCGCCAGGTGCTTCACACCGCCACCTCCCCGCGCACCGACTGGTGCCAGGCGAGCGCCCGGCGCTCCACCGCCCGCGCGCCCACGTTGATCAGCAGCCCGAGCAGGCCGGTGACCACTACCAGGGCGTACATCTCGGGCACCGCCCCCGAGGTCTGGGCTACGGCGATGCGCGAGCCCAACCCGGGTGCGCCGATGACGAGTTCGGCGGTCACCGCCAGGATGAGGGCGACCGCGGCGGCGAGGCGGACACCCGTCATGACATACGGCAGGGCGGTGGGCCACAGCACGTGACGGACCCGCGCCCAGGTGCCGAGGCCGTAACTGCGGGCCGTCTCCTCGGCGACCGGGTCGACGTCCTGGACGCCGTACAGCGTCTGGATCAGGACCTGCCAGAAGGAGGCGTACACCACCAGCAGGAGGACCGAGCGGAGTTCGGTGCCGAAGAGGAGGACGGCGAGCGGGATCAGGGCGACCGACGGGATCGGGCGCAAAAACTCGACGGTGGAGGCGATGGCCTCGCGGAGGTACGGGACGACCGAGACGAGCACTCCCGCCAGGATTCCGGTCGTCACCGCGATCGCGAGCCCCAGGCCCCACCCGGTGAGCGTGTCCCCGAGCGCCGTCCAGAACGCCGAGTCGCCCAGCTCGGCGGCGAGGGCGTCGGCTATGCGGCTGGTCGGCGGGAAGTAGTCCGCGGAGATGATGCCGAGCCGCGGCACCGCCTCGCACAGTGCGAGGAAGGCCGCGAGCCCGGCCACACCGAGAACGGCGTTCGTCAGCCCCGGTCGCGGGCCGCCGGGCCGCTCGTCCTTCGTCAGGCCGGCGCCGGGTTCCAATCCTGGCGCCGGTCCCGGTCCCGGGCCCGGTCCTGGCCCGGCGTCGCTGAGTTGCCTCTCCTTCACGGCAGCAGTTTGTCCAGGTCCGGCTTGGACTTGAAGAGGCCGTCCTTCTCGCCGAGTGCGGCGAGTGCCTCGATCGAGGCGCGGTTCGGCTCGGCCGGCCACGTCGGCAGGGTCACCTTCTCCAGCGTCGCCGCCGGGATCTTCGTGTACGTGGTGACGATCTCGCGGACCTCGTCGGGGTGTTCGTTCGCGTAGGCGAGGGACTCCGCGGTGGCCTCCTGGAACTTCTTCACCAGCTCCGGGTTCTGCTGCGTGTACTGCGTCGACGTGAAGTACATCGCGACGGTGAGGCCCTTGGCGACGTCGACCAGGGAGGAGGCGATCTCGCTGCCGCCCTGGCCCTTGATGGTGGCGAGCGCGGGCTCCACCACCATGGCGGCGTCGATCTGGCCCTTGTCGAGGGCGGCGGGCATCTGGTCGAAGGCGAGCTCGACGAACTTCACCTTGTCCGGGTCGCCGCCGGCCTTGCGCACCGACTCGCGCACCGCTGTCTCGTTGATGTTCTTCAGCGTGTTGACGGCGACCTTCTTGCCCTCCAGGGCCTTCGCCGTCTTGAGGGTGCTGTCCTTCTTCACGGTGATCGCGCCGAAGTCCTTGCCCTCCACGCCCGTCGAGGCGACGCCGTTGGCGATCGCCTTCACGGGCACGTTGTTCGTCTGGGCGATCATCAGCGAGGTCATGTTGGAGAACCCGAACTGGAACTGGCCGCTGACCACGCCCGGCACGATCGCCGCACCGCCCTGGGCGAGGGTGAGCTCCAGCTTGATGCCGCGCTTGCTGTAGAAGCCCTTCTCCTGGCCGAGGTAGAGGGGCGCGACGTCGACGATCGGGATGACACCGACCTTCACGGTGGTGGAACCGCTCCCCGATGCCTTCCCGGACCCGGGAGACTCGGACGAGCCGGGGGACTCGGATGAGCCGCAGGCCGTCGTGGCGACCAGGAACGCCCCGGCGGCGAGGCCGATGAGCAGACGACGCATGAATCTCCCTAGTGGGACCAGTTGGGACGGTACTCCGACGGGTGTGCGCAGGTCGCACAGTAGTGCTCAGCGAGAACGTAGAGCGCGCACAGGCGAGGGTCAATGGCCGTGCGGAAACTACCGACTCCCTTTGAGAGCTGGAGAGTTGGAGGCAGGGAGAGGGTCGGCGCTGTCACGTCCGTTGACACGCGCCGAGCGTGCTCCTAGCGTGCGCATTGCGCACGTTCGTCCGCTTCCGGGAGGCAAGCATGAGCGCCGGAGTACGGGAACCGCACTTCGTGCAGTCCTTCGAACGGGGACTGGCTGTCATCCGCGCCTTCGACGCAGCCCATCCCGAACTGACCCTCAGCGAAGTAGCACGCGCCTGCGGCCTCACGCGCGCGGCAGCGCGCCGCTTTCTGCTGACGCTCTCAGACCTGGGGTACGTACGCACCGACGGCCGGCTGTTCCGGCTCAGCCCTCGCGTGCTGGAGCTCGGCTACGCCTATCTCTCCAGCTTCTCGCTCCCGGACATCGCCGAACCGCATCTGGAGCAGCTCGTCGCGCAGGTGCGCGAGTCGTCCTCGCTGTGCGTGCTCGACGGCGACGACATCGTGTACGTCGCGCGGGTGCCCACCAGCCGCATCATGACCGCGACGATCACGGTCGGCACCCGTATTCCGGCCCATGTGACATCTGTGGGCCGGGTGATGCTCGCGTATCTGCCGGACGAGGAGAGCGACGCGCGCCTCGCCCGCGCGGAACTGCGCCCGCTGACCGCCCGCACCATCGTCTCCACCGACCTGCTGCGCGCCGAGCTACGGCGGGTACGCCGCAAGGGATACGCCATCGTCGACCAGGAGCTGGAGGAAGGCCTCCGCTCCGTGGCCGCCCCGGTGCGGGACCGGGACGGCGACGTCGTCGCGGCCGTCAACATCCCGGTCCACGCGAGCAGGAACTCGGTCGAGTCCGTACGCCGGGACCTGCTGCCCCACCTGCTCGCCACGGTCGCCCGTATCGAGGCCGACCTGCACGTGGTGGCGCCCTCGCTCCGGCAGGCCGAAGGCGCCGGAGAACGGTTCAGAGGTCGAGGACCAGACGCGGTCCCTGGCAGCGCGACACGCAGATCATCAGCGTCTCGCCCGCCTCGCGCTCCTCGTCCGTGAGCACCGAGTCCCGGTGGTCCGGTGTCCCCTCGAGGACATCGGTCTCGCACGTGCCGCAGGTGCCCTCCGCACAGGAGTAGAGCACCTCGACACCCGCCGACCGCACGGCGTCAAGCACCGAGACGCCCTCGGGCACGGTCACCGTCTTCCCCGAGCGGGACAGCTCTACCTCGAAGGAGGTGTCCGGGCCCGTCTCCTGCTCCTTCGGCTGGAACCGCTCGATGTGCAGCAGCCCGCCCGGGCACCGCTCCTCGACCGCGTCCAGCAGCGCCCCGGGACCGCAGCAGTAGACGAGGGTGCCCTCGGGAACGTCATCCAGGACGGTGGCGAGATCCAGCAGCCCCGCCTCGTCCTGCGGAGCGATCGTGACCCTGTCCCCGTACGCGCCCAACTCATCGGTGAAAGCCATGGAACCGCGCGTCCGGCCGCCGTACAGCAGCGTCCACTCAGCGCCCGCCGCCTCGGCCGCGGCCAGCATCGGCAGAATCGGGGTGATGCCGATGCCGCCCGCGATGAAGCGGTAGCGCGGGGCGGCTTCGAGTGCGAAGTGGTTGCGCGGGCCGCGCACGCGGGCCTTGTCGCCCTGCCCCAACTCACCGTGGACATACGCGGAACCACCGCGCCCGTCGGGTTCGCGCAGGACGGCGATCCGCCAGACGCTCCGGTCCGCCGGGTCCCCGCACAGCGAGTACTGCCGCTCCAGGCCGGGGCCGAGCAGTACGTCGATGTGCGCGCCCGGCTCCCACACCGGGAGCTGTTCGCCCAGCGGGTGGCGGAGGGTGAGGGCGAGCACGCCGTCGGCCGCGGACTCCCGGCGGTCGACGACGAGTTCGGCTTCGTAGGCGCTCATGAGCTGGTTCCTTGCGGCTCGTGTCCCTGGGGGTGGGCGAGCATCCACTCCCACATCTCGATCGGGTCCTGCGCGGTGTGCTCGCGGCCGCAGTGACAGGTGCCGTGCAGGACGTCCGTGCCCGGCAGCCAGTCGATGCGGTAGATCTCGCCGGTCGGTGAGGTCACTGGACCTTCTCCATCGGCTTCGCGCCCTCCTCGACCAGCCGGGCGAGGATGCGGCGGGCGGCGAGACCGCCGGTGTCGATGTTGATGCTGAGCTCCTGGTAGCCGGCGGGCTCGGCGTCCAGGGTCTTCTGCAGCAGGTTGAGCGCGTCCACGTCCTGCATGACGACCGTGTGGTTGTTGCCCCGCAGGAACTCGGTGACCTCGTCGTTGTCCGTCGCCCAGTCGCGCGAGACCATCCAGAAGTCGTACACCTTGCCGTCGGCGGACGGCGTGATGGCGTACGTGATCTCGGTGTGGAAGCCGTTCGGGTCGCTGCCGTCCGGCTCCGGCAGCACGCCGACCGGGGCGATACGGCTGTGCAGCAGATACAGGCACGGCGCGTGGTACTCGATGTCCTGCCAGCGGGTGATGCGGCCCTCGATGCCGGTGGAGCGGGCGTAGAACGGCGGGCACTCGGCGTCGTCCATGTGCCGGCTCACGCGCACGATGCCCGCGCCCTCGTCGACCTCGGTGGTGATCGGCGTCTCGGCGACCTCGGGGGTGCCGATGTAACCGCCGTGCAGATACGTCTCGTGGGAGAGGTCGAGGAGGTTGTCGACCAGCAGGCCGTAGTCGCAGTCGATGGGCTCCATGCCGCGGACGGTGACCCAGCCGGGGGAGTCGAGGTGCTTGGCCCGCGGGATGGCCTGAGGGTCGGCCAGCGCCGGGTCGCCGATCCACACCCAGATCAGCGCGTCCTGCTCGACCACCGGATACGAGGCGACGCGCGCCGTCCGCGGGATGCGCTTCTGGCCGGGCACGTACACACAGGTGCCCGTCGTGTCGTACGTGAAGCCGTGGTAGCCGCACACGATCCGGTCACCGTCGAGGCGGGTCGGGCTCTCCGACAGCGGGAAGCGGCGGTGCACGCACCGGTCGTGCAGGGCGACGGGCGTCCCGTCCTCCTCGGTGCGGTAGAAGACGAGGGGCTCGCCGAGGATCGTACGTCCGAGCAGTTCGCGTCCCACCTCGTGCGCGTAGGCGGCGACGTACCACTGGTTCCTGGCGAATGCGGTCATGGCTGTCATGGCATCCCGTCCCTGAGAAGCGGGGCGTCCTTGCCCCTTGGTGCCGTGGTGTGTGCCATCAGATTCGTGACGGGCGCCTGCGGCGGCAACAACGCTTCCGTCAGACGGAAGAGGAAGGGGGCAGGAAGGTAAGAGGAGCGCGAGGGGAATCGGGCGGAACGGCGGGACAGGTGTTCCGGCTGCCCAACGGGCTTGCGGTGAAGCGCACTCCAAGACCTACCGTCGTGGTTGTCCACGACGACGACGTGGACGGACGGCGCGGACGGGAGACCACGGTGCGACTAGGCGTACACATCACCAAGTTCGACCACCCCCGGGGGCCCGCCGCTCTCGGCCCCGAGCTGGCCGCGGCCGGCGCGGCCGCCGAGGCGGCGGGCGTGAGCTGGCTGTCGGTGATGGACCACTACTTCCAGATGGAGCACAACGGCGGCGCCGAGGCCGCCATGCTCGAGTGCTACACGACGCTGGGCCACCTGGCGGCCCACACGTCGACGGTGCGGCTCGGCGCGCTCGTCACCGGGACGACGTACCGCCACCCCGGCCTGCTGGCGAAGATCGCCACCACGCTCGACATCCTCTCCGGCGGCCGGGCGACCCTCGGCATCGGTGCCGCGTGGTACGAGCGCGAGCACCAGGGCCTGGGCGTGCCGTTCCCGCCGCTCGCCGAGCGCTTCGAGCGGCTCGAGGAGACCCTGCGCATCTGCCTGCAGATGTGGGACCAGGACGACAACGGCCCGTTCGAGGGGACGTACTATAAGCTCGCCGAGACCAGGTGCACGCCGCCGCCTGTGAGCGCTCCCCACCCCGAGATCATGATCGGCGGAGGGGGCGAGAAGAAGACGCTCCGGCTGGTCGCCCGGTACGCCGACGCCTGCAATCTCTTCGGCTCGTCCCACGCCGAGGTCGCGCACAAGCTCGACGTGCTGCGCGGGCACTGCGACGAGGCCGGGCGCGACTACTCCCGCATCCGCAAGACCATGGTCTACCTCGGGGACGCGTTCCGGGACGGTGACGGAGACGGCGACGTCGACGCGTTCGCCGAGGACATGGCCGGGTACGCCAAGCTCGGTATCGAGACGGTCATCGTGATGCCGCCGGTCGCCGAGCCGGCCGGCTGGATCGAGAGCTACTGCGCACCGGCGGCACGCCGCTTGGCCGAGCTCGGCTGACCACAGCGGTGCGGCAGGGTCCTGCGGCGTACGCCACGGGCGGCCGGCGCTATGTGCGGTCGCGTGGGGCGTGTGCCTCCGGGCGTTCCGGGTGCCAGCCCAGCGCCCGGGAGATGCCGCGTGCCGCCAGCCGCACGGACGGGATCAGCGCGGGGACCTGGGCGTCCCGCACGGGCACGACGACCGAGACGGCCGCGACGACCGTGCCGTCCGGGCCCCGCACGGGTGCGGCCACGGACACGGCGTCGTCGGTGACCTGACGGGTGCTCACGGCGCAGCCCGTGCGCCGGACCTCGGCCAGGATGCGGCGCAGCCGGGCCGGGTCGGTGATGGTGTGGGGGGTGAACGCGGCGAGCGGCTCGGCGCAGTACGCCGCCTGGAACTCCGGGTCGGTGTTGGCGAGCAGCGCCAGGCCGACGCCGGTGGCGTGCAGGGGCCAGCGGGCGCCCACCTTGATACGGACCCCGACCGCCGAACGGCCGGAGATCCATTCGATGTAGACGACGTCGGCGCCGTCGCGCACCGCCAACTGCACGTTCTCGTGGGTCGCTTCGTAGAGGTCCTCCAGGAAGGGCAGCGCCACCTGGCGCAGGGCCAGCCCGCGCGGTGCCAGCGCCGCGATCTCCCACAGCCGCAGCCCGACGTGGTAGAGGCCGGACGGATCGCGCTCCAGGGCGCCCCAGCCGGTGAGCGCGCCGACGAGCCGGTGCGCGGTGGTGAGCGTCAGCCCGGCGCGGCGGCTGATGTCCGTCAGGGACAGCGCCGGGTGGGCGTGGTCGAAGGCGCCGAGGACCGCAAGCAGCCGGTCGGGCGCGGAGCGCGGGCTCATCTGGGCGTTCGCTGCCGTGCTCAGGCGAGGCCCGGTTCCGCTATGCGTAGCAGGAGGGCGTGCAGGGTCTCCCGCTCGGCCGGGTCGAGGGGCTGGACGAGGTCGTTCGTGACGCGCAGGCCGGCCTCGTCGGTGTCGCGCAGGAACGCCCGGCCGTCGTCGGTGAGGACGACGATGCGGCTGCGGCGGTCGTCGGGGGAGGGGCGGCGCTCCACGAACCCGGCGCGTTCGAGGTCGTCGACGAGGCCGACGATCGCGCTCGGGTCGTAGCCGAGCCGGGCGCTGAGTTCCCGCTGGAGTGCACCGTCGGTGGTGGCCAGGAGGCGCAGCAGCGCGTAGTGGCGCAGGCGCAGGCCCGACTCCTGGAGGAAGCCGTTGAAGAGCTGCCCGGAGCGCAGGCCCAGCCGGTAGAGGAGATAGCCGGTGTCCGCGTGCAGACCGCGCATCCATGGCTCCTGGGCGTCTATGGGCCCCCTACCGCGGGCCGTGGTGGTGGATGCTTCCGCGGCCGGGGAGGAACGGGCAGCCCTGGTCGTGGCGGGCGAGGAGTTGGCGGCGAGGCGCTTCCCGGAGATGGCGGACTCCCTGGTCAAGGGCCCCGGGCGGGGCGGTGTGCGGTCGGTGCGGACCCAGCATCTCGCACATCCGCAACGGCAACAACTATTGACGTCGACAATTATTGTCCTTAGCTTCGATCTCGGCGACGGAGCTCCCCTCGTCCGCCGCCCCCTCTTTCCTCCGCGCAATCGATCACTCGCGCCCCTGATGAAGGGACTGACCTTCGTGTCCTCCATCGATCTCACCGGCAAAGTCGCCGTGGTCACCGGCAGCGGCCGCGGTCTCGGCCTCGCCTACGCACAAGCCCTCGCCGCCGCCGGCGCCTCCGTCGTCGTCAACGACGTCGACGAGGCCGTCGCCGAGAAGGCCGTCAAGTCCATCGAGGAGGCCGGCGGCCGGGCCGTGGCCGAGGCCGTCGCGGTGGGCACGACCGAGGCCGCCGACCGGCTGGTCGCCCGCGCCGTCGCCGAGTTCGGCCGGCTGGACATCCTGGTCACCAACGCCGGCGTGCTGCGCGACAAGGTGCTGTGGAAGATGACCGACGACGACTTCGACACGGTCGTCGGCGTCCATCTGAAGGGCACCTTCACCTGCGCCCGCGCCGCCGCCGTGCGCATGCGCGAGCAGGGCGAGGGCGGCAGACTGATCCTGGTCGGCTCGCCCGCCGGACAGCGCGGCAACTTCGGGCAGACCAACTACGCGGCCGCCAAGGCAGGGATCGCCGCCATGACCCGCACCTGGTCCATGGAGCTCGCCCGCGCCGGCATCACGGTCAACGCGATCGTCCCGGTGGCGGCCACCGCGATGACCGAGACCATCCCGGTCTTCGCCCCCTACGTCGAGGCCATGCGGAACGGCGAGGCGCTCCCGGACTTCCTGCGCAAGGGCGAGGGCTTCGGCACGGCCGAGGACTGCGCCGCCCTCATCCCGTTCCTCGCCTCGGCGGCCGCCGCGGACGTGACCGGCCAGTGCATCGGCATCGGCGGCGACAAGCTCGCCCTGTGGTCGCACCCGCAGGAGACCTCCGTCGCCTACGCCGACGGCGGCTGGAGCCCCGAGACGATCGCCGACGTCTGGCACACCTCGGTCGGCAGCGAGCCGCAGACCGTCGGCATCCCGGCGCCGAAGATCCCGGAGGCGTAAGGGACATGAGAGCCGCCACCGCCCACAACGCCAAGACCGCTCCGAACGCCAGGACCGCCGCACATCCTCACCGCCGCGAGGGACGCGCATGAGTGCCGTGACCGCCATGAACGTCGACGAGCTCGTCGCGATCGACGTCCACACCCACGCCGAGGTCTCCTCCAAGGGGAAGGCCTCGCTGGACGACGAGCTGCACGACGCCTCGAGCGCCTACTTCAAGGTCGAGGGAAAGCGGAAGCCGACCCTGGAGGAGACCGCCGCGTACTACCGCGAGCGAAAGATGGCCGCCGTCATCTTCACCGTCGACGCCGAGCACGCCACCGGCACCGAGCCGGTGCCCAACGAGGAGGTCGCGGAGGCCGCAGCCGCCAACCCGGACGTGCTGATCCCGTTCGCCTCCATCGACCCCTTCCGCGGCAAGGCCGGCGTCAAGCAGGCCCGCCGCCTCGTCGAGGAGTACGGGGTGAAGGGCTTCAAGTTCCACCCCAGCATCCAGGGCTTCTTCCCCAACGACCGGGAGATCGCCTACGCGCTGTACGAGGTCATCGAGGAGACCGGCACCATCGCGCTGTTCCACACCGGCCAGACCGGGATCGGCGCGGGCGTCCCGGGCGGCGGCGGTATTCGCCTGAAGTACTCCAACCCGCTGCACGTCGACGACGTCGCCGCCGACTTCCCCCATCTGAAGATCATCCTCGCTCATCCCTCCTTCCCCTGGCAGGACGAGGCCCTCGCCGTGGCCACGCACAAGCCGGGCGTCCACATCGATCTGTCCGGCTGGTCGCCGAAGTACTTCCCGCCGCAGCTCGTCCAGTACGCCAACTCCCTGCTGAAGGACAAGGTCCTCTTCGGCTCCGACTACCCCGTCCTCACCCCCGACCGCTGGCTCGCCGACTTCGACAAGCTGCCCATCAAGGACGAGGTACGACCGAAGATCCTCAAGGAGAACGCCGCACGGCTCCTCGGGCTCACCGCGACGGACACGCCCTCCGGCACGTCGGCACCATCAGGTACGTCACGTTCGACCGGCACGTGAAAGGGGGCACCACCCCATGCGCAACGAGGGAATCGGGTCGTGGCCCGGGCGCCGTGCCCGCAAGACCCCCCATCGCACCGCCCTGATCCACCAGCAGCAGACCTTCAGCTACGCCGAGTTGCACCAGCGCACCAACAGGCTCGCCCACGCCCTGCGCGCGGCCGGCATCCGGCGCGGCGACCGCGTCGCCTATCTCGGCCCCAACCACCCCTCCTTCCTGGAGACCCTCTTCGCCACCGGTCTCCTCGGCGCCGTCTTCGTCCCGCTCAACACCCGCCTCGCCGCACCCGAGATCGGCTACCAGCTGGCCGACTCGGGAGCGCGCACCCTCATCCACGACCCAAGTCTGTACGACCCCACTGACAACGGCGGCGGGGGCGGAGAGGACGGGGCGGGTCCGGCCGTCAAGCACCGCATCGAGATCGGCGACCCCTATGAGCAGGCGCTGGCCGCCGCTCCCGCCGACCCGATCGACGAGCCCGTCGCCCCCGACGACATCTGCATGATCATGTACACCTCGGGGACCACCGGCCGTGCCAAGGGCGCGATGCTCACCCACGGCAATCTCACCTGGAACGCGATCAACGTCCTCATCGACCAGGACCTGGCCGCAGACGAGGTCGCTCTCGTCTCCGCACCCCTCTTCCACACGGCCGGCCTGAACATGCTCACGCTGCCCGTGCTGCTCAAGGGCGGCACCTGCGTCCTGGTCGGCGCGTTCGACCCGGCGGGCACCCTCGATCTGATCGAACGGCACCGGATCACCTTCATGTTCGGGGTGCCCGCGATGTTCGACCAGATCGCCCGCCAGCCCCGCTGGGCCGACGCCGACCTGTCCTCCGTACGGCAGCTCACCTGCGGCGGCGCCCCCGTCCCCACCCCACTCATCGCGACCTACCAGAGCCGCGGCCTCAACTTCCAGCAGGGCTACGGCATGACGGAGGCCGCGCCCGGCACGCTCTTCCTCGCCGCCGAGCACGCGGTGAGCAAGGCGGGCTCGGCCGGCGTCCCGCACTTCTTCACCGACGTACGCGTGACCGGGCCCGATCTGAAGCCCGTCGCCGTCGGCGAACCCGGCGAGATCGTGGTGCGCGGACCCAACGTGATGCCCGGCTACTGGGGCCTTCCGGAAGAGACGGCGGCGGCCTTCATCGACGGCTGGTTCCGCAGCGGCGACATCGCACGGGTCGACGAGGACGGCTTCGTCACCATCGTCGACCGCCTCAAGGACATGATCATCTCCGGCGGCGAGAACGTTTACCCGGCCGAGGTCGAGGACGTGCTGCTCACCCATCCCGCCATCGTGGAGTGCGCGGTCATCGGCGTACCCGACGAGAAGTGGGGCGAGGTCCCCAGGGCCGTGGTCGTGGCCGACGAGGGCGCCCGGCTCGACCCCGACGAGGTGATCGCGTTCCTCGGCGGACGCCTCGCCAAATACAAGATCCCCAAGTCCGTCGTGGTGGCCGAGACCCTGCCGCGCACCGCCTCGGGGAAGCTCCTCAAAGCCCGCGTCCGCGCCCGTTTCGGGGCGGACCCGCAGTCCGGCACCCCGCAGTCCGGCACCACCGAAAGGAAATCTTCATGAGCATCACCGTCAGCGGCCTGGACGAACTGAAGAAGCTCGCGGGCGGCGAACTCGGCACCAGCGAGTGGATCACGGTCTCGCAGGAGCGCATCAACGGCTTCGCCGACGCCACCGGCGACCACCAGTGGATCCACACCGACCCCGAGCGTGCCAAGGAAGGTCCCTTCGGCGGCCCGATCGCCCATGGCTATCTGACGCTGTCGCTCTTCATCCCGCTCTTCACCGAGCTGCTCGAGGTCGAGGGCGTCACCACCAAGGTCAACTACGGACTGAACAAGGTCCGCTTCCCCTCGCCCGTGCCGGCCGGCTCGCGGATCCGCCTGGTCGCGCGGCTCGCCGAGGTCGACGAGATCGCGGGCGGGGTGCAGGTCACCGTCGACGGCACGATCGAGATCGAGGGCGGTACGAAGCCCGCATGCGTGCTGCAGAGCGTGTCGCGGTTCTACGCCTGAGCCCCACCACATGCAGTGAGCACCGCCCGACGCCCGTCCTGCCGGCCCACCGCCGGCGGGACGGGCGTTTCTGCTGCGTGCACTATGGATGAGTCGCATGGAGGAGCCGTATGGATGAAGTGTCCACTCCATGCCCCAGGCGATGGATGGAACGGCCACTGGTGACGGGTGCAGGTCAGCCGTAATCTGCCTCGCAATCTCCGTGCGCTCTGCACGGATGCGTGCCCTGGATCGCACCCCCGATTCGGCCGCCCCGATCCGCACCGCCAAGCCCTTCGCAGGAGTCCCGATGGCCGATCAGCCGCCCTCCGTGGCGACGTCACCGTCCCCCGTCGCGCCACCACCGTCCGCCGCCGCGGCACCGTCCGTCACCGAGGTCGAGACCCATGGCGTAGAGCGCATCCCCGACGCGGACCGCACCGCCTCACCCCTCGATCTCTTCCGCCTGGCGTTCGGCGGCGCCAACACCTTCGCCACCTGCGTCCTCGGCGCCTTCCCGGTCCTCTTCGGGCTTTCCTTCCAGCAGGGGCTCATGGCCGTCCTGCTCGGCGTCGCCATCGGGGCGCTGATCCTGTGCCCGATGGCGGTCTTCGGGCCGGTCAACGGCACCAACAACGCCGTCTCCTCCTCCGCGCACCTCGGCGTCCACGGCCGGGTCGTCGGCTCGTTTCTCTCCCTCCTCACCGCCGTCGCCTTCTTCTCCATCTCGGTGTGGAGCTCCGGTGACGCGCTGGTGGGCGGCGCTCACCGACTGTTCGGACTGGAGCGCTCGAACCTGTCGTACGCGGTCGCCTACGCGCTGTTCGCCGTGCTCGTCCTCGTGGTGTGCATCTACGGCTTCCGCTTCATGCTGCTGGTCAACAAGGTCGCCGTCCTCGCCGCGACCGTGCTGTTCCTGGTCGGCATCTTCGCCTTCGCCGGTGACTTCGACCCGTCGTACGCCGGTATCTACGGGGCGGGCGCCGATGCCGCGACGAAGGCGCTGTTCTGGCCGTCCTTCATCGGCGCCACGCTGATCGTGCTGTCCAACCCGGTCTCGTTCGGCGCGTTCCTTGGTGACTGGTCCCGGTACATCCCGGCCGCCACGCCGCGCCGCCGCGTCATGGGCGCCGCGTTCCTCTCCCAGATCGCTACGCTCCTGCCGTTCTGCTTCGGCCTCGCGACCGCGAGCATCATCGCCGCCAAGGCCCCCGACTACGTCGACCCGGCCGCACCCGACTTCGTCGGCGGCCTGCTCGCCATCTCGCCCGGCTGGTACTTCCTCCCCATCTGCCTGCTCGCCCTGATCGGCGGCATGTCCACGGGCACCACCGCGCTCTACGGCACCGGCCTCGACTTCTCCAGCGTCTTCACCCGGCTGTCCCGGGTGCAGGCGACGGTCCTGGTCGGCACCCTCGCCATCGCCTTCATCTTCGTCGGCCGCTTCGCGCTCGACGTCGTCCAGTCGATCTCGACCTTCGCCACGATGATCATCACCTGCACCACGCCGTGGATGGTCGTCATGATGCTCGGCTTCTTCGTGCGGCGCGGCTGGTACGACCCCGACGCGCTCCAGGTCTTCAACCGCCGTCAGCGCGGTGGCCGGTACTGGTTCGCCCACGGCTGGAACTGGCGCGGCATGACCGCGTGGTGGGTCGCCGCGCTGATCGGCATCCTCTTCACCAACATCCCCGGCCAGTTCGTCGGCCCGTTCGGCGACCTCGCGGGCGGTGTCGACATCAGCTTGCCGCTGGCGCTCGCCGTCGCGGCCGTGCTGTACCTCGGGCTCTTGTTCGCGTTCCCGGAGCCGCGCGGCGCGTACGGGCCCGAGGGTGCCCGACTCGTTCCTACCGTCGACACGCCGGTAGCGCCGATCACAGGCGCCGGGCCGGCGGCCGGCTCCCTCGCGAACTGAGGGCTCCGCCCCACACGGGCCCCGTTTGATCGCCCTCCGGGCTCGTCCTCAAGCGCCGGACGGGCTGAAATGCCAGGCGAGCCGGAATAGCCGGGGGCTGAAATACCGGGCGGGCTGAATGATTCAGCCCGCCCGGGCCTTTTTGCTGGAGCCGAAGGTCCGTGCGGCGGCGCCCGCCACCCAGTTCGCATCGCCGACCCCCGACCTTCACGCGCGCGCCACGAAAGCCTTCCGGGACGTTCGCCGGGCTTGGAAGACTCCTGTCACTTGCGTTGCATTCCACCCCCTGCGCTCGTCTTCCCGGACAAGAGGTCACCCAGCCATGCCTCAACTCGATCGGCGCCGCTTCATCCAACTGGCCGGCGGGACCGCGGCCTTCACCGCTCTCTCGAACAGCATCGCCAAGGCCGCGGAGATCCCGGCGCAGCGGCGCACCGGAACGATCGACGATGTCGAGCACATCGTCGTGCTGATGCAGGAAAACCGGTCCTTCGACCACTACTTCGGTGCCATGAGGGGTGTACGCGGCTTCGGTGACCCGCACCCGGTGACGCTGCCCAGCGGCAAGTCGGTGTGGCACCAGTCTGACGGCAAGAAGGACGTGCTGCCGTTCCGCCCGGACGTCGACGACGCCGGGATGGCCTTCATCGAGGACCTCAACCACGACTGGGCGGGCGGCCACAAGGCCTGGAACGACGGCAAGTACGACCAGTGGGTCCCCGCGAAGACGGCCACCACGATGGCGCACCTGACCCGCAAGGACATCCCGTTCCACTACGCGCTCGCCGACACCTTCACGGTCTGCGACGCCTACCACTGCTCGTTCATCGGCAACACCGACCCGAACCGCTACTACATGTGGACGGGTTACACCGGCAACGACGGCGTCGGCGGCGGCCCCGTCCTCGCCAACGACGAGCTCGGCTACGGCTGGACCACGTACCCCGAGCGGCTGGAGAAGGCCGGGATCTCCTGGAAGATCTACCAGGACGTCGGCGACGGCCTGGACGCCGCCGGCTCCTGGGGCTGGATCCCGGACGCCTACCGGGGCAACTACGGCGACAACTCGCTGCTGTACTTCAACAACTACCGCAACGCCGCCCCCGGCGACCCGCTCTACGAAAAGGCCCGCACCGGCACCGACGCGCGCAAGGGCGAGGGCTTCTTCGACCAGCTCAGGGCCGACGTCAAGGCGGGCAAGCTGCCCCAGATCTCCTGGATCGCCGCCCCGGAAGCGTTCTCAGAGCACCCCAACTGGCCCGCCAACTACGGCGCCTGGTACATCGCCCAGGTCCTGGAAGCGCTCACATCCAACCCCGAGGTGTGGAGCAAGACCGCCCTCTTCATCACCTACGACGAGAACGACGGGTTCTTCGACCACCTCGTACCGCCCTGCCCGCCGCCGTCGGACGACCAGGGCAAGTCCACCGTGGACGTCAGCCTCGAGCTCTACAAGGGGGGCAACGGCTACGTGGCCGGCCCCTACGGCCTCGGCCAGCGCGTCCCGATGCTCGTCGTCTCCCCCTGGAGCAAGGGCGGCTACGTCTGCTCGGAGACCCTCGACCACACCTCGATCATCCGCTTCATGGAGCGCCGCTTCGGCGTGCACGAGCCCAACATCTCGCCCTGGCGGCGGACCGTCTGCGGCGACCTCACCTCGGCCTTCGACTTCGACCGGAAGGACACCCGGACCGTCTCGCTCCCGGACACCGACGGCTACCAGCCACAGGACCGCGACCGGCACCCCGACTACGTACCGCAGCCGCCCGCGAACCCCGTACTGCCCAGGCAGGAGCGAGGCCTGCGTCCCGCCCGTCCGCTGCGTTACGCGCCGTTCGCCGACGGCAAGGCGGCCGCGTCCAAGGGCACGTTCACGCTCACCTTCAGCGGCGGACGCCGCGCCGGTGCCGCCTTCCACGTCACGTCCGGTACCGGCCCGTACGGCCCGTGGATGTACACGACCGAGGCGGGCAAGACCGTCACGGACACCTGGGACACCGCCTCCTCGAAGGGCGCCTACGACCTGTCCGTGTTCGGCCCGAACGGCTTCCTGCGCACCTTCAAGGGCTCCGTGAAGACGACGGGACCCGAGGTGACGGCGCGCCACGACGCCGCAACCGGCAACGTGAAGCTCGCCTTCGAGAACGCGGGCACCACTGCCGTCACCCTGACCCTCACCAACGCGTACGGCGGTCGTCCGGAGGCCTTCAAGGTGCCGGCCGGTGCCCACGTGACGCACACGGTTGATCTGCGGGGCAGCCGGCGCTGGTACGACCTGACTGTCCGGTCCGACGCGGACGACGCCTTCGTGCGCCGCTTCGCCGGTCACGTCGAGACGGGCGAGCCGGGCGTGAGCGACCCGGCGATCATCACGGAATAGCCGTTGCTCGGATCTCAACAATCCGGACGTTTCTGCCCGGATGGTCCGTCACGGTGTCACCAGAGCGCGAGTTGCGCTTCGGTGTCCTGAGTACGGTCTCTCGTTTCCTTCCCGCGGGAGGCGGGGATTGCGCCACCTGCCGCCCCGGCCCGGCCTTGCGGTTGGGTCGGGTGGTGCGGGTCTTGTGGTCGGCTCCACGAGGCTTCGACACCGAGGTGGTGTCCAGGTCTCCGGCCACTCCGGTACCGGTGGTGCTGGCCGCTCCGAGGGCGGCGAGGTTGTGTGCTGCGTTTGCGTCCCGGTCCATCACGAGTGGGCAGGCCTCGCACTCGAAGACTCGGACGTACAGCGGTAGGTTGGCTTTCACCGCGCCGCAGTTCGAGCAGGTCTTGAGGGAGTGATACCAGCGGTTGGCCACGATGGTGCGGGTGGCGTTGCGCTCGCCCTTGTAAGTGAGCTGGCGGCGGATCTCCCCGAACCCGGCATCAGCGATCTTCCGCGCGAGGCGTCGGTTCTTTAGCATCCCGGCGACGTTGAGACGGTGGCGACGCCGACCGCAAACAGGTCGGCAAGCTGCCGGTGGGTCAGGTTCGTGCGCCACGCGATGGCGGCCAACTGGACGCGGTTGTCCAGCAGGAGCACCCACGGACGCCCACGCCCTGGCTCCGGAAGGAGGGCGGCGACGCGGGCGACCAGTACGAGGAACGCCTTGATGGGAGTCCGGTCCAGCGCAGCAGGGAACGGGGCCGCAGGCTGGCGACGTTGATCTTCGACACGAACGGACAGAGCAACGTATTAGGTCAATTACTTCCCGAATCCGGGACAGATGGCTTACTGCTTCCCCGGCTTGGGGTGGGCATCCCTCCAAGCATCCAGCCGGTCAACCGGCCACAGCGGGGTGCGCCCGACATAGATGGGGGCCGGGAAGTCGGCGCGGTTGCTGTTGAGGTTGTAGACGTGCTGGACCGTGACCTTGAGTCGTTCCGCTGCCTGTCGGGCGTCTGCATATCCGGGAATCATGGCTGCCATAAACGCCATTCTACCTCGATCGTCATAGCTGAACTCAGCCTGTATCATGTCGTAAGTCAACTAATTTTGAAGGGAGGTGACGGTCATGCAGCGCGCCGAATCGCAAAGGAAGTTCCGGGGGAAGAACAAGGCCCCGAAGTGGACCAAGCCCGACGACGGGATCGTGTCCGTGATGGTGCTGCCGCTGGCCGTCACCGACCCCGCTGACCTTGACCGGCTGGAGAAGCTGTTCGGCTCCATGTGGTCGATCAAGCGGGCCGTCCAGCGTGACGCCCGCGCCAAGGTCGATGCGTACTGGGCCGCGAAGCACGAGCGCGACGAGCAGGGCGCGAAGGCCGTACGACAGCGCCTCGGACTATCCCGTGAGGATCTGGAACGCTGCGCCTACGCGCACTTGGAGAACTCTGGCCACCTTAAGCACCACGCCTCAAAGGCGCTGGCCATGCACATGGCCGATGCGGTGTGGAACGGCGTGCAGCGGCACCTGTTCCCCGACACCACGGGCAAGCGCTTCGGCCGCCCGAAGGTGGGCCGCTGGCACGACTTCACCCGCATCCCCGGCCGCGCCCGCTCCCACACCACCGAACGCAAGTGGGAAACCTTCCGCCTCGTCGGCACCCTCCACGGCCACGCCATGGCCTACACCGACGGCGGCCAACACACCCTGACGCAGCCGCGCCGGATGCCGGTCCCGACCGCGCCAGCCGGCACCGTGCCCACCGGCAAGACCACCGCGTCGGGGAAGCCCGGCATGCGCAAGGCCACGTGGTGGGACCACGCCGGCTCTCTCGCCGTAGTGTTCGCCGGAGGCCCGGACAGCAACCGGGGTGACCTCGTTCTGCCCGTTCGAGTCCCCCAGGGGCCGGGTCAGTGGGCGCGGGTGGAACACTTCCTCGCCAACCCCGGACGCTGGCACAAGGTGGACCTGGTACGCCGCCGCAAGGCGTCCGCGCCGGGCGGCTGGGTGTACGAGGCGCACCTGATGATCCTTGGACCCGGATATGCCTCCCCGGCCGTACGGGAGATGCGGGAGCAGGCTGCCCAGCTCGATCGGGTCGGAGGAGTGGACGGCAACGTCTCCAACCTCTCCGTCGCCTCCCTCCCCGCATCCCTGGACCCCACCGACGGCGCACCGGCCTCCATGGAGATCACGCTCACCGATGAGGAAAAGGCGCGGCTGGAGCGGGAGGCGAAGAGACGGCGGGGTCGTGCGCGTGCGCTGGAGCGTTCCCGCCGGTCCACGAACGCCCCGCAGTACGGGCTTTCCGAGCGGCAGGCCAAGCGCGCCCAACGTCGTGCCGACGCGGGCCTGACACCCAAGGCGGTCACGGTGCCGGGTGGTGCCCGTGCCGCACGATCGGACGGGATGCCGAAGCAGGCGTTCCGCCGTGACCGGCTGTCGGTCAACTACCGGGAGTTGCGCGCCCGTCAGGCCGAGACCGCCGCCAGCGCCGCCGAGAACCGGCGCCGCCGCGCCCGTACCGTGGCCCGGCAGATCATCGCCGCCCATGGCCCCGTGCTGGTCGTGGAGGACTGCGACATCCGCACCTGGTATCGGCTGTGGGGCAAGCGCCTCTCTCAGACCACACCCGGCATGCTCATCGCCGCACTCGACCGGGAATGCCGGGCGGCGGGCGGCCGTCTGGTTCGGGCTTCCACGTGGTCAACGGCCCTGTCGCAGCACTGCCTGTGCGGGGAACGCGTCACCAAGTCGCTGCGGGACCGTGAACACAAGTGCATCGCCTGTGGCCTCGTCGGCAAGCGTGACCTCGTGTCCGCCGCACTGGCCGCCTTTGTCCACTTCCGTGACGTGGACGACCCCAAGACCGCGTACCTGGACACCATCGCGTCCCAGCACGCACAGATCGCTTTCGGAGAAGGGCTGGAAGAAGCCCTGCGTGAGTCAACCACACCGTGCCAGAACACCCCTCGGGGTGCTGGTCGCGTGGCAGTCCCGCGACAGCGCGGGACCTCTGCTCACCGAACCGCCGAACGGCGGGACCAAGCAACCCCAGATGAGACACGCCCCGTGCGTGACCACGCTGGAGCGCCCGGCCCCCGCCACGGCTGCAACCCGCAGCTCACCCTTTGGTGAATTGCGGATCAAGTCTTAGCATGTCGGGGCATGACCTTCACCCATCGCCGTACAGGCGCCCCCAACAAGCCCGTCCTCGACGGGCTCGAAGAGAAATGGTCCGGGCGATGGGACGAGCTGGGTGTATTCGTATTCGACCGCTCCAAGACCCGTGACGAGGTCTTCTCCATCGACACCCCGCCGCTCACCGCGAGCGGTTCGCTGCACATCGGGCATGTCTTCTCCTACACGCACACCGACACGGTCGCCCGCTTCCAGCGCATGCGTGGCAAGGAAGTCTTCTATCCGATGGGCTGGGACGACAACGGCCTGCCCAGCGAGCGACGCGTCCAGAATTACTACGGCGTCCGCTGCGACCCGTCGCTGCCGTACGACGCGGACTTCACGCCACCCGAGAAGCCCGGAAAGCAGCAGATCCCCGTCTCGCGCCGCAACTTCGTCGAGCTGTGCGACCGGCTCACCGCCGAGGACGAGAAAGCGTACGAGCAGGCATGGCGGAGGCTCGGGCTGTCGGTCGACTGGTCGCGGCCGTACCGGACGATCGACGCCGAGGCGCGCGCCACATCTCAGCTCGCCTTCCTGCGGAACCTCGAGCGGGGCGAGGCGTATCTCGCCGAGGCGCCCACACTGTGGGACGTCACGTTCCGTACGGCGGTCGCCCAGGCCGAACTCGAGGACCGGGAGCGGCCGGCCGCGTACCACAGGCTGGCCTTTCACGGCGCTGACGGCGAGCGGATCATGATCGAGACGACGCGGCCTGAGCTGCTGCCCGCGTGCGTCGCGCTGGTCGCCCATCCCGACGACGAGCGGTACAAGGGCCTGTTCGGCACGACGGTCCGTACGCCACTCTTCGGTGTCGAGGTGCCGGTCCACGCGCACCGTCTGGCGATGCCGGACAAGGGATCCGGTATCGCGATGGTCTGCACGTTCGGCGACACGACCGATGTCACGTGGTGGCGTGAACTGCGGCTCGCGACGCGGCCGGTGATCGGCTGGGACGGCCGGTTCGTCGCCGAGCCGCCCGCCGGGGTCGAATCGCCGGGGGCGCGCGAGGCGTATGCGCAACTGGCAGGGGCCACCGCGCACACCGCACGCGAGCGCATCGTCGCCCTGCTGCGGGACAGTGGGGAGATGGAGGGCGAACCGCGGCCGGTCACCCACGCGGTCAAGTTCTTCGAGAAGGGCGACAAACCGCTCGAGATCGTCACCACCCGCCAGTGGTACCTGCGCAACGGCGGACGCGACGACGACTTGC
Organism: Streptomyces sp. NPDC002896; assembly: GCF_040295225.1. Lineage (NCBI taxonomy): Bacteria > Bacillati > Actinomycetota > Actinomycetes > Kitasatosporales > Streptomycetaceae > Streptomyces > Streptomyces sp. NPDC002896. The sequence continues at coordinate 318,237 of NZ_JBEOVA010000011.1, read as the reverse complement.
GCGATCAACTGCTCCGACGCGGCAAGGAGCTGGAGTGGCACCCGCCGCACATGCGTACCCGCTACGAGAACTGGGTCAGCGGGCTCAACGGCGACTGGCTGATCAGCCGGCAGCGGTTCTTCGGGGTGCCGATTCCCGTCTGGTACCCGCTCGACGCGGACGGACAGCCGGATCACGACCGGCCGATCGCCCCGGACGCGGTGGCGCTCCCGGTCGACCCGAGTGCCGAGGCCCCCGCGGGATACCGCGAGGAACAGCGCGGTGAACCGGGCGGGTTCATCGGCGACCCGGACGTCATGGACACCTGGGCGACGTCCTCGCTGACCCCTCAGATCGCCGGGCGGTGGATGGCCGACCCGGATCTGTTCGGCCGGGTCTTCCCGATGGACGTCCGGCCGCAGGCCCACGAGATCATCCGGACCTGGCTGTTCTCCACGGTGGTGCGCGCCCACACCGAACACGGCACGCTGCCATGGCGGCACGCCACGATCTCGGGCTGGATCCTGGACCCCGACCGCAAGAAGATGTCGAAGTCCAAGGGCAATGTGGTCACTCCGGCCGATCTGCTGGCGCAGTACGGCTCCGACGCGGTCCGTTACTGGGCCGCGAGCGCTCGGCCCGGCACGGACACCGCCTTCGACATCGGCCAGATGAAGATCGGCCGGCGGCTCGCGATGAAGATCCTCAACGTGGGCAAGTTCGTGCTCGGCTTCGGGGACGCCGAGCCGGAACGGGAACCGGGTGCGGATCCGGATGCCGGACCGGAATCGGATGCTGGACCGGAGCCGGATGACGGCGGCCACTCCGCCGGCGCCGCGGTCACCAAGCCGCTCGACCGCGCGATGCTCGCGGGCCTCGCCGGAGCAGTCGCGGAAGCCACCGCGGCCTTCGAGGAGTTCGACTACGCGCGCGCCCTGGAGCGCACGGAGCAGTACTTCTGGCGATTCTGCGACGACTACGTCGAGCTCGTCAAGGCCCGTGCGTACGGTGACGAGGGTGCCGCCGCCGGTACGGAGTCGGCCCGCGCAGCGCTGCGGACGGCACTGGACACGTTTCTGCGCCTGTTCGCTCCCGTCCTCCCCTTCGTGACGGAGGAGGTCTGGTCGTGGTGGGCCGAGGGATCCGTGCACCGTGCCGCCTGGCCCGACGCGGACCGGCTGCGCGGACTCGCCGACGGCGTGGACGAGTCGCTGCTCGACACGGCCTCGGACGTCATCGCCTCGATCCGCAAGGCCAAGTCGGAGGCGCAGGTGTCGATGCGTACGGAGGTCACCAAGGCGGTGGTGACGGCGTCCCGTTCTGACCTCGACCGCTTCGCGCGCGTCGCCCGGGACGTGCGGGCGGCCGGGCGCATCGGGGCCGTGGAACTGTGGGAGGAGAACGGGCCGCTTGCGGTCCGGGTGATCCTGTAGCTCAGGATGCCGATGCCCAGGCCAGCGGACGCGGGGCCCGTGCGATGGGCCCCGTGCGGGCCGTCTTCGGTGCAGCGGCCGGTCGCCGAGCGGCAGGTCCGCCGCCCGGTTCGGCAGCGGCCCCGCGTGAATCGGCCACCCCGTCCGACCGGCACTGTGCGGTACGGCGCGGGAGTCCCACGGGACGACGCGGTCCCGTGGGACACGTGGGTCGGGTCCAGAGTGTGGTCCTCGTCGGAGGCGGGGTCCACGCCGACGGAGATCCTCTCGGTCCCGGCAGGGTCTCCGTCCATGACGTAGCTCTTGACCGACTCGTGGTCCTTGTCCGAGGGGGCATCCCTGTTCGGGGCGTAGGCCCCGGCTGAGGCGCGGTCACCGGCCGAGGCGAAGTCCTTGTCCGTCGCGTGGTCCCCGGCGGGGACGTGGTTCCTGTCCTTCGCGTGGTCCCCGGCGGAGGCGAAGCCTCTGTCTGACGCGTAGTCCGCGGCGGGGACGTGGTCCCTGTCCGTCGTGTGGTCCCCGGCCAGGGCGGCGTGCCCGGCCAGAGTCCCCGTCCAGGGCGTAGCCCCCAGCCGAGCTGTGGTCCCCGGCCAGGGCACGGTCGCCCGCCGACGCGTAGTCCCCGGCCGGCGCGTAGCCCTCGTCCAAGCCGTAGCCCCCGACCGCACCCGCGGCCGCGTCAGCGTGGCCGCCTGGCGTCTGCGCGATCACCGGCACCGGTGAGCCGACCGGTGCCGCTGAGCCCACCGGCTCGCCCGCCACGGCATGCTGCGCAAGTACCACCACGCCCCAGCCGGCCGTCGCCGCCCCCGCAAGGGCGAGGAGCAGGCCGGAGAGGCCGCCCTGGAAGCGCTCTCCGAGCAGGGTGAGGCCGATGACGGCGGCGGCGATCGGGTTGGCCAGGGTGACGACGGCGAGGGGAGCGCCGAGGCCGCCCCGGTAGGCGGTCTGGGCGAGCAGCAGTCCGCCCACCGCGAAGGCCGCGACCAGCAGCGCCACCACGATCACCTGCGCGTCGAGCAGGGGACCCGAGTGGTCCGTGACCGCCACGGTCACGGTCTGCGTGAGGGCTGACGCGACGCCCGACGCGACGCCGGACGCGGACGCGTGCCGCAGCCCGGGACGGGTGCCGGGCCGCGACAGCACAGCGATCAGCAGCATCGTCGCGGCCGCGACGCCCACCGCCTCGCCCGACGAGAGGGTGTCGTCGGGGGCCGGCCCCGACGTGGTGAGCAGCAGGGCGCCCAGGCCGAGCAGGGTGAGCCCCGTGCCGCGCCACTCGACACGGGTGACGCGCCGCCCGGCGAGCCGCGCGCCCAGCGGCACGGCAGCGACCAATGTGAGCGCTCCCAGCGGCTGCACGAGCGTCAGCGGGCCGTACTTCAGGGCCACCACGTGCAGCAGAGCCGCGGCGGCGTTCAGCGCCACCGACCACCACCACGCCCCGCTGCCCAGCAGCCGCAGCAAGCCGGCGTCCGATTCCCGGGTCCGTGCGGCAAGTCGTTCCTGCGCCACAGCGGCGACGGCGTACGCGACCGCGGAGAGCAGCGACAGCACCAGGGCGACGAGTGTTGCGCTCATCGGCCGGCCCTCGCCCGGGCCACGGAGCCGGCGCCGGCCGGGGCGGCCCCGCCGTGCGCCACCACCAGCGAGCGGCGTGGCCTGAGCAGGTCTCCCGCATGAGGCATGCGCACGACTGCCAGAGCCACGCCCAGCAGAACCGTGGCCGCGATCGCGTCGAGCCAGTAGTGGTTGGCCGTCCCGACCACCACGAGCAGGGTGAGCAGCGGATGGAGCAGCCACAGCCACCGCCATCGTGACCGGGTCGCGGCGATGAGGCCGACGGCGATCATCAGGGCCCAGCCGACGTGCAGGGACGGCATCGCGGCGAACTGGTTCGCCATGGTGTCGGTCCCCGGCGTCGCGCTGTAGACAGACGGTCCGTACACCTGCGCGGTGTCCACGAGATGCGCGGTGTCGAGCATGCGCGGCGGGGCGAGCGGAAACGTCAGGTGCAGGACGAGTGCGGCCGCCGTGACCGTGGCCAGTACGCGGCGGCTCCACACGTAGTGCCGCGGCCGCCTCGCATACAGCCAGGCCAGGAAGAGCGCGGTCGCCGGGAAGTGCACGCTGGCGTAGTAGGTGTTGGCGAGGTGCACGAGCGCCTCGCTGTTCAGCAGGGGCTGCTGCACGGCGCCCTCGCCCGGAAGATGCAGGGCCCGCTCGAGGCTCCATATTCGATGGGCGTTGTCGAAGGCCTCGTCGGTGTGGCCGCTCGCCAGCTGCCTGCCGAACTTGTAGACGAGGAAGAGACCGGCGACCAGTAGCAGTTCACGGACCAGCGGGGGCCGGCCCGCACTCGACTGCGGCCTTCGGTCGGGCCGGCCCGGGCTCGGGTGCGGCTTTGGTTCGGGCTCCGGTTCTGCTTCCGCAGGCTCGGTCTGGGATGGCATGCCGGCCCCTTTACTGGCGACTTTTCCCTTTGCTACGCCGTGAGCAGGGCTGTGCCCTCTTGTGGGGGGACAGCCCGATTGCTCATCGATACGGGAGTGTACCGATACGCCGCCGTACCGGTACACTGGAGTATCGATAAGGTGAGGTAGACCACCCCCGAGGAGAAGAGCCAGGAGCGGGACATGACGTCGCAGCCGGCAGATGCAGTGAGTTCTTCCCGTCGCTCCAAGATCACGCCGGAGCGCGAGCAGGAGTTCTACGACGCCGTGCTCCAGCAGCTCAGAGAGAACGGATACGACTCCCTGAGCATGGAGGGCGTCGCTGCCAGCACCCGTTGCAGCAAGTCGACGCTCTACCGGCAGTGGAAGACCAAGCCCCAGCTGGTCGCCGCCGCGCTGCGCACCTGCAGCCGTACGAGTCTCGCGGGCATCGACACCGGCAGCCTGGCCGGCGACCTGCGCGAGGTGGTCCGGCATGCGGGCAAGTGGTCCTTCAGGGACACCCAGCTCATGCAGGCGCTCGGCCATGCCGTCCTGCAGGACGAGGAGCTGCGGCGGGCACTGCGCGAGGCGGTCGTCGAGCCGGAGGTCGGCATGATCGAGGAGATGGTGCGGCGCGGCGTGCAGCGCGGCGAGATCCCCGAGGGCCATCCGGCCGCGGAGTTCGTCACCGCACAGCTCCTGGGCGTGTTGCGCGCCCGTCCGCTCCTGGAGGGGCGCGACGCGGACACGCCGTACCTCATGCGTTTCCTGGAGGCCTGCGTGCTGCCCGCGCTCGGGCTGACCCCGAACAACTGAACGTCAGGCCGCCACCCCCTGGATGACAGGGCGGCGGCCTGCCCGCGCCGCACCGTGGGGACGGGGGCGGCGCGCACCCCCGGCCGGGCGGGTCCCTCCAAGAGCGGGGAGGGACCCGCCCGGCCTCTCGTGCACGGCGGGGTCGACCCCGGGCGTACGAACGGGCAGGGTCAGACCTTCTGCCCGTTGCCGCCGCCCCCGGAGGCCGCCTTGATCCCCTTCGTGATCTTGTCGATCACGGACAGCTTCGGGGCCTTGTCGCTGACGTCGATTCCGAAGCGGACGACGACGAGCGTGTCCTTGGCGGACGGCGACGGGAACACCAGGGACTCGACATAGCCGTCGTCGCCCTTGGCCGTGACGACCTTCCAGCGGACCTGATAGCCCTTCTGGCCCGCCACGGTCACCGCCTTCGACGCCAGCTCCTCGTGCGAGGTGATCTTCCCGTAGATCTTTCCGCCGTAGGAGTCCTCGGCGTTCTTCTCGATGTCGGCCTTGGCCGCCGCCTCCGCGGTGGTCGCCTTGATCTCCAGCGCCTTGGCCGGCGCCGAGAACGCCCCGCCGCGCAAGCACGACTCGGAGGTGTCGCCCGGGCAGGTGTACGTCCCCGTCTTCAACTCGGCGCCGACCATCCCGGACTGGCCCGTCCAGCCGTCCGGAACCGGAAGGCTGATGCCGCTCGCCAGGTCGGTCGCGTAGCCGTCCTCGGTCTGAGGGGCGCCCGACGGCCCGCCGGACTCGGGCGCCTGCGGCGCGCCGCTCTCTCCGCCCGGACCGCCGCCCCGCCCGCCGCCAGGTCCGCCCGGCGCCGACGGCGCACCCGACGGTGCCGAGCCCGCGCGGTCGCGACCGCCCCCTCCGTCGTCGGCCGTGAGGGCGTAGACGCCGCCGACGATGCCCGCCAGCACCGCGAGGGCCGCAACGGCAGCGATGGCCGTACGCAGGCCGCGCCTCGGGGACTTGGCCGGATACGCGGGGTACGCCGGATACGGCGGCGCACCCGGCGGCGGCGCCGGGGGACCCCAGGTACCGGCGGATCCCACGGGACGGGTCTGGTCCGTCCACACACTTCCGTCCCACCACCGCTCGGTGCGGGGACCGTCACTTGTCTGTCCCGGGTCGGGATACCAGCCGGGAGGAGTCACCTGCGTCATGGACGCCACAGTATGAGCCCTGCCTGAAATCCCCATGAGAGGGGCGGCGATCGCCGGAAGAAAGAACCCCGATCCCCATGCTGACCCTCACGCTGATCCTCATGGTGCGAAAGCGAACCGCCCGTCGCCGGCGTCTCGGTGCCGCCAGAGGACAAGACCTTTGCACCGAAGCGGCGGAAGCTGCCCCGACCCCTCACCTCGGCGGCGCCACTCCGGCTAGGCTCGAGATCGAACGTCAACTCAGCGGTGAACAACGCTTCTCGGCGGGTTTCAGGAGGTAGCCAATGACGCAGGGCCGGTCTGGACGGTTCGTGCCGGCCCCGCTCTGGGAGCGCGACGCCGAACTCGCCGAGGCCGCACAGACGGTCGACGCACTCCGCTCCGGCGCCACATCCGGCAGCCTCCTCGTGTACAGCGGCGAAGCGGGCATCGGAAAGACCGCGTTGCTCACCGAGATCGGCCGCACGGCGGAAGGCCGCTGCACCGTGTGGTCCGCGCACGGGGGCGAGACCGTCACCTCCGTCCCCTTCAACGTCCTGCGCCAGCTGCTGCAGCCCGCCCTTGTCGTCCTCACCGAGGAGGAGGTGCGCGACTACCTGGGCGACTGGTACGACATCGCCGGTCCCGCCCTCGGCATCGCCCAGCCGACGGGCCGACAGGCCGACCCGCAGGGCGTGTTGAACGGCCTGGTCGTCGCGGCCCGCCGCCTCGCCCGCCTCCACTGGCCGCTCGTGCTGCTGATAGACGACGCACACTGGGCCGACCAGGAGACACTCCAGTGGCTCGCCGCGTTCGCCGAGCGCCTCGACGACCTGCCCGTACTCGTCGTCGTAGCCCACCGGCAGCGCGACACCGCCGACGAGAACGCCCGCCAGCTCGAGCGGATCGGCGCCGCCGCCCGCCCCCGCACCGTCCTGCACGCCCTCACCCCCGACGCGACGGCGGGCCTCACCCGCGCCACACTCGGCGAGCACGCCGACGCCCCGTTCTGCCGCGAGGTCTGGGCGGTCACGGGCGGCAACCCGTACGAGACGGTGGAACTGCTCGCGAAGGTCCAGGACAGCGAGTTGGAGCCGCTCGAGGCCTCGGCCGCCGAGCTGCGCGAGCTCAACCGCTCGGCCCGCGGCCGCGGCCTCGTCGACCGGCTCGAAGCCCTGGGCACCGACGCCACTCTCTTCGCCCGGGCCGCCGCGATCCTCGGCACCGGCATCTCACTCGAACTCGCGGCCTCGATCGCCGTGATGGCGCACGACGACGCCGAACGCTGCGCGGAGGTACTGCGGGCCGCCCGCATCCTCACCGGCGGCGACGGCGAGAACGGCAGTGGACTGCTGGAGTTCGTCCACCCCCTGATCGCCAGCACCGTGTACCGGTCCATCCCGCCCGCGACCCGTACCGCGATGCACGGCCGCGCCGCATGGGCCGTCACCCGCTCGGGCCGGGGCGCCGCCGCCGCCTCGCGGCACCTCCTCGAAGTACACCCGGACGACGACCCGGAACTCGTCGAGCAGATGCGGGAAGCCGCCCGCGAACACCTTGCCGTCGGCGCCCCGGACGCCGCCCGCCGCTGTCTCGAGCGGGCCCTGCGAGAGCCGCCGCTGCCGGACGTCCACGCGCGCGTGCTCTACGAACTGGGCTGCGCCACCTTCCTCACCTCGCCCGCCACCACCATCGGCCACCTGCGCGAGGCGCTGGCCATGCCCGGCCTGGAACGCCATCTGCGGGTGGACGCCGTGTGCCGCCTTTCGCAGGCGCTCGTCCACAACGACCAGCTGGAAGAGGCGGTCCGCATCGTCGACGACGAGGCCGCGCGCCTGGAACCGGGGCCCGCGCGGATGCGGCTGATCGCCATGCACTACCTGTGGGAAGGCATCCACGCCGGCGAGCAGGACTCGCCCGGCCGCTCCCGCAGCCTCGCCGAGCTGGCCGGACCCCTCACAGGGCGTGACAACTCCGAACGAGCCCTGTTGATCCTGCGCGCCTTCGACGCGATGGCGCGCGGCGAGAACGCCGAGGTGGTCGTCGAGCTCTGCGACCGGTCCCTGGTCAACGGACGCCTCGCTCCCGGTCTGGGCTGGACCGACACCGAATGGGGCTTCGAACTCCTCCTCATGCTCGGCGTCTCCTACCTGTTCACGGACCGCATCGACCGCTCCCAGAGCCTGTTCACCGAGGGACTGCGCGCCTACGAGACCGCAGGGTGGAGCGGCGGCCACCTTGCCCTGGCACACGCCTGCGTCGGTTATGTGTACCGCAGGCGCGGAAAGCTCACGGACGCCGAGGCGTATCTGCGCGAGGGCCTGCGCCTCGCCGACCGGGTCGGGCGCGGCCTGCCCATGCACTGGGACGCGGCCTGCATGCTCATCGACACCCTGCTGGCCCGCGGCCACGTCGACCAGGCCCAGGAGATCGCAGACCGCTACGGCTTCGCACCGCCCTACCCGTCCGCGATCGTCGTGCCGGAGGCCCATTCCGTACGCGGCCGGCTGCTGATCGCCTCGGGACGTATCAAGGAGGGCGTGACCGAGCTGGAGGCGGCCGAGAACGCGGCTGCCGCCCGCGGCGGACACAACACGATCATGGCGCCATGGGCGGGCGACCTCGTCCGGGCGCTCGCCGCGGACGACCCCGGGCGCGCGGCCGACATCGCCGCCGAGGCCCGCCGCCAGGCCGAGCTGTTCGGCACGGACACCGCGATCGGCGAGGCACTGCGCTGCGCCGCGGCCCTGGAGAAAGGACAGCGGTCCGTCACTCTGTACGCCAAGGCCGCCGCCCACCTCGAAGCGTCGCCCTGCGCCTACGAACACGCCGTGGCCCGCGTCGAGTACGGCATAGCGGCCCGCTCGGTCGCCGAACTCACCCGCGGCCTCACCCTGGCCCGCGCCTGCGGCGCCGACGGCCTGGCTGCCCGGGCCCAGGACGTGCTGGACACGGGGAGGGGCCTGCACTGACCACTGGCGGGGCGAGCCGGCGCCGGGCACTGACGGGGCGAGCTCCGGGGGCGGGCCCCCGCCCGCCTCAGCCCGTCCCGAGCAGCCGGTTCGTCGCCGCCTCGAGACGCTTCCACACGTCCCGGTCGTACGCCTCCGCGTGTGCCCGCGACGGCTTCGTACCGTCGAAGTACCGGCCGGAGTCGACCAGCCCCAGGTCCGTCGTGGCCAAGGCCAGCACGCCCGCGGCGCCGTCCGCGACCGTCGAGATGGGGTTGACGCCGCCGTCCCGGACCATGGCCGTGTCCATGAACGTGGCGGGGTGCAGCACGTTCACCGACACGCCGCTGCCCGCCAGCTCCTCGGCCAGCGCGAACGTATGGGCGGCCAGCGCAAGCTTGCTGCGGCGGTACGCGTCGACGCCGCTGTAGCCCACGGCAAACTCGAAGTCGTCGAATTCCAGGGGCACTTGGCCCGCCGAGCCGACGTTGACGATCCGGGACGGGGCGTTCGCACGCAGTACCGGAAGCAGCGCGCGGGTGAGCGCGACGGGTGCCAGATAGTTCACGGCCAGCCGAAGCTCGTGCCCGTCGGCGCTCTCCTCGCGTCCGGAGCCGGGTGCGCCGAAGCCGATCCCGGCGTTGTTGATCAGCACATCGAGGCCGGGGTGGTCGGCCGCGACCCGCGCCCCCAGCTCGCGGACCTGCGCCAGCGAGGCCAGATCGGCGACGAGGCCGTGCGCCTCGCCGCCCTCGGCCGTGAGCTCCGCGACGAGCGCCTCCGCGCGGTCGCGGTCGCGGCCGTGGGCCAGGACGACATGGCCGGAGCGGACGAGTTCGAAGGCGACGTAGCGGCCGAGGCCGGAGGTGGCACCGGTGATCAGGATTGTGGACAACTCGGCTCCGTACGCAGAGGACCGGACGGTAGACATCCACCAGCCTAGGCACACGGATGTCGCCCAGCGCGGCCACACGGTGACCCTGCTGGGCCTATGTCTCGCAGGCGCACTGCCGTCGCCGGTGCTGTGACCTCGTCACGTCCCGTGCGGTGCGCCTGCCTCGTCCGTCAGGACCGCGGTCAGGACTCCGCCGCGTCCTCCTCGGCCAGTACGCGCTGGGCCACCGCGAACGCCGAGTTGGCCGCCGGGACACCGCAGTACACGGCGGTCTGCAGCAGAACCGCGCCGATCTCCTCCGGGGTCAGACCGATGCGTCGGGCCGCTCGCACATGCATCGCCAGCTCGTCGTAGTGGCCGTGCGCGACGAGCGCCGTCATGGTGATCATGCTGCGCTCGCGGCGCGCCAGGGTGGGGTCGGTCCAGATTTCGCCCCATGCGTAGCGCGAGATGAAGTCCTGGAAGCGGGCCGTGAAGTCGGTCGTGCGCGACTGGGCGCGGTCCACGTGCGCGTCGCCGAGGACCTCGCGGCGTACGCGCACGCCCCGCTCGGCATCGCCGTTGAAGTGTGCGCGCAGGGCGGTGAGTACGGCCTCGGGCCGTTCCGCGGGGGCGAGGTGTGAGGCGCCGGGGAGCTCGACGAGCGTGGAGCCGGGCACCGCGTCGGCGATCTCGCGCAGATGGGCGGGCGGAGTCGCAGGGTCCTCGCGGCCGGCGATGAGCAGGGTCGGCGCGCTGATCGACGACAGCTGGTCCCGGATGTCGTACGCGGCCAGTGCGTCGCAGCATGCCGCGTAGGCCTCCGGGGCCGCGCTGCGGTGGTCCTCCACCAGGGCGGGCACCGTGAAGCCGGGCGTGAACCAGCGGGTAGGCGCGTTGTCTGCGAGTGCTCCCAGCCCCTCGCGGCGTACGAGTGCGGCACGCTCCTCCCAGGGAGCCCGCCCGTTGAAGTGGGCGGAGGAGCAGATCACGGCCAGGCTCGTCACGCGCTCCGGGTGGTGCACGGCCAGGTGCAGGCCGACGGCCCCGCCGAGCGAGACCCCGGCGTACGCGAAGCGGTCGATGCCGAGCGAGTCGGCGAGGGAGAGCACGAGCTCGGCCAGCTCGGCGACCGTGGCGCCGGGGCCGATCAGGTCGGCGGGGGAGCCGCCGTGGCCGGGCAGGTCCCAGCGTATGACCCGGTGGGTGACGGCCAGTTCGGGCGCGACGTCGTCCCACAGGGCGGTCGAGGTGCCGAGCGAGGGGCCGAGGATCAGCGGGGGAGCGGTGGCCGGACCCTCGGTGCGGTGGTGCAGCAGCTTGCCGGTGGGCTTGGTGTTCAACGTCGCTCCAGGGCACGGTCGGTGAGGACTCCGGCGGAGCCGGTGTAACGGGTGGGGTCGGTGAGTTCGGCGAGGTCCAGGCCGGCGAGGTCCGGTGCCTCGGCCAGGATGTCCGAGAGCGCTCTCCCCTCGGTGCGGGTGCGCTTGGCGGCGTCCGTGAGCAGCGCTTTCGCGCGGGCCCGGCCCAGATGCGGGGTGAGCTCGGCGGCCAGCCGTTCGGAGACGATCAGCCCGTGGGTCAGGTCCAGGTGTTCGCGCATCGTGTCCGGGTGCACCTGGAGGCCCTCGGCGAGCTCGGCGGCATCGCGCGCGGCGCCGCCGGCCAGCCGGAGCAGTTCGCGCAGCGGCTCCCACTCGGCGTGCCAGGCGCCCGCGGGGCGCTCGTCCTCGGCGGCGAGCGAGCCGTACAGCGTGGCGGCGAGGTGCGGGGCGCGGCGGGCGGCGGCCGCGATCAGCGTGGCGCGCACCGGGTTCGCCTTGTGCGGCATCGCGGAGGAACCACCACCGGTCCCTTCCGACAGCTCGCCGATCTCCGTACGGGAGAGGGTGAGGACGTCGGCCGCCGGCTTGCCGAGAGCGCTCACAGTGAAGGCGAGCGCGGACGCGAGATCGGCGACCGGGGTGCGGAGGGTGTGCCAGGGAAGCTTCGGCTCGGCGAGACCGAGTTCGCGGGCGTAGGCGGTGACCAGGGCGTCTACGGCGGGAAGAGCAGCGCCGAACGCGGAGAAGGCGGCCAACGTGCCCGCCGCCCCGCCGAGTTGGGCAGACAGCCCGTCCCGTACAGCCCGGACCCGGTCCCGTGCGTCCAGCACCAGCGAGCGCCAGCCCGCCGCCTTCAGGCCGAACGTGGTCGGCACGGCGTGCTGGGTGAGGGTGCGGCCGGGCATCACCGTGTCGCGATGGGCCGCGGCCAGCCGGGCCAGGGCCTGCTCGGTGCGGGCCAGGTCGGCCAGGACCAGGTCCAGCGTCCGCGAGGCGACCAGCATCATGGCGGTGTCCATGATGTCCTGGCTGGTCGCGCCTCGGTGCACATACGGCGCGTACTCCGCGGGCACGGCGGCGGTGAGGTCGCCGACCAGCGGGATCACCGGGTTGCCGCCGCCCCGCGCGCGCAGGGCGATGTCGCGGGCGTCGAAGCGGGCGGCGTCGGCCGCGGCGGTCACCGCCTCGGCGGCCTCGGCCGGGGCGAGCCCGGTGGCCGCCTGTGCGCGGGTGAGCGCGGACTCCGCGTCGAGCAGCGCCTGAAGGAATGCGGTGTCGCTGGTGCCGCTCTCAGCGGGGGAGCCTGCCCGCCCGGGGGCGAGCAGGCCGGCGTCGTGATCGACATCGACGGATGTCACTGGAACTCCAGGAAGACCGTTTCGCCTTCGCCCTGAAGGCGGATGTCGAAACGGTACGTCCGGTTCGGCTCCTCGGCGGCGACCAGCGTGGCCCGGCGATCCGCTGAGAGCGTGTCCAGCAGCGGGTCGGCGCCCTCGGTCAGGTAGGCCCGCGTGTACAGGTGGTGCAGCAGGCCGCGCGCGAACACGCACACGCTGATGTACGGCAGGCCCGCGTTGCCCGGCGGCAGCGTGTACAGCGCGTAGTGGCCGTCGGCGTCCGTGGCGACGCGGCCGAAGCCGGTGAAGTCGATGCCGTTGCGGCCCAGGTACCCGCCGGTCACCGGGTCGCGCCGCAGCGAGCCGGGTGCGCCCTTCAGTGAACCGTCGGGGCCGGCCTGCCAGAACTCGAGGATGGCGTCCGGGACGGGGTTGCCCTCGCCGTCCAGCACGTACCCGTGCAGGGCGATCGTGTCGGGGTGGCCCTTCGGCGCGACCTGCTCGCCCTCCGGGAAGGGCAGCGCGTAGCCGTAGAACGGGCCGACGGTGTGGGAGGGGGTGGGGAGGAGCGTCTCGCTCATGGGTTTATCGGCCTTCCTCGATCCAGGTGGCGGAGGGACCGTCGAGAACGATGTCCCATTCGTAGCCGAGCGAGAACTCGGGCTGCGACAGGTCGTGGTTGTACGTCGCGACCAGGCGGTTGCGGGCGGACTCGTCCGTCACCGACCGCAGGATCGGGTCGTACTGGAACAGCGGGTCGTTCGGGAAGTACATCTGCGTCACGAGGCGCTGCGTGAACGCGGTGCCGAACAGCGAGAAGTGGATGTGGGCGGGGCGCCATGCGTTGGTGTGGTTGCGCCACGGGTAGGCGCCCGGCTTGATCGTGGTGAACGAGTACCGGCCCTCGTCGTCCGTGAGGGTGCGGCCGACGCCGGTGAAGTTCGGGTCGAGCGGCGCCGGGTGCTGGTCGCGCAGGTGCGCGTACCGGCCGGAGGCGTTGGCCTGCCAGATCTCGACGAGCTGGCCGCGCACCGGACGTCCGTTGCGGTCGAGCAGCCGTCCGGAGACGGTGATGCGCTCACCGAGCGGCTCGCCCTGGTGCTGGATGGTCAGGTTGTTGTCGATGTCGGTGGTGTCGGTGGGCCCGAAGACCGGTCCTGACAGCTCGACGGTCTCCGGGTCGCCGCCGTTCACGGCGACCAGCGGCTGCTTGGGGTGGCGCAGCACGGAGCTGCGGTAGGGGGCGTAGTCGCGCGGCGGGTGGTTCTGCGCCGGGGCACCGGCGGCGCGCGCCTTGTCGTATGCGGTCTGGAGGTCGTTGACCTCGATGTCGATGTCCGACTGAGTGAGAGCCATGGGCTTTTCCTGGGCTTCCTGCCGTACGGGGGGACGGGGTCAGCGTTCGAGGACGAGGGCGAGGCCCTGCCCGACGCCGATACAGAGGGTGGCGACGCCGGTGCCGCTGCCCGCGGCGGCCAGCTGGTGCGCGACGGTCCCGGCGAGGCGGGCACCGGAGGCCCCCAGCGGGTGGCCGATGGCGATGGCGCCGCCGCGCGGGTTGAGGATCGCGGGGTCGAACTCGGGCCACTCGGCGACACAGCCCAGCACCTGGGCGGCGAACGCCTCGTTCAGCTCGAGCGTGGTCAGGTCGCCGAAGGACCGGCCCGCCTTGGCGAGAGCACGGTTGACCGCATCGACGGGAGCGAGACCGAAGTAGTGCGGATCGATCGCGGAGACGCCGCTCGCGCTCACCCGGGCCAGCGGCTCGCGGCCGGTGGCCTTCAGCCCTTCCTCGTCGACGAGCAGCAGGGCCGCCGCACCGTCGTTGAGCGGGGAGGCGTTGCCGGCGGTCACCGTGCCGTTCTCCTTGCGGAAGGACGGCTTCAGCTTGGCCATGGCCTCCAGGGAAGCGCTCTCACGCACGCACTCGTCGCGGTCGAAGACGACCGGCTCGCCCTTGCGCTGCGGGATCGACACGGGAGCGATCTCGGCGTCGAAGAGGCCCGCGGCCTGCGCGGCAGCGGCCTTCTGGTGCGATGAGAGCGCGAACTCGTCCTGCTGCTCCCGGGTGATCTTGTGCTTCTCGGCGATGAGCTCGGCCGACTCGCCCAGCGGGATGGTCCACTGCGGGTCCATCTTCGGGTTGACCATGCGCCAGCCGAGGGTGGTCGAGTACAGCTCCGTGTGTCCGGCCGGGAAGGGCTTGTCGCTCTTGGGCAGGACGTAGGGAGCACGGGTCATCGACTCGACGCCGCCGGCCAGGGCAATGGAGGCGTCGCCGAGCGCGATGGCCCGTGCGGCTTGGATGACGGCCTCGAGGCCGGAGGCGCACAGCCGGTTCACGGTCACGCCCGGCACCGACGTCGGCAGGCCCGCGAGCAGTCCGGCCATGCGGGCCACGTTGCGGTTCTCCTCGCCGGCGCCGTTGGCGTTGCCGAAGAACACGTCTCCGATCCGGGAGGGGTCCAACTCGGGTGTGCGGGCGAGGAGTTCACGGATGGCGTGGGCGGCCAGGTCGTCCGGGCGGACGCTCGCCAGGCCGCCGTTGTACTTGCCGACCGGCGTGCGGACGGCGTCGACGATGTAGACGTCCCGCAGGCTCATGACTCGGCCCTTTCGGTGAGCGCTTCGGGGATGCGGACCTTGGCCGCGGTCTTGGCGACGATCTCCTCGGTGGACACGCCGGGAGCGCTCTCAACGAGCAGGAGGCCGTCCTCTGTCACGTCCAGTACCCCGAGGTCGGTGATGATGCGGCCGACGCACGCCTTGCCGGTGAGCGGCAGGTCGCACTCGTCGACGATCTTCGGGGAGCCGTCCTTGGCCGTGTGGGTCATGACCACGATGACCTTGCGGGCGCCGTGCACCAGGTCCATCGCCCCGCCGATCCCCGTGATCATCTTGCCGGGGATGGCCCAGTTCGCGAGGTCGCCGCCCGCGGACACCTGCATGGCGCCGAGCACCGCGACATCGATGTGCCCGCCGCGGATCATGCCGAAGGACAGCGAGGAGTCGAAGTAGGAGGCACCGGGCAGGACCGTGACGGTCTCCTTGCCGGCGTTGATCAGATCCGGGTCGACCTCGTCCTCGGTCGGGTATGGGCCGACGCCGAGGATGCCGTTCTCCGACTCCAGGACCACCTCCACGCCCTCCGGGAGGTAGTTCGGGATCAGCGTCGGCAGTCCGATGCCGAGGTTGACGTACTGGCCGTCCTCGAGCTCGCGCGCCGCACGCGCGGCCATCTCCTCACGGGTCCAGGCCATTACTCGCTCACCGTCTCTCGTGCCGCAGGCGCGGAAACCGTGCGCCGCTCGATGCCCTTGTCGGCCGCCTCCTCGGGCGTCAGCGCGATCACGCGCTGCACGAAGATGCCCGGCAGATGCACCTCGTCCGGGTCGATCTCGCCCGGCTCCACCAGCTCCTCCACCTCGGCGATGGTGATCTTGCCCGCCATCGCCGCGAGCGGGTTGAAGTTACGGGTGGACTTGTTGAACACCAGGTTCCCGTGCCGGTCGCCCTTGGCCGCCCGCACCAGGGCGAAGTCGGTGCGGATGCCGTGCTCGAGGACGTACTCCACGCCGTCGAACTCACGGACCTCCTTCGGCGGCGAGGCCAGCGCCACGCCGCCCTGACCGTCGTAGCGCCAGGGCAGACCGCCGTCCGCGACCTGCGTGCCCACGCCCGCCGGGGTGTAGAAGGCGGGGATGCCGCAGCCGCCGGCCCGCAGCCGCTCCGCGAGCGTGCCCTGCGGGATCATCTCGACCTCGAGCTCGCCGCCCAGGTACTGGCGGGCGAACTCCTTGTTGGCGCCGATGTAGGAGCCGGTCACCCGGGAGATGCGGCCCGCGGCCAGCAGGATCGCGAGACCCGAGTCCATCGCTCCGCAGTTGTTGGACACCACGCCGAGGCCCGAGACCCCGAGGTCGTACAGCGCCTTGATCAGTACGTTGGGCACGCCGCTCAGGCCGAACCCGCCGACGGCGAGCGTGGCGCCGTCGGGTACGTCGGCCACGGCCGCAGCGGCTGTGGCGACCACCTTGTCCATCCGTGAAGCCTCATCTCTTGCCGGCACCCGTGCCCTGACTCGCCATGATTAGTCAGGGCACTGATTATTTCTGCGAGGTTTCACACACGCTGCCATCCGATCCGTGAGCCGTCAAGACCCCTGCAAAATGGCGCTCGGGAGCTCGACAGCGGCAGGGTTTGCCCTGAGAATTGTTCAGTACACGAACGGATTGCCACGACGGATCTGGTGGAGGAACACATATGGCTGGCGCGGTGGACCTGACCACCCATCCCGGGCACCTGGCCCGACGGCTGCAGCAGGCGCACTACCTGCTGTGGAACTCGATGGTGTCCGAGGAGATCACCTCGCCCCAGTTCGCCGTCATGAACGCGCTCGTAGCCGAGCCGGGACTCGACCAGCGCACCGTGGGCGCGCGCGTGAACCTGGACCGCTCCACCATCGCGGAGGTCATCAGCCGGCTCGGCCGCCGCGGCCTGCTGGACAAGGTGCGCGACCCGCAGGACGGCCGGCGCTCTCTGCTGCGGCTGACCGAGGACGGCGTGCGGACGCACCGCAAAATCGCGCTGCGCACCGCCCGTATGAACCAGGTGTTCCTCGCACCCCTCTCCGCCGAGGAGCAGAGCGCTTTCATCGAGCTGATCCGGCGCGTCGCCGACGCCGCGGAGGGGCTGCGCAATCCGGGGGAGCCGCTGGTGGCGCAGGCCGAGGGGACCTGAGGGGCGCCGCTCGAAGGTGGTGCGGGTGCCGGTCCGGCGGCGGGAGCGCGACCGGTCACGCCTTCGCGAACACCACCCACACCTGACCGGGGGCGAACGTCATCGGCTTGCCCTCGGCCGTGGTGAACTCCGTCCCGTCCTCTGCCGAAGGGCGCTCCCAGCGCGCGTCGTAGGCGCGCCCGTCACGCAGTACGACCGCCTTTCCACCGCCCACCGTCTCCGAGAACGGGGACACATTGCCCCAGCGGTCGTGGAACCGGGAGTCCCGCACGGTGACGTACTGGACGACGACGGTGGATGCGGCGAGCCGCTTCCCCTCAGCCGTACGAGCGGCGGTGCCGTCCATGGTCACCAGCCACTTCTTCGGCTCCGCGGACCAGGTGAAGGTGAAGCCGGCAGCAGGGAAGCGGACCTTCCGCTCGGTGGTCGCCTTGCCGCCCTCCGGTGCCGCACCGAACCGGAACCCGGTGCTCGCCAGCCCGCCCGCCTGTGGCTCCGTCTTCAGCGCCTCCGGTCGCAGATAGAGGTTGTGCGGCGCGACCCTGTCCCGACTGCGGAAGTAGGCTCCCGAAGGGGCCTTGCCGGGAGGCACGGCGACCAGCGGCGCCGAGTCGATCAGCGGCTGCAGCTTCGACTGCGCCCCCGAGTAGGCGAGCGTCGGACGGTCGAACTGCCGCAGCAGCTCCAGATCCGTCTCGCGCGCACTGCGCACCGGCCCCACGACGGACGGAAGCCGCGTCGCGTACACGGCCATCAGCCTGCTCAGGCCGCCCTCCACCTGCTCGACGTACACGACGTCCGCCGCATCGAGGCCGGTCTGCGGCCGCGCCGGACGCACGTTGTCGATCTTCACTGCCAGTACGGGGCCGCTGCCGCCGGGCTCGGAACTCTCGGACGCGGATGCCCGCTCACCGGGACGCGAGCCGTCGTCCGAACCGCCACCCGTCGTGCAGCCAACGGCCAGCGCGGTCAGGACCGCCACGGCGGTCACTCCGCGACGTATGCGTGCAAGCGCTCCACCGTTCACGTCCGCCCCCGTGTCCGCGTCCTCGATTCTCCTGCGTTGGACATACCCCTTCTTGCTGGACATACCCCGACGCCGGTCGGCCGGGTGTAACGCCTGTATGGCGGGAGCGCAAAGGCGGCATTGCGGCATGACGCAAACCAGGTAGGGCTCTTGACCGTTTCTTGGGGCATGGATAACTTCGGCGGCATGTGGATATCTCAGCGCTTCACACAGCGGCGCGCTGTCGATCTGATGCGCGTCTCCGGTGCTCTGTGTCGCTGACCTTCGCCGGGTCCAGTCCGCTGCTCTGCGGACGCTCTTTCCTGTGCGCATAATCCGCATTTCCCAGCGCTTCCAGCGCTTCCTTTCCATGCCTTCGTGAAATTTCCTGCAGCCTCTGCGTGAGGCTCCTGCAGATTTGCTTGAAGGTCTTGCAGACCTCCCTGAAGGTCCTGAAGAACCGGGGAACACACCCATGTCCGTACGCACTCGGGTTGCGCTCAGTGCTGCCCTGATCGCTCCGCTGCTGCTGTCCGGCTGCGCCGGCACACAAGCGTCGACCGCCGAATCGAAGAATGTCGCCGACGTCAAGATCCCCGAAAAGGTGGACCCCGGCACGACGCTCACCATCGGGTCGCCGGAGGTCCAGGTCGCCCTGAAACTCTCCGGTCAGGCAGACAAGCTGCCCTTCAAGGTGAAATGGGCCAATCTCAGCGGCGGACCGCAGTGCTCCGAGGCATTCCGGGCTCATTCGCTGGACGTCTGCTCGGCTGCGGAAATACCTTCCATTCATGCTCACTGGACGGGTCTCGACACGAAGTTGGTGGCCGCCAAATTCCGCAAGGACCCGATCCACCACCCCACGTACGAACTCGGCATCGCCCCCGGCGCAGACATCGACACCCTGAAGGACCTGCGCGGCAAGAAGATCGCCTACAGCCCCGGACAGGCTCAGGGCGCCCTCGTCCTGCGCATCCTCGCCAAGGCAGGGCTCACCAAGGACGACGTGCAGCTCGTCGAACTGCCCAGCACCGGTGACGTCTATCCGACCGCGCTGGGCAGCCACCAGGTGGACGCGGCACCCCTCGGGGGCGTCAACATCAAGCGCTATGCCGCGAAGTACGGCAAGGACGGCGGCAAGACCATCCAGCACGGGCTGCGCGACGATCCCGGCCATTTGTGGGTGCCGACCGAGTCCGTGAGCGACCCGCAAAAGGCCGCTGCCATCAGGGAGTTCGTCAAGTTCTGGGCGCGGGCACAGGTGTGGATCGACCAGCACCCCGACGAGTGGATCGAGGGCTACTACGTCAAGGACCAGGGACTGACCCGCGAGGACGGCGAGTACCTCGTCAAGCAGAACGGACACCCCGACATCCCCGCCGACTGGACCTCGGCCATCGCCCGTCAGCAGCAGACCATCGACCTGCTGGCGAAGGAGACCGGGAAGAAGAGCTTCGACGCTGAGACGCTCTTCGACCGGCGCTACGAGTCCGTCGCGGCCGACGCCATCGAGTCCGATGGGGAGGCAGGCTCATGAGCACGCACGCACCCACACTGACGAAGACCGCCGGGGCAGCCGCGGAGACAGCGTCCACGGCCGCCGCTCCCGGCAGTCCGCGCCGCCGCCGTCTCGGCCCCGGCCGGCCCATCCCCTACGGCTGGGCGCTCGGGCCCGTGCTGCTGCTCGCCGTCTGGGCGGCGGGTTCGGCGGCCGGGCTCATCGACCCCCGCAACCTCTCCGCACCCTGGACCGTGGTCTCCACGGCCGGGGACCTCATCGCCGACGGACGCCTCCAGTCGAACCTCGCCACCTCCGCCCAACGCGCCCTGCTCGGACTGCTGTTCGGCGTAGCCGCCGGGCTCGCCCTGGCCGTCGTCTCCGGGCTCAGCAGGCTCGGCGAAGGCCTCATCGACGGCCCCGTACAGATCAAGCGGGCCATCCCGTCGCTGGCCCTCATCCCGCTGCTGATCCTCTGGTTCGGCATCGGCGAGTCGATGAAGGTCATCACCATCGCGCTCGGCGTGTTCGTACCCGTCTACATCCACACCCACAACGGACTGCGCACCATCGACAACCGCTACGCCGAGCTCGCCGAGACGGTGCGGCTCACCCGCCCGCAGTTCCTGCGCCACGTCGTCCTGCCGGGCGCCCTGCCGGGCTTCCTGCTCGGCATGCGGTTCGCCGTCACCGGCGCCTGGCTGGCGCTGGTCGTCGTCGAGCAGGTCAACGCCACCAGCGGCATCGGCTACATGATGGAACTCGCCCGCACCTACGGGCAGACCGACATCATCATCGTCGGCCTCGTCGTCTACGGCCTCCTGGGTCTCGTCTCGGACGCACTCGTCCGGCTCGTGGAGAGGAGGGCCCTGTCATGGCGACGCACTCTGGCGGGCTGAGCACCGGCACGGCCCCGGGTGCCCCTGGGGTGGTACGCATCGACGGTCTCGTACGTGCCTTCGGCGACCGAAAGGTCCTCGAAGATCTCGAACTGACCATCAAGGCGGGCGAGTTCGTGGCCCTGCTGGGCCGCAGCGGCTCGGGGAAGTCCACGCTGCTGCGTGCACTGGCCGGACTCGACCACGAGGTCACCGGCAGCGGCGAGATCATCGCGCCGGCCGAGGTCTCCGTGGTCTTCCAGGACGCCCGGCTGCTGCCGTGGAAACGCGTCCTCGACAACGTGGTGCTGGGACTGACCGGCCCCGACGCCCTCGACCGCGGACGCGCCGCACTGGCCGAGGTGGGCCTCGAAGGCCGCGAGCAGGCCTGGCCAGTGGAGCTCTCCGGGGGCGAACAGCAGCGCGTATCGCTCGCCCGCTCCCTGGTCCGCGAACCCGAACTGCTCCTGGCCGACGAGCCGTTCGGCGCCCTCGACGCGCTCACCCGCATCCGTATGCACGCCCTGCTCAGGCGGCTGTGCGAACGGCATCGGCCCTCCGTGCTGCTCGTGACGCACGACGTCGACGAGGCCATCGTCCTCGCCGACCGGGTCGTGGTCCTGGACGAGGGGCGCCTCGCCGCCGACGTCCCCGTCGGGCTTGGCGTGGCACGCCGCCACGGCAGCCCCGAGTACGCGGCGCTGCGCGAGGAACTGCTGGTCCGCCTGGGTCTCGACCCGGCGGCCGAGGAGAGCGCGGCATGACCCGGCATGAACTGCACCGTGAGGCCGACCACAACAAACCCTCAAGACAAGGAGAGTTCGTGAATCCGCTCAGATCCCGCCCGGCCCTGGTCGCCCTCGGCGCCACCGCGCTGCTCGCGGTGACCACGGCCGTCCCGTCCGCCGCCGCGACGCCCACACGGTCCGCCGCGGCACCCGGGTCCGTCGCCCTCGACTGGTACGACACCACGGCGGAGACCATCGCGGCGGCGGGCGCTTCGACCCAGGTCACCAACAGCCGGACCTGGGCGATCAGCTGGCTCGCCGCGGCGCGCGCGACCCGTGCCGTGCCGTCCGGCGTGGACCGCGGCGATTACCAGGACGCGGCACTCGCCTCGGCCGTGCACGACGCGCTGGCCGCACTCGCCCCGTCCCGCACCGAACAGCTGGACGCCGCGCTGAAGCAGACGCTGGACGCGATTCCGGACGGGCTGTCTGAGGACAAGGGCGTGGCCGCCGGAGGCCGCCAGGCCGAACTGGCCCTGAAGTCCCGCGAGGGCGACGGCCTCGACTCTGCCTCCGTCAACGCGCCCTACACGGTGCCGGCCCCCGCGCCTGGCGAATGGCAGCCGACGCCGCCGGCGTACGCGCCGGCCACGCAGTACGGCAACCGGCTCGCCAAGCCGTTCGTGCTGACCAGCGCCGACCAGTACCGGCTGCCCGCGCCGCCGTCGCTCGACTCACGGCGCTACAAGGCCGACCTGGCCGAGGTCCGCGCCTACGGCTCCCTGGACAGCACCAAGCGCACCGCCCACCAGACCGAGACCGCCAACTTCTGGCTGGGCTCCTCGCTCACCCTGTACACCGAACCCCTGCGGGTCGCGGTGGACCGGGCACCGCGCTCGGACGCGGCGCGGGCCGAGCTGGTCGCACTGTTCCACGTCGCGCTCGTCGACACCCAGATCGCGACGTCCGACAGCAAGTACGCGTACACGCGCTGGCGGCCCGTCACCGCGATACGCACCGGCTCGATCGACCAGGACCCGGACTGGACGCCGCTGCACACCACGCCCGCGCACCCGGACTACCCGAGCGGCCACAACACCTACTCGGGCGCGGCCGAGGGCGTACTCGACGGGCTGGCCGGACCGAGCACCGCGCCCTTCGAGCTGACCAGCTCCACCGCGCCCGGCGTGACCCGCACCTACACGACCTGGCACCAGCTCACCGCCGAGAACGTCGACGCCCGGATCTACTCCGGCATCCACACGCGTTCGGCGGACGAGGCCGGCGTCACGCTCGGCAGGAACGTGGCCGGGCAGACGCTGCGCACCGCGGACCGGCTGCTGCGCGCGCTCTGAGGCCGGGAGCGCGGGGCATGCTCGAGGTCCGCTGCGCCGGCTCGCCGGGTTCGCTCAGCTCCGGGGCTTGAGGATCTCCGACAGCTCGTACCGGACCGGCTCCTCCAACTGCGCATACGTGCAGCTCTCGGGGGTCCGGTCCGGGCGCCAGCGGCGAAACCGCGCCGTGTGCCGGAACCGGGCCCCGGCCTCCATGTGGTCGTACGCCACCTCGCACACCCGCTCCGGCCGCACCGGTACCCAGGACAGGTCCTTCTTGCCCGACCAGCGGCTGGGCGCGCCCGGCAGCCGGGCCGTCTCGTGTGCGGCCTCGTCCGCCCAGGCCGCCCATGGGTGGCTCTCCGGGGACTCCATGCGCAGCGGTTCCAGCTCCTCGACGAGCTGCGCGCGCTGCTTCATGGGAAAGGCGGCGCTGACCCCGACGTGCTGGAGGGCGCCCTGGTCGTCGTACAGCCCGAGCAGCAGCGAACCCACCACCGGGCCGCTCTTGTGGAAGCGGTATCCCGCGACCACGCAGTCGGCGGTCCGCTCGTGCTTGATCTTGAACATCAGGCGCTCGTTGGGGCGGTAGCGCAGGTCCAGGGGCTTGGCGATGACGCCGTCGAGGCCCGCGCCCTCGTACTCCTCGAACCAGCGCTGGGCGATCTCGATGTCCGTGGTCGCCGGGGCGAGGTGGACGGGCGCCGTGGCGCCGGAGAGCGCTCTCACCAGGTGGTCCCGGCGCTCGACCAGCCCGGTGCCTGCGCCGGGTGGATGCGCTCGGTGAGCGCGTCGAAGTCGAGGTGGTCGCCGAGAGCGATCACGATCTCGCCGTCCATCACGCACCGCTCCGGCAGGCGGTCCCGCATGGCCTCTACGAGCTCGGGAAAGTAGCGGGTCAGCGGCTTGCCGGTACGGCTGTCCAGCTCGATCTCGTCCCCGTCACGGAAGACGATCGCACGGAACCCGTCCCACTTCGCCTCGTAGTGCATGCCCGGAGGGATCTTCGCCACGGGCTTGGCGAGCATCGGCAGGACGGGACGCTTCACCGGCAGGTCCATGGTTCGATTCTGCTGTGTTCGGGGTCGTTGTGCCCGGTGTCTTCCGGTACGCGCGGCATAAGGGTGTGTCGTTCCGGGCGCATGCGTATGCGGGGTATGTCCCAGGCGCCTACCGTGGCTCCCATGGGAGATGCGGTGGAGCTCGAGGTGGGACAGCGGACGGTACGCCTGTC
The DNA here is from genome assembly GCF_040295225.1 of Streptomyces sp. NPDC002896. Lineage (NCBI taxonomy): Bacteria > Bacillati > Actinomycetota > Actinomycetes > Kitasatosporales > Streptomycetaceae > Streptomyces > Streptomyces sp. NPDC002896. The sequence continues at coordinate 294,536 of NZ_JBEOVA010000011.1, read as the reverse complement.
CAGCCCGGACAAGATCTTCTTCCCCGAGCGCGGCTTCACCAAGCTGGACCTGGCGCGGTACTACATCGCCGTCGCCGACGGCATCCTGCGCGCGCTGCGCGACCGCCCCACCACCCTGGAGCGCTATCCGGACGGCGTGACCGGCGAGTCCTTCTTCCAGAAACGCGCTCCCAAGAACCTCCCCGACTGGATCCCCACCAGCCGTATCGCCTTCCCGAGCGGACGGTACGCCGACGAGATCTGCCCGACGGAGCCCGCCGCCGTCGTGTGGGCGGCCCAGCTCGGCACCATCACGTTCCACCCCTGGCCGGTGCGGCGCGACGACACCGACCGCCCCGACGAGCTCCGCCTCGACCTCGACCCGCAACCGGGCACCGACTACGCCGACGCCGTGCGCGCGGCCCACGAACTGCGCGCCGTCCTGGAGGAGTCCGGTCTGCGCGGCTGGCCCAAGACGTCCGGCGGCAGGGGCCTGCACGTGTTCGTGCCGATCGAGCCGCGCTGGACGTTCACCGAGGTGCGGCGCGCCGCCATCGCCTGCGGTCGCGAGCTCGAGCGGCGCATGCCCGGCCGGGTGACGACGGCCTGGTGGAAGGAGGAACGCGGCGAGAAGGTGTTCCTGGACTACAACCAGATGGCGCGCGACCGGACCATCGCGTGCGCATACTCGGTCCGCCCCCGTCCGAATGCACCCGTCTCCGCGCCCCTGCGCTGGGACGAGATCGACGACGCCGTGCCGCAGGACTTCGACCTGGCCACGATGCCCGCGCGCTTCGCCGAAGTCGGGGACGTGCACGCGGACATGGACGACCACGCGTACCGCCTCGACGCACTGCTCGAACTCGCCGACCGCATGGAGCGCGAACAGGGCCTCGGCGACATGCCGTACCCGCCGGACCACCCCAAGGTGCCGGGCGAGCCGAAGCGGGTGCAGCCGAGCCGGGCCAGGCGCGAGGACGCGTCCTCGTAGGCGGCTTCCGGGACGTGCTTGTCGACGCCGATCCGCGGCTGATCGCCGAGGCGACTTCACGCCCGCGGGCGGAGAGCACGCGATGCGGGAACTGCTCGACCGCTGCCCGGACCTGGACGCCGTCTTCGCCGCGAACGACCTGTCGGCCGCGGGCGCCCTGCGGGTGCTCCGCGAGCGCGGACGCCGGGTGCCGGACGTCGCCCTGGTCGGCTTCGACGACATGCAGCTGGTCGCGGAGCAGTCCGACCTTCCGCTCACCACGGTCCGTCAGCCGATAGAGGAGATGGGCCGGCTGATGGCGCGGCTCCTGCTGCGCGGCCTCGACGGGAACGGTGCGGTGTCGCGGAGCAGGAGATCGGCGTGAGGGCCGGACCGTCCAGCATCGTCATGCCGACGGCTCTCGTCCGGCGGGCGTCTGCGTAGGCGCCTGCGTCATGTGACTGAGAGCGCTCTCGGGATTCTGTTCCGTGACACCCTCGGGGCCCCGCCCGGCCGGGCGGCGGCTGTCAGGGGGCGGTGCAAGACTCATGGAGGCAGGACAACGGGACGGGACTGCTCACGAGGAGGGCGACATGCTCACCACCCGTTACGTCACGGGCTCACCGAACTGGCTCGATGTCGGCACACGCGACATCGAGGGCGCCAAGGCCTTCTACGGCGGCCTGTTCGGCTGGGAGTTCCAGTCGGCAGGGCCGGAGGCCGGCGGGTACGGGATGTTCCAGCTGCACGGAAAGACCGTCGCGGGCGGCATGGCCATCACCGAGGACCAGGGCTCACCGTCCTGGACCCTGTATTTCCAGAGCCCCGATGTCGACGCCACCGCAAAAGCCGTGGAGCAGAGCGGCGGGATCGTACTGATGCAGCCGATGGACGTTTTCGACCAGGGCCGCATGGCGATGTTCGCCGACCCCGCGGGTGTCGCCTTCGGGTCCTGGCAGCCGGGCGTCAACAAGGGCCTGGACCTGGTCGGCGATCAGGGCACTCTGTGCTGGACCGAGCTCTACACCCCGGATGTCGCCGGGGCCACCGAGTTCTACGGCTCGGTCTTCGGCTGGGGGACCTTCGACGTGCCGTTCTCGGGCGGCACGTACACGACGGTCCATCCCGCCGATACGGGCGAGGAGGGGATGTTCGGGGGCGTACTGCCGCTGGAATCCGACCCGATCGAGTCCAAGGCCGGGGCGTACTGGCTGCCGTACTTCGAGGTGGCCGACGCTGACGCGAGCGCCGCCAAGGCCCGTGAGCTGGGCGGCACGGTGAGGATGGAGCCGAGGGACATGGAGAGCGTGGGCCGCCTCGCGAAGCTCACGGATCCGTACGGCGCGCGCTTCGCCGTGATCAAGAGCACGCACCCGCACGGCTGAGCGGGGCGCAGGAGGGGCTGTGCGGGGCCGGAAGGCCATGTGGCGCCGGGCGTGTGGCGCCTCGCAGAAGTGGTCCGGCGCGCCGCCGTGCGGGGGCACCCAGTGCTGGGCCAGGATCGCGTCGACCGGGCCCCGCGACTCGCGGCCCTGCGCCACAGCCCAGGAGCAGGGCGCGTTGATGAATCGTTGATCGCTTGTTTCGCCGTGTCCGGCACGATCGCCGGCATGCAGATCGACACCAGCCAACAGGACCTCGCCTGGCAGGAGCAGGCGCTGTGCGCGCAGACCGGAGGCGACTTCTTCTTTCCCGAACCCGGGAGTTCCGTACGCGAGGCGAAAAGCATCTGCCGGTTGTGCGAGATCCGATCCGAGTGCCTTGAGTACGCGCTCGACAACGACGAACGGTTCGGCGTCTGGGGCGGCCTCTCCGAGAAGGAGCGACAGCGTCTGCGCCGGATCAGAGGCGGCAGCTGAAGACGAGGCCGCAGCTGAAGACGAGGCGGCAGCTGAAGGCGAGGCGGTGGCGTCCCGGGGCGGCGGTCCGCGGCCCCGCGCGATTGCGGGACCGCGACCCGCGGGCTCCAAGGGCGCGCGGCGTCAGCCCATCCGTGGCATCAATCCACGCGGCATCAAGCCACCCCCCTGCGTCAGCCCGCCGCGCGTGCCGCCATCCGGACCTTGCGGGCCGCCAGCTTCTCGTCGAACTTCCGGGCCTCCCCGTCGAGTCCGTCCATGTACAGACCGAGCTCCTCCTGGGCGCGCACGCCCTCGGGGCCGAGGCCGTCGATCTCCAAGACCTTCAGGAAGCGCAGGACGGGCTGCAGTACGTCGTCGTGGTGGATGCGGAGGTTGTAGACCTCGCCGATCGCCATCTGCGCGGCGGCGCGCTCGAAGCCGGGCATGCCGTGGCCCGGCATACGGAAGTTGACCACGACATCGCGCACGGCCTGCATGGTGAGGTCGGGGGCGAGCTCGAAGGCGGCCTTCAGCAGGTTGCGGTAGAAGACCATGTGCAGGTTCTCGTCGGTGGCGATGCGCGCCAGCATCCGGTCGCAGACCGGGTCGCCGGACTGGTGGCCGGTGTTGCGGTGCGAGATACGCGTGGCCAGCTCCTGGAAGGCGACGTACGCGACGGAGTGCAGCATCGAGTGCCGGTTGTCGGACTCGAACCCCTCGCTCATGTGCGCCATGCGGAACTGCTCCAGCTTGTCCGGGTCGACGGCGCGCGAGGCGAGCAGGTAGTCGCGCATCACGATGCCGTGCCGGCCCTCCTCGGCGGTCCAGCGGTGCACCCAGGTGCCCCAGGCGCCGTCGCGGCCGAAGAGCGACGCGATCTCATGGTGGTAGCTGGGGAGGTTGTCCTCCGTCAGGAGGTTGACGACCAGGGCGATACGGCCGATCTCGGTGACCTTCGACTGCTCCTTGCCCCAGGCCTCGCCGTCCTCGAAGAGACCGGGGAAGTTGCGGGCGTCCGACCAGGGCACGTACTCGTGCGGCATCCAGTCCTTGGCCACCGTCAGGTGGCGGTTGAGTTCCTTCTCGACCACTTCCTCCAGGGCATACAGCAACCGGGCGTCGGTCCAGGTGTCCGGGCTGCCGAGATGGGGGGCGGTGATCGTCACGAGGGCTCCAGGGGGACGGGGGTACTGGGGGGACGGTACCTACGGCGTCGTAGGCTACGAAACCGTAGGTTACGAACCCGTAGGTTAAGCGCTCCGTAAAGAGCGTCCGCCAGCGGGGGTACACAAATGGTTCGAATGGGCGCCCCAAGTGCCGCTTGAGCAGCGAGTACAGGCCCCCGATTTCCGTAACACCTCAGCGGTACAGCTCTCGGAGCCGTACCGAGAGACATGTCACACAGCCTTCGAGTTTCTCGAACTCGCTGATGTCGACCGGGACCGGTTCGTATCCCAGATCCGCGAACAGCTCCGCGGTCTTCGGCGCGCTCGCGGCCATCAGCAGCTTCCCGCGGCCGAGCAGCACCACATGCGCCCCCGACTCCTCCGGGACCGGCAGGAAACGCGGAAACAGCGACGGGTTGTCCACGAGCGGCTCGTGCCCGATAACCGTGCCGTCGGGCAGCGCCGTCACGGCCGACTTGAGATGGAGCACCTTGCTCACGGGTACGGCCACGACGCGCGCTCCGAGCGGTTCGAAGACCGCCCGCAGTTGCTGCACTCCGGCCCCGTTGGTGCGCCCGCCGCGCCCCACGTACACGGTGTCACCGATCTTGAGGATGTCACCGCCGTCCAGAGTGCCCGGCTCCCACACCCAGTTGACCGAGCAGCCGAGCCGCGCCACCGCCTCCTCCACACCGGCAGTCTCCGCGCGGCGCGACTCGGCGCCCGGACGGGTGATCAGAGCGACGTTGCGGAAGACGACCACGGTGTCCTCGACGAAGACCGAGTCCGGACAGTCGTCGGCGGGCTCCACCTCGAGGGTCTCCCAGCCGTGCGCCCGCAGCACCTCCGTGTACGCCTCCCACTGCGCGACCGCGAGCCCGGCGTCGACCGGCTCGCGCTCGATATGGGTGACGATCCCTTCCGCGAGGCGCGGGCTGGGTCGGCGGACGAGGGCCTTCTGGCTGGGCACGTGCGGTTCTCCGTATCGGAATGGGCGCGCCGGTTCTCGGGCGGGGCCCGACGCGGGGGCTGTCCGGGCACATCATGCAGCGGCTTCCCAGGTGACGACAGTCCCAATCCGCCGCTGGAGTGGCGACCTCCAACCGGCCGCACCCGCCGTTCCGATCGAACGCGCTTCCGAAGACCAGGCGGTCCTGACAGCTCGGCCTCCACCCCCGATACTCAAATCCGCATAAGCGCCGACGAGTTGGGAGTCATCATGAGACGCACGCGTAGTGGTGTCCGCAAGGCATGTATCGCGACGGGTTGCGTGGCCGCGCTGGCCGTCGGGCCGTCCAGCGCACTCGCGACCCCTGGCAGCGGCGTCTCCGGAACGATCCTGGCCACCGGGACCTCGGCGGGCACGCTCAAGATCAAGCCCCCCAAGGGGCGTGCGGACGTGGTCGTCCGCACCATCACGATCGAGCCGGGCGGATCCACCGGATGGCACTACCACCCCGGCCAGCTCATCGCCGTCGTCAAGTCCGGCACCCTGACCCGCACCATGGACGACTGCTCCGTCGAGTCGAGCCCCGCCGGGACCGCTTTCATCGAACCGTCCGGCCCCGGCCACGTACACATCGGGCGCAATCTCGGTACGGAGCCGGTCGTCCTCTACGTGACCTACCTGCTCCCCGAGGGCAGCCCGCTCTCGATCGACGCGGACGCGCCGGCATGCGCGCAGGCGCAGGCAGGGTGACCTGCGGGCGAGATGCCACCGTGGTGACGCACCGCAGGCAACCCGGCACCCGCACCTCACTCGTTCTTGTCGGGATGGTCTGGATACCCGGCCTGCTCGGGATACCCGGCGGCCTCTTCCGCCGTAATCTCCCGTAGCTCTCCGTCCAGCAGCAGCCCGCGGGTAATGCCGATCGACTCCAGGAACGGCAGGTCGTGACTGGCCACGATCAGCGCTCCCTCGTACGACTCCAGGGCCGTCGTCAGCTGCCGGACGCTCGCCATGTCCAGGTTGTTCGTGGGCTCGTCGAGCATGAGCAGCTGCGGTGCGGGCTCGGCCAGCAGCAGCGCGGCGAGTGCCGCCCGGAAGCGCTCTCCGCCCGAGAGGGTCCCCGCCCGCTGGTCGGCCCGCGCCCCCTTGAACAGGAAGCGGGCCAGACGCGCCCTGATCCGGTTGTTGGTGGCCTCGGGGGCGAAGCGCGCCACGTTCTCGGCGACGGTGAGCTCCTCGTCCAGCACGTCGAGCCGCTGGGGCAGAAAGCGCAGCGGCACATGCGCCCTGGCGTCGCCCGCCGCCGGTTCCAGCTCTCCGGCGATCGTGCGCAGCAGCGTCGTCTTTCCCGCGCCGTTGCGGCCGATGAGCGCGATCCGCTCGGGGCCGCGCAGCTCGAACGCGCCGCTCACGCGCGCGCCGTACTTCAGCTCCAGCTCGCGCAGCGTCAGCACGGTGCGGCCGGGCGGGACCGCGGTGTACGGCAGGTCGATGCGGATCTCGTCGTCGTCCCGTACGGCCTCCACCGCCTCGTCGAGGCGCTCCTTCGCCTCGGCGAGCCTCTCCTCGTGCATGATGCGGTGCTTGCCGGCCGACTCCTGTGCGGCTCTCTTGCGTGCGCCCATGACGATCTTGGGTTCGCGTTTCTGGTCCCACATCTTCTGGCCGTACCGTTTGCGGCGGGCCAATTTGACCTGGGCATCGGCGAGTTCGCGCTTCTGGCGGCGCAGATCGGTCTCGGCGGCCCGCACCATGCGTTCGGCCGCCTCCTGCTCGCCGGAGAGCGCTCTCTCGTAGGCGGAGTAGGGCCCTCCGTACCAGGTGATCTCGCCCGCATGCAGGTCGGCGATCTGGTCGACCAGTTCGAGGAGTTCACGGTCGTGGCTGACCACGATCATGACGCCGGACCAGGCCGCCACCGTGGCGTGGAGCCGTCTGCGCGCCCACAGGTCGAGATTGTTGGTGGGCTCGTCCAGGAGCAGCACGTCGGGGCGGCGCAGCAGCAGTGCGGCCAGCCGCAGGAGCACGGACTCGCCGCCGGAGACCTCGCCGATGGTGCGGTCGAGGCCGATGTGGCCGAGCCCGAGCCCGTCGAGGGTCGCGATGGCGCGTTCCTCGACGTCCCAGTCGTCGCCGACGGCCGTGAAGTGCTCCTCCCTTACATCGCCCGCCTCGATGGCGTGCAGCGCGGCGCGCGTGCCGGCGATGCCCAGGGCCTCGTCGACGCGCAGTCCGGTGTCGAGGGTGACGTTCTGCGGGAGGTAGCCGACCTCGCCGGCCACGCGGACGGTGCCGTCCGTCGGGGTGAGTTCGCCCGCGATCAGCTTCAGGAGGGTTGATTTCCCGGATCCGTTGAGCCCGATGAGGCCGGTCCTGCCGGGGCCGAAGGCGACCTGCAGACCGTCGAAGACCCCGGTTCCGTCAGGCCAGCCGAAGGTCAGGGACGTGCAGGTGATGGATGTGGGGGATGTGGACATACGGGCCTCCGCGGTGACTGAAGAGCGGTGGCCGGGCAGGGCGATCGTCTGGACCGGACGCATACGGCGGGCGGTCGCGAACGCGCTCCCGGTCACTGGCAGAAGTGGTCAGGTGCAACGCGTTCGGGACACCGCGGGGGCGGGGCGACAGCGGCGGGCGATCAACCTGGAGAACGGAAGGCCGTCAGGCACAGTCCGTCAGGCGGAAGCCGGGGGCTCGAAGCCGGAGGACGCGGGGGAATGAGGCCCGCGCCGGAAGACGGCTCGTACGCCGAGGTCGCACGCTGTGCACACAGCAGCATTGGGCTGTGTGACACGGTGTCCCAGGACCTCAGACGAGCAACGTCCTTCTCCAATCGACGGCAGCAGAACCGTGGTGAACGCTACGAGGCCGCCGGATCGGCGTCAAATGTATTTTCGGCGGGCCGCCGGCCGGGGCGAGCCTTCAGTGCGGGCCGCGGGTGACGGCCCCGGGTGGCGCTCAGCAGGCGCCGCCCATCAGCTCGGCGAGATCGTGGTCCAGGTCGAGATACAGGTGCTCGTCACCCGTGGGAACGAGCGCGACGGTGCGCGCAAGGAAGCGGCGCAGCTCTCCCGTGCGGACATGGACGACCGCGGTGCCCTCACGGGCGTGGAACTCGAGGACCGTGCGGTCGTAACCGTACGGCCGCAACGTCACGTCGCCCTGGCCCGCGGGTCGGTCGATGCCGGTGTCGAGCAGCTCCCGAGCGAACATCCAGCAGACCTCGACGCCTTCCAGGGTCGCCGGTGCCGGGAAGGTGATCCGCACGGCGAAGGGATCGCGACGGTCGTAGTGCAGCGTCGCGGGGATGGTCGGCATGCGCGGCACGGCCGCGACGAGACGGGCCTCTACGACTTGTTCGATGACGGTGGACAACGCCTGCTCCCTGGTGACGGCTGATCGAAGGCTGGGCTGATGGCGCCGGACTCTTGAGTAGACGGCAGAACGAGCGAATGCGTGCATGCCCCGGCCGAGTGACCTCTGTCACCCACTTCAATCTCCCCTCTCCGACGCGGTGACAGACGTCACGGGGGGCCCATCCGGCGTCGGCTCGCCCGGCTCGTCTCCGGGTCGGTGGACCGCTGGCAGGCCCTGGGCGGCGCTCCACGCGCGCGTACCCCTTCGGACGAGGGTTGACCTGGACGGCCCCACGGCTTCCGTCCGGGCCGGTGCCATCTGCGGTGCGGCGGTGCGGAAGTCATGTTTGCCTGATGCGGGGGCCGTTGTCACAGAGTGAGGAGCACGACCATGCCACGCGGCTCTAGCCCCAAACGGGAACGCCAGTATGAGCACATCAAGGAGGGCCAGCTCGAGCGCGGTGAGAGCACGAAGCGCGCCGAGGAGATCGCCGCGAGAACGGTGAACAAGGAGCGGGCCCGGCAGGGCGAGTCGAAGACCGCGAGCCGCACCTCGACCGAGGACATCTCGTCCGGCCGCCGCGGCGGCCTTCGCTCCGGCCGGGGATCGCAGGGTCCGACGTACGACCAGCTATACCAAGAGGCCAAGAGCCGTAACATCGAAGGCCGTTCGAAGATGAACAAGGACCAGCTGTCCCGCGCCCTGGGCCGTTGACCGCGCCCACGAGGGGCCGGGACGGTGCACAGCCCCGGCCCCTCGCCCGTCAGCCGGGCAGCTTCTGGCGGTGGGCGGCCAGCTCAGGCGCCGTCTTCGTCGCGATGAACTCCGTGATCCGGTAGGCGCACACACCCGCCACGGCGAGCGGGTCGGTCGCGGTGATCTCTTCGATCTCCGCCCGGTCGTCGCCGACGGCGAGGATGACGCCGCCGTCGCGAGGATTCTTGCGGCCCGACGCGAGGAAAGTACCGGACGCGTAGTGCTTCTCCAGCCACTCGACATGCGCCGGCAGGGCGGCGTCGACGGCCTCGAGAGGGGCAGTGTAGGTCAGTTCCAGTACGAACATGATCGCGATCGTACTCGCGGGCCCCGTACTCTCGACGGCACGATGAGAACAGTGAGCATCCCCGGGGACTGGCCCACCACTGAAGCGCAAGCCCGGGCGATCCAGGACGAGTTGCGGACCCGTGTGGTGCTCGACGAGCCCGGGCCGGCGCCGGGCACCGGGCATGTCACGGGTGTCGACGTCGCGTACGACGATGAGCGGGACCTGGTCGCGGCCGCGGCCGTGGCCCTCGATGCGGCGACCCTGGAGGTCGTCGAGGAGGCGACCGCCGTCGGCCGGATCTCCTTTCCGTACGTCCCGGGGCTGCTCGCCTTCCGTGAGATCCCCACCGTGCTGGCCGCGCTCGACTCACTCCGTGCCGACCCCGGAACGGTCGTCTGCGACGGTTACGGCCGCGCCCATCCGCGCCGTTTCGGGCTCGCAAGCCACCTCGGCGTCCTGACCGGCCTGCCGTCGATCGGCGTCGCCAAGAACCCGTTCACCTTCTCGTACGGGGAGCCGGGCACACCGCGCGGCTCCTTCTCGCCCCTCGTCGAGGGGGACGAGGAGGTGGGCAGAGCGCTGCGCACCCAGGACGGCGTCAAGCCCGTCTTCGTCTCCGTCGGGCACCGCGTCAGCCTGGACACCGCATGCGCCCACACGCTCCGCCTGACCCCGCGCTACCGCCTTCCGGAGTCCACACGGCGCGCGGACGCCCTGTGTCGACGGGTACTACGTGAGGCGGCCGCCTCGGGACGCGCCGACTGAGTACCCGTACTTATGTCCGTTGTGTAGGTGTGCGGATCTCCGTGGTCGACGCGGTCGGCAGGCTGGGCCGCATGACTTCGCACCGCGCCCCGAAGGCCGCCGCCGCACCTCTTCACCCGCTCGAGCGCACCGTGACCGCCGCCCTGGTCGTCGCGGTGATCGCCGGACTCGCCTGGATCGGCGGGATGATCTACACGCTCATATCGTGGTGACGCCCGCCGACACGGCCATGCCGGGGTGATCCGGCGACGTCCCCCAGGGCCGCGTGGAGGCTCACCTCTCGGCTGCCACCCGGAAGGTGATCCCCGCCGCGCGCAGCCGGTCCGTCAGGGCGTCGCCCATCGCGACCGCGGTCGTCACCTGGCCCGCCGTCTCGGGCAGGTCGTCGAGCGCGAGCGACAGCGCCGACTCGGCGAACATCTTCGCCGTCTCGCCGTAGCCCGGGTCGCCGCCCGCGACCTCGGTGAACACCCGGCGACCCCCGCCCTCGCCCACGAACCGCACCGAGAACCAGCTCCTCGCGCGTCGCTGCTCGTCCGGACCCTCACCGGGCCTGAGACGGTTCGACAGCCAGCGCCGGGCGGGCGGCAGCTGGGCCGACGCAAAGAGCGCGCCCGCGGCCGCCACGCCGCCCACGGCGAACGGCAGCCGCTTGACGGCCGCGTAGTGCCGGTAGCGGAAGTCCGGCCCGTACCGCTCGAGGGCCCGGGCCGAGCGCTGCACGATCTGCGGATCGATCGTCGGCAGCGGCAGCGCCCAGGCGGCGACCTCCTTGGCGTACCGCGGCGCGCTCACCGGCGCGTACGCGCGGCGGCCCAGCAGGCGCGGCTCGTGCAGGCGCCGGTCGCGCGCGGCCGCCAGCATCTGCGGACCGCGCGAGAACTGGTTCAGTGCGGACGCGAACGTGCCGCCCGAGAACATCGCGTCGGACCGTACGAAGCCGTCGATGCGCAGCGGTACGCCCTCGGGCAGCTGCAGCACCGTGAAGTACGCGCCCAGGTCGTGCGGTACCGAGTCGAATCCGCAGGCGTGCACCAGCCGGGCGCCGGTCTCACGCGCGCGTGCGTCGTGCCTGACGTAGGTGAGGTCCACGAACTCGGGCTCGCCCGCCAGGTCGGCGTAGTCGGTGCCGGCGGCCGCGCAGGCGGCGACCAGGTCCTGCCCGTACCTGAGATACGGGCCGACCGTCGTGGCGACCACGCGCGCGTGCGCCGCCATTTCGCGCAGTGACGCCGGGTCGGCCACGTCGGCCCGGATCACGGCGGGTTCCGGGCGCCCCGGCGAAAGCTTGGCGAGCCGCTCGCGCAGCTCCTCCAGTTTCGTCGTGGTGCGGCCCGCGATCGCCCAGCGCAGCCCTTCGGGCGCATGGGCGGCCAGATACTCCGCCGTCAGCCGCCCCACGAACCCGGTCGCGCCGAAGAGTACGACGTCATACGCCCGATCGGTCCTGTTCTGCCTGCTCATGGCACCCCTCAGCCGTGCGTTACGGGCCGCTGTCGGGGGCCGAGGCTAGCGTGGGCTGCACGGGGTTGAAGCGGCGCCCCACGCCCCTGGACCCCACAATTGGCTAAGCGCTTGCTTGCCCAGGTCTTGTGGTGCATGGAACGCGTTCTTAACATCGCTGGTGTTACAGCAGTCATGTCACAGTGCTGGGGGCGCAATGGGAGAAGCACAGACCGGGCCGGGAGCCCGCGGTCCGCTCGCCGGCGTGCGCGTCGTGGAGCTGGCGGGCATCGGTCCCGGGCCCTTCGCCGCGATGCTCCTCGCCGACCTCGGCGCCGATGTCGTACGCGTCGACCGCCCCGGCGGGGGCGGACTCGTCATCGACCCGGAGTACGACATCACCAACCGCAACAAGCGCTCGGTGCTGATCGACCTCAAGGCGGAGAACGGACCCGCCCGTGTCCTCGACCTCGTCGAACGCGCCGACATCCTCATCGAGGGCTTCCGGCCGGGCGTCGCCGAGCGGCTCGGCATCGGCCCGGACGTCTGCCGGGCCCGCAATCCGCGACTCGTCTACGGACGGATGACGGGCTGGGGCCAGCACGGGCCGCTCGCCGACCGCGCCGGGCACGACATCGCGTACGTCGCGCTCACCGGCACTCTCGGCATGATCGGCAAGCCGGGCGAACCGCCCACCGTCCCCGTGAACCTGGTGGGCGACTTCGCGGGCGGCTCCCTCTACCTCGTCGTCGGCGTCCTGGCAGCGCTCCACCACGCCCGGGCGACCGGCACCGGACAGGTCGTGGACGCCGCGATCGTCGACGGCGCCTCGCATCTCGCCTCGATGATCCACGCCATGCTGGCGGCGGGCACCTGGCAGGACCGCCGCGGCGCGAACCTGCTGGACGGCGGCTGCCCCTTCTACGGCTGCTACGAGACCGCGGACGGCGGGTACATGGCGGTCGGCGCCCTCGAGCAGCAGTTCTACGACGAGTTCAGCGAGCTTCTCGGCATCCGCGATGAGGCTCCGGCCCGCTGGGACCTGGCGCGCTGGGACGAGCTGCGCGAGGCTGTCGCCGCCCGCTTCAAGACCCGTACGCGCGACGAGTGGGCCGCGGTCTTCGAGGACTCCGACGCCTGCGTCGCGCCTGTCCTCTCGCTGCGTGAGGCGCCGGCCCATCCTCATCTCGCCGCGCGCGGCACGTTCACCGACCACAGCGGGATCACCCAGCCCGCGCCCGCGCCCCGCTTCTCCGCGACGCCCACCACCGTGCGCAGCGGTCCCGCGCAGCCGGGCGCGGACACCGCCGACGTGGCCCGCGACTGGGACGTTCCGAACCTGACCCCGACCAGTTCCACCCCGGCGCAGGGCGCCCCGAACCCGACACAGCACACCCCGAAGGACGGCGACTGACCGATGACCACCGAAGCGTATGTGTACGAGGCCATCCGCACCCCGCGCGGGCGCGGCAAGGCGGGCGGCGCCCTGCACGGCACCAAGCCCATCGACCTCGTGGTCGGTCTGATCCACGAGATCCGCGCCCGCTTCCCCGACCTGGACCCGGCCGCGATCGACGACATCGTGCTCGGTGTCGTCAGCCCGGTCGGCGACCAGGGCTCCGACATCGCGCGCACCGCCGCTATCGCCGCGGGTCTGTCCGACACCGTCGCCGGCGTCCAGGAGAACCGCTTCTGTGCCTCGGGCCTGGAGGCTGTCAACCTGGCGGCGGCCAAGGTGCGTTCGGGCTGGGAGGACCTGGTCCTCGCGGGCGGCGTCGAGTCGATGTCGCGCGTGCCGATGGCCTCGGACGGCGGCGCCTGGTTCAACGACCCGATGACCAACCTCGCCGTCAACTTCGTGCCGCAGGGCATCGGCGCCGACCTGATCGCCACGATCGAGGGATTCTCGCGGCGTGACGTCGACGAGTACGCGGCGCTGTCGCAGGAGCGTGCCGCGGCCGCCTGGAAGGACGGCCGCTTCGACAGGTCCGTCGTGCCCGTCCGCGACCTCAGCGGCCTCGTCGTCCTCGACCACGACGAGCACCTGCGCCCCGGCACCACCGCCGACTCGCTGGCCAAGCTCAAGGCGTCGTTCGCCGACATCGGCGACCTGGGCGGCTTCGACGCCGTGGCGCTGCAGAAGTATCACTGGGTGGAGAAGATCGACCACGTGCACCACGCGGGCAACTCGTCCGGCATCGTCGACGGCGCGTCGCTGGTCGCCATCGGCTCGAAGGAGACCGGCGAGCGCTACGGTCTGCGCCCGCGCGCCCGTATCGTCTCGGCCGCCGTCTCCGGCTCCGAGCCCACGATCATGCTGACCGGGCCCGCTCCCGCCACCCGCAAGGCCCTCGCCAAGGCGGGGTTGACCATCGACGACATCGACCTCGTCGAGATCAACGAGGCCTTCGCGGCCGTCGTGCTGCGCTTCGTGAAGGACATGGGCCTGTCCCTGGACAAGGTCAACGTCAACGGCGGCGCCATCGCGCTCGGCCACCCGCTCGGCGCCACCGGCGCGATGATCCTCGGCACCCTCGTCGACGAACTGGAACGCCAGGACAAGCGCTACGGCCTCGCCACGCTCTGCGTCGGCGGCGGCATGGGCATCGCCACGATCGTCGAGCGCCTCTGACCGTCCCGTCCCCACCCAGCCCCAGTCTTTCCGACTCTTACGGAGCACCGCAGATGAGCACCGAGCCCACCACCATCCGCTGGGAACAGGACGAGACCGGCGTCGTCACCCTCGTCCTCGACGACCCGAACCAGTCCGCGAACACCATGAACCAGGCCTTCCGCGCCTCCATCGCCGCGATCGCCGACCGCGCCGAGGCCGAGAAGGACTCCATCCGCGGCATCATCTACACGTCCGCCAAGAAGACCTTCTTCGCGGGCGGCGACCTCAAGGACATGATCCAGGCCGGCCCCGAGCAGGCCCAGCAGGTGTTCGACATGAGCACCGACATGAAGAAGTCGCTGCGCCGCATCGAGACCCTCGGCAAGCCGGTCGTCGCGGCCATCAACGGCGCGGCGCTCGGCGGCGGTTACGAGATCGCGCTCGCCAGCCACCACCGGATCGCGCTGGACGCGCCCGGCTCCAAGATCGGCCTGCCCGAGGTCACCCTGGGCCTGCTCCCCGGGGGCGGCGGCGTGACCCGCACCGTACGGCTGATGGGCATCGCGGACGCACTGCTGAAGGTGCTGCTCCAGGGCACCCAGTACTCGCCGCAGCGCGCCCTCGAGAACGCTCTCGTCCACGAAGTGGCCTCATCGCCTGAGGAGATGATGGCCAAGGCCCGCGCGTTCATCGACGCCCACCCCGAGTCCCGGCAGCCCTGGGACGTGCCGGGCTACCGGATCCCCGGCGGCACCCCGTCCAACCCCAAGTTCGCCGCCAACCTCCCCGCGTTCCCTGCCAATCTGAGGAAGCAGCTGAACGGCGCGCCCTACCCGGCGCCGCGCAACATCCTCGCTGCGGCCGTCGAGGGCTCCCAGGTCGACTTCGAGACCGCTCTCACCATCGAGGCCCGGTACTTCACCGAGCTGGTCACCGGCCAGACCGCGAAGAACATGATCCAGGCGTTCTTCTTCGACCTCCAGGCCGTGAACGCAGGCAGGAACCGGCCGACGGGCATCGAGCCGCGCCAGGTCCGCCGGGTCGCGGTCCTCGGCGCCGGGATGATGGGCGCGGGCATCGCGTACTCATGCGCCCGAGCGGGCATCGACGTCGTCCTCAAGGACGTCTCGGTGGACGCCGCCGAGCGCGGCAAGAACTACTCCGAGAAGCTCTGCGCCAAGGCCGTCACCAAGGGGCGTACCAGCCAGGAGAAGGCGGACGCGCTGCTCGCCCGTATCACGCCGACCGCCGACCCCGCCGACCTGGCGGGCTGTGACGCGGTGATCGAGGCCGTCTTCGAGGACCCCGCGCTCAAGCACAAGGTGTTCCAGGAGATCCAGAACATCGTCGAGCCGGACGCGCTGCTGTGCTCCAACACCTCGACCCTGCCCATCACGGTGCTGGCCGAGGGCGTCGAGCGGCCCGAGGACTTCATCGGGCTCCACTTCTTCTCGCCCGTCGACAAGATGCCGCTCGTCGAGATCATCAAGGGCGAGCGGACCGGCGACGAGACCATCGCCCGCGCCTTCGACCTGGTCCGGCAGATCCGGAAGACCCCGATCGTCGTCAACGACTCGCGCGGCTTCTTCACCTCGCGCGTCATCGGGCACTTCATCAACGAGGGCGTCGCCATGGTCGGCGAGGGCATCGAGCCCGCGTCGGTCGAGCAGGCGGCGGCCCAGGCCGGTTACCCGGCGAAGGTCCTGTCGCTGATGGACGAGCTCACCCTCACGCTGCCGCGGAAGATCCGCCGCGAAACGCAGCGCGCCGTGGAGGAGGCGGGCGGCACCTGGACCCCGCACCCCGCCGACGCGGTCATCGACCGCATGGTCGACGAGTTCGGCCGCACCGGCAGGAGCGGCGGCGCGGGCTTCTACGAGTACGCGGACGGCAAGCGAGCCGGGCTGTGGCAGGGCCTGCGGGAGCACTTCACCAAGCCGGGGTACGAGATCCCGTTCCGCGACATGCAGGAACGCATGCTGTTCTCCGAGGCGCTGGACACCGTCCGGCTCCTCGAGGAAGGCGTGCTGACCTCCGTCGCCGACGCCAACATCGGCTCCATCTTCGGCATCGGCTTCCCCGGCTGGACCGGCGGCGTCCTCCAGTACATCAACGGCTACGAGGGCGGCCTGCCCGGCTTCGTGGCACGCGCGCGTGAACTCGCCGAGCGCTACGGAGAGCGGTTCCAGCCGCCCGCCCTGCTCGTCGAGAAGGCCGACAAGGGCGAGACGTTCACGGACGCCTAACCACAGGCGACTTGGGGCCTGAGCCGGGGACCGCAGTACTCGGGCGGCGGCCTGGAGGACCCGTATCACTCACCGATACGACACCCTTGCCGCCCCGGCCGGGGGACCGGACGCTGACCAGCGAACGGTCCCCGGCCCGAGGAGGCCCAGCATGGCCTTACGACCTGCCCAGGCCCTGACGGCCATCCTGCGCAGCGAGGGCGTGGACAGGGTCTTCGGCAATCCCGGCACCACCGAACTCCCGCTGCTCGGCGCCCTCGTGGACAACGGACTCGACTACGTCCTCGGTGTCCACGAGGGCGCAGTCGTCTCTATGGCCGACGGATACGCCCGCGCCACCGGCCGCCCCGCCTTCGTCAGCCTGCACATCGCGGCGGGCCTCGCCAACGGGCTCATCGGGCTGCTCAACGCCCGCCGCTCGCGCACCCCGCTCGTCGTCATGGCGGGCCAGCAGGACCGCCGCCATCTCCAGCAGGACCCCATGCTCTCCGGCGATCTCGTCTCCATCGCCGCACCGGCCGTCAAGGCCACGTCCGACGTACAGCACGCCCGCGATCTGCCGCTCGCCCTGCGCCGCGCCTTCGCGCTCGCCGTAAGGCCGCCCGCCGGGCCCGTCTTCCTCTCCGTCCCCATGGACCTGCTCATGGAGGACACCGAGGTCGCCCTTCCCGCCCGTACCCCGCCGCCACTCGCGGGTCCGGCCACCGGCCTGGACCGCGCGGCCGCGCTGCTCGCCGCGGCTGACCGCCCGGTGATCGTGGCCGGGGACGCGGTGGCGCGTGAGGGCGCTCTCGACGCGCTGGTACGGACCGCCGAGGCGTGTGGGGCGACCGTCCACCACCAGCCGATGGCCGACGCCCTCGACTTCCCGACAACGCACCCCCTCTACGCGGGGATGCTGCCGCCCAGGCACGACGCCATCCGCACCGCCCTGGCCCCGTACGACACCGTCCTGATCGCCGGTGCCCACGCGTTCACACCGCACCACTACTCGCCGGGACCGCCGCTCCCGGCCGGTATCACCATCGTCCAGCTCGACTCCGACCCCGACGAGATCGGCCGCAACTTCCCCGCCGATGCTGGGCTCGTCGGCGGTCTCGCCCCGTCCCTCGACCGCCTGGCCGAGCTGCTGCGCCGGCAGATCCCGGCCCATGCCGCGAAGACCCGCGCCCAACTGGCGGGGGAGCGGCACACCGCCGAGCTGGACCGCGTGGCGGCGGAAGCGCTCTCCGCGTACTCCGACGCCCCGCTCGCCCCGTGGGCCGCCGCGCACGCCGTGGCCGACGGACTGCCGGACGGCGCGGTGGTCGTCGAGGAGGCCATCACCGTGGGCCTGCTGCTGCGGCGTCTCGTACGGCTCGACCGGCCGGGCAGCTACACCCACACCGTCGGCGGGGGCCTGGGCTGGGGCATCGGGGCCGCCATCGGGCGCGCACTGGCCGAGCCGGGCCGGCCCGTCGTCGCCGTACTCGGTGACGGCTGCGCGATGTTCGGCCTGCAGGGGCTTTGGAGCGCGGCCCGCTACGAGGTCCCCGTGCTGTTCGTCGTGATGAGCAACGGCGCCTATCGCACGCTCCAGGACACCTACGCGGCGCTCGGCCTGCCCGGCGCCTGCCCCGGGACCGAACTGGGACGGCTGGACTTCACCCAGGCCGCACGCTTCTTCGGGATCGACGCGGTACGGGCCGGCAGCGCCGCGCAGCTGTGTGAACTCGTCGCCGGCGCTGGTGGGTTGGAGGGGCCGATGCTCGTCGACGTGCCCCTGCGGTGAGATCTGGTGAAGGACTCCGGTGATCCGTGACTGATCTACGCCTGCTCCTTGAGTGATCCCTGAGGGCACGTCAACTCACAGCTTCCCGAGTCTTGTCAACCTCGGCCCGCGGCCCGACCATCTCCCCATGACCCAGCAGCCGCCCAAGTCGGTGCTCGCCCGCGGGGTCGCGCTGCTGCGCGCCTGCGGTGATGCCGAGGACGGCCTGGCACTCACCGAACTGGCCGACCGCACCGCTCTGCCCAAGCCGACCGCGCACCGGCTCCTCGGCGAGCTCGGGCGCCTCGGGCTCGTGGAGCGTGCGTCCGACGGCCGCTACCGGCTCGGGCTCTCCCTCTTCGTCCTCGGCCAGTCGGCACCCGGGGCCCGCGAGCTGCGCGACGCGGCACTGCCGTACCTCTCCGACCTGTACGAGGCGACGCACGAGAACGTCCATCTCGCCGTGCTCGACGGCAACGACACACTCTTCCTGGAGAAGCTGACCGGGCGCCGCGCCACGCCGATCGTCTCGCGCACCGGCGGCCGGCTACCCGCGCACTGCACGGCCACCGGCAAGGTGTTCCTCGCCCACGAACCGCTCCCGCCGCCCGGCACGCTGGCGCGGCTCACCCCGCGCACGATGATCCTGCCCGGGCAGCTCGCCCGCGATCTCGCCCGCACCCGGGCGCGCGGGTACGGCGTCAACCGCGAGGAGGCGGAGGTCGGTATCTCCGCCGTCGCGGCGCCCGTGTACGCGGGCGGGCCCGGCTCCCGCCCCGTGGCGGCGATCTCCGTGACCGGAGGTACGCGGCGGCTCGACGTGGACCGTGTCGGGGCGGCCGTGTGCGCGGCGGCACGTGCCCTGACGAGAGCGCTCTCCAGGTGACGCTTCCTGGCCGGGCCCTGTCAGGGTCCCGACGGTCGGCCAGCGTCCCCGGTCTGCCCCGCCGACTGGATCGCCACCGCCAGCCCGTGTTCCGTCAGGGCCGGACCGGTCAGCTCGTCCGCCATGCGGCCGTGGGACAGGACCAGGACCCGGTCGCACACCTCCGTCAGTTCGGCGAGGTCCGTCGAGGCGATCAGCACCGCCGCGCCCCCTGCCGCCAACTCGCCGACGATGCGGTGCATCTCGGCTCGCACGCCGACGTCGACACCCCGCGTCGGATCGTCCAGGACGACGATCTCCGGGTCGGTGGCCAGCCACTTCGCGAAGACGACCTTCTGCTGGTTGCCACCCGACAGCCGCCCCACCACGTCGTACGGGCCCCCGCGCAGCCGCAGCCGTTGGGTCAGCTCCGTCGTACGACGCACCAGATCCGTACGCGACGGCATCAGCCCGCCGCGACCGAGCGCCAGCCAGCTGACAGCCGTGGTGTTCTCCCACACGGTGCGCTCGGTCATCAGCCCGTACCGCTTGCGGTCGCTCGGTACGAACGCCACGCCTGAGCGCACCGCCTCGCGCAGCGACCGGGGTCGGCCCCGGCCCGCGATGTCCACCCGGCCCGCCGAGACCGCCGCCCGGCCGCACACCACCTTCAGCACGTCGAGATGGCCCGCGCCCTGGAGCCCGGCGAGCCCCACCACCTCGCCCGCGCGCACGGTGAGCGTCACATCGGCGAGCCGTCCCGGCACGCACACTCTGGCCAGGACGACGGGCGGGCGGCGTGCCGGGTCCCGTTCCGCTGCACCGCCCCCGGCTCGCTGGGGAGCGGGCGGCGCCCCGCCGAGCATCGCCGTCACCAGAGTCTCGACGCTCACCTGCTCGCGGTCCACGCCCGCCAGCGCCACCCGCCCGTCCCGCAGTACGGTCACGCGCTGCGCGAAGCGCATCACCTCCTCCAGGAAGTGGGTGACGTACAGGACGGCGATGCCCCGCCGCGTGAGCGTCCGCAGGATGCCTTCCAGGCGCTCCACAGCGGCGGCGGGCAGGGCGGACGTCGGCTCGTCGAGGACGAGGACGCGGGGGCGCAGCAGCAGGGCGCGGGCGATCTCCGTCAACTGCTGGTCAGCGAGTGGGAGTTCGCCCACCAGGGTGCCGGGGGCGACGTCAAGCCCGAGCTCCGCCAGGACCGGCCGCGCCGCGCGGTCCATGGCGTCCCGGTCCAGCAGTCCGAAGCGGCGCGGTTGACGGTGCGGAAAGAGGTTCTCCCGTACCGAGAGATCGGGGAAGAGGCTCAGTTCCTGGGAGACGACGGCGATCCCGCCCGTCTTCGCCTCCAGGACCGGTGTCACCGTCCCCGCGTCGGCGGTGGTCACCCCGGAGAGGATCCTGACCAGGGTCGACTTGCCCGCCCCGTTCTCGCCCACCAGCGCATGCACCTCGCCGGCGCGGAGCACGATGCCGGCTCCGTCGAGCGCGGTCACACCGCCGTACGACTTGGCCAGGCCGCGGGCGGTCAGCATGGCGGCCGCCTCGTCGTCCCCGGCGGGGGCGCCTTCCGCTCCGGGTGAGCCTTCCGTGCCGGGCCGTGCCGTCTCGTCGGTCATCTCAGCGTGCATCCTTCAGTGGCTTGAGCTGCGCCTCCTGGTCACCGAGCAGCTTGTCGATCACCGGCTTGTACCAGTCGTACGCCGCCTTCGCCGACTTCTGGCGGGTGATGATCTCGTCGATGTTGGACGAGTCGACGACGCCACCCGGGGAGAGGAACCAGCCCTCCGGCAGCTTGCCGTCGTTGTCGCGCACCGACTCGATGAGGATCGACGTCGACAGGTAGCCCTTGAGGAAGTGCTGCGGGTCGATGGCGACGAAGTTGGAGCCGTCCTTCACCGCCTCCAGGGTCTTGGGGTCGACGTCGAAGCCGGCCGTGAGCCACTTGCCCTTCCGCTGCTTCTTGATCTTGGCGAGGTTGTAGCTGTCGGCGTCCCCGACGCCCAGGAACGCGAGCGCGTCCGGGTGCGCGCTGACCTGCGCCGACCACGAGTTGTGGTTCTGCCCGGGGTCGCTGTACGTCTGGAAGGGGCCCAGGACCTCGACCTTCGGTGCCTTCTTCTTGAACGTGTCCGCGATGCCCTTGGCCCGGTTGTCGAGCACCGGCGTACCCGGGTTGGGTACGCCGATGACGATCTCGCCTTCGGGGTCGTCGCCCAGCCGTTTCAGCGCCTCCTCGGCCATCAGTTCGCCGAGTGCGTAGTTGTCGTTGCCGACGTAGAAGGTGACCTTCGAGCCGTCGGTGGGGGAGGTGTCCAGGGCCACGATCGGGATGCCCTTGTCGACGGCGCGGGCCGCGGGACGGGTGAAGATCGGCGGATCGAGGTTCTCCAGGACGATGCCGTCCTTGGCGGTGGTGGTGAGGTTCTGGAACAGCTGGACCTCGGCCGGGCCGTCGGTGTTGGGCGGCCCGACCGCCTTGAAGTCGACGTTTCCGGCGTGCTCGGCGGCGCTTTCGGCGCCCAGCACCATCTCATGGGCGAAGTTGAGGCTGATGTTGGCGACGGCGATGCCCATGTCGAGGTTTCCGCTCTTGCCCCCCGGGCCCTCGCCGCTGCCGCACCCGGCGGTCAGCAGCATCAGGGCGCCGAGGGCGGCGGACACCGTACGGATTCGGCTGTGCATCGCGGCCTCCATGTCAGCGGTGACGTCGTCCTGGCGGTGACGGCGTCCGGGGCGGTGTGCGGTGACGGTGTCTCGGGCGACGGCACCCGCGGGGCGTCGTCGGGTCCGTGGCATCTGCGGCTCAGCGGCGTCGGCGTCCGGTGCGGCGCAGGGCGCTGTCCGCCGCGACCGCGAGGAGGATCACCCCGCCGGTTGCGAACGACGTCCAGTTGATGGGTACTTCGAAGAACACGAGGCCGGAGGCGACCACGCTGAGGATCATCGCTCCCGCGACCGCGCCGACCACCGAACCGCGCCCGCCGGCCAGCGGGGTGCCGCCGATGATGCAGGCGGCGATGGCCTGCAGTTCGTAGCCCTGGCCGAGCGTCGGGTCCCCGGCCCCGTAGAAGGCGAGGGCGAGAGCCGCCGCGCAGGCCGTGGTCAGCCCGGACAGGGCCAGTGCCTGGATCCGCGTACGGGCGATCGGCAGTCCGCTGAACGCGGCGGCGTCGGGGTTGGAACCGATCGCCCGCACCCGCGCCCCGAACCGTGTGCGCGTCAGCACCACGGCCAGGACGGCGACGACCGCGGCCAGTACCCACAGGGCGAACGGCACGCCCGCGAGATCACCGCCCGCGAGAGTGAAGTAGGAGTCGTCCAGCGGCAGATCGGTGATCTGCTTGCCGTCGGCGATCGCGAGCCCGACGCCGCGATAGAGCATCAGCGTGCCCAGCGTGACGATGAACGACGGGAGGGCGAGAAGGGTCGTGACGACGCCGTTGAAGACACCGAGAACGATCCCCGTGAGCAGCACGGCGGGCAGCGCAAGCCAGGGCGCCGCGCCCTCACGGATCAGCAGAGCCCCCGCGACCAGGCACATGGCGTAGCTGCCGCCGACCGACAGGTCGACCTCGCGCATGGCCAGCGCGAAGACCATGCCGCACGCCATCAGCGAGATGTAGACGGAGTTCTGCGCCGTGGAGAGAAGGTTGTCGCTGCCGAGGAAGTCCGGATACGGAATGCCGATGACGGCGAGCAGCAGAGCGAGCACCAGCAGGACGCCGAACTCGTCACGCAGCAGCCGGCGCGGCCGGAACCGCCGCCCGCGGTCGGCCGGTTCGCGGGCGCTCGGGGCGTCCAGGGCGCGATCGGTGTCGGTCATGGGGCGCGGCTCCAGTACGGCTCGGCGGTTGCCCCGCAGCGTCGGGCCGCCCGTCGACTACGGCAAGGCGGTAGTTCCAGCGAGTGGAACAGCACCTTGCCCAGGGGCCGTTGACTGCTCACACTCCCTGCACATGGAGACCCGTACCGCCCTGGTGACCGGGGCCGCCCAGGGACTCGGCCAGGAGTTCGCGAGAGCGCTCGCGGCGCGCGGGTGCCGAGTCGCCGGGCTCGATGCCCGGAAGCAGCCGGAG
Organism: Streptomyces sp. NPDC002896; assembly: GCF_040295225.1. Taxonomy (NCBI): domain Bacteria; kingdom Bacillati; phylum Actinomycetota; class Actinomycetes; order Kitasatosporales; family Streptomycetaceae; genus Streptomyces; species Streptomyces sp. NPDC002896. The sequence goes on along the minus strand of NZ_JBEOVA010000011.1, from coordinate 271,464 downwards.
ACCGCCGGGCACATCGCCGACTATCTGGAACTGGTCGCCGACGTCACGGACGAGGCGCAGGTCGCGGACGCGGTCGAGGGGGTGATCGACCGGTTCGGGGCGCTGCACATCCTGGTCAACAACGCCGGCGTCTACCCGGCGTGCGCCTTCGAGGACACCACGGTCGAGGAGTGGCGGCGGGTCATGCGCATCAACCTGGAGGGGCCGTTCCTGGTCACGCGCGCCGCCCTTCCCCATCTCAAGGCCGCGGGCTGGGGCCGGATCGTCAACATCGCTTCGGCCGCCGTCTTCACGGCGCCGCCCACCATGGTCGCGTACACCGCGTCCAAGTCTGGGCTCATCGGCCTCACGCGGGCCTTGGCCGCGGCGCTCGGCCCGTACGACATCACCGTCAACGCCATCGCACCCGGCATGACGCGCACGGACACCGCCGAACGCACCGTCGGCGCGGACGGCGGCTTCGAGCGGGTGCGGGCGCGGCAGATCGTCCCGCGGACCGAGGAGCCGCGCGACCTGGTGTCCACGCTGCTCTATGTGGTCGACGAGGGGAGCGGGTTCCTCACGGGGCAGACGCTGAACGTGGGCGGGGGGTCGGCGTACATCTAGCGGGCGCACCTGGCAGGGCCCTTGGAGAACCTTGAGACGGGGCCTCGTAAGGCGTGCCTGGTACGGGGCCTCGTAAGGCGCGCCCCTAGTCGACGAACCCCAGCTGACGGAGCATGCCCAGTTCGTCGCTGCTGCCCCAACGCTCGACGATTTTCCCGTCGACGAACCGGCTGATCTGCATTCCCCGGTAGCTCACTTCCTTGCCGGTCGGCGCATGCCCCATGAGCTCACCGAGATGCGTCCCCCTGATGGTGTAGGCGAAGGCCAACTCGTCATCTGTCGCCACTAGATGTTCGACTTCTACGTGCAGATCCGGGAAGGCGCTCCTGACCTGCGCGAACATGGCCTTGTAGCCCTCGGGGCCGGGGACCTGACCGGGAGCGGGGTCGTGGTCGACGGAGTCGAGTGCCACGAAGTGCTCGAAGGCGCCCAGATCTCCCTTACCCACGGCCTCAGCGAACGCGGTCTGGGCGGCGATATTGGTCTCTCGGGACATGGTTCTCCTCGGATCGGAAGCGGATGGGGCCGCCCATGGGGCGCTGCCACTCCAGGCATCGATCAATCCGTGGTCGACGGACAGTGGTCGCATCGTCAGGTGTCGTGCAGTCAGCTGGGTACAGCGCGCGGCGTGACCCGCCGTCGCATGGAGATCCTAAATGGCACTATTTGCACTACTTTTCATCTTACGCCCCCGCTCGCTGTGTAACGGTCGGGCCGCGGCCGGCGGGATGCTTGGGGCATTGCCGCCGTGCATGATCGTGGCTCCATACGGACAAGACCCCCGAGAGCTACCTCGCCAGAGTCCACCTCCGGGCCGCGACGATCTGGAGCGCCAGCCTCCTACCACCCCACTGATCACAACTGAGAACAGGCCCTAGTCCTGGAACGCGTCCCTCAGCTCCTCCCGGAGCGACCGCTGGAAAGCCGTCACCAGCGCCTGCACCACGATCGGCTGCATATCGGCTGAGAGCGATTTCATCGCCGCGACATGGTCGGGGTCCGACCGCCGCTCGCGGTCCGGGTCCCACACCTCGTCGCGGAACAGCTGTGCCAGCTCGTGCGCCACAGCACGGGCATGCTCCAGCAGGACCGTCCGGGCGGCGAGGATCGTCTCCTGCGCGATCGGTACGTCCAGCAACTGGACGCCGAGCCGCAGCAGGCTCGGGTCGACGCGGTAGGTGCCCGGCGCACCATCGGCGCCGACGGCCGCGTCGGGGGCGTCGGTGCCTGATGCGGTGCCGTCGGGGGAGCCGGAGCCGGTCGCGGGGGAGTCGGTCGTGGGGGAGCCGGTCCGGGAGATCACGCCCATCGCCGCCAGCCGGTCCACGTCCTCGTCGGACAGCCTCCGCCCGGCTCGGCGCTCCAGGTCGGCGCGGTCGGCCTGATCCGCCGGACCGGGTGCCCAGGTGGCCACGACGGCCCGGTGGATGGCGAGCTCCTGGGCGCTCAGTCCGGCCGGCAGCTGCTCGAGATAGCGCTCGATCGCCGCCAGCGTCATCCCCTGCTGCTGCAGCTCTTCGATGAGCCCCAGCCGGGACAGGTGCTCCGGTCCGTAGTGTCCCACCCGGCGCGGGCCGAGCACCGGGGGCGGCAGCAGGCCCTTGGAGCCGTAGAAGCGGATCGTGCGAACGGTGACGCCCGCGCGGGCGGCCAACTCGTCGACCGTCAGCGCCGGCTCGGCGGTGTCCGTCGGCATGGGATCCCCTCGCTTCCACGGAGCGGCGCGGATGGTGCAGGCAGCTGCTGGTGCGGCTTCTGACGCAGCACTTCGGTGCAACAGTATTGCTGTCTCACCGCTCCTGTGAAAGTGCTGCTGAGAGCGCTTTCGCGGCTCCTCGTATCCGCGACTCCCGGGCACCCGGCAGTGGGTCGACTACACGTCTGCGTCGCCTTGTACAGCCCCTGACCAGCATGTGAGAAGTGCCGCTCTGTGATCTATGCCACCGCGTGGACGCCGATCCGTGCGGGAAGGTGTCGAGTCGGCCCGAGCCGCCCTACAGGGAACGGCGGGGCCCGCAGCACATCCACACCGGACACCATCCGGAGCACGACCAGAACCACACCGGAACACCATCCGGAGCTCGAAGACGACACCGGACCACATCCGGGGCACCAGAAGGCAGAACACCTGTGAGCAAGGACGCCGTAGACACGGCCGCGGTGGCATCCCCCGCGGATGCGGCCCGGACCCCCGCGGACGCGGGCGACGCCGGATACAGCAAGGACCTCAAGGCGCGCCACGTCAACATGATCGCCATCGGCGGCGCGATCGGAACCGGACTCTTCCTCGGTGCCGGAGGCCGCCTCCAGTCCGCGGGTCCCGCACTTGCCCTCGCCTACCTGGTGTGCGGCATCTTCGCCTTCTTCGTCGTACGCGCTCTCGGCGAGCTCGTCCTCTACCGGCCCTCGTCCGGATCCTTCGTGTCGTATGCGCGTGAGTTCCTCGGTGAGAAGGGCGCCTACGTCGCCGGCTGGATGTATTTCCTCAACTGGTCGACGACCGGTATCGCCGACATCACCGCGATCGCGCTCTACACGCACTACTGGAGCTTCTTCACCGACATCCCGCAGTGGGTGCTGGCGCTGATAGCGCTCGCTGTCGTCCTCGTCGTGAACCTGATCTCCGTGAAGATCTTCGGCGAGATGGAGTTCTGGTTCGCGATCATCAAGGTCGCGGCGCTGGTCGCCTTCATGTTCGTCGGCATCTCCCTGCTGGTCACGCAGCACGACGTGGGCGGCCAGACCCCGGGCCTGAGCGTCATCACCGACAACGGCGGCTTCATGCCGCACGGTCTGATGCCCGTCGTGATCGTCATGCAGGGTGTCGTCTTCGCGTACGCCTCCCTGGAGCTGGTCGGCGTTGCCGCAGGCGAGACCGCCGAGCCCCACAAGGTCGTGCCGCGCGCGGTGAACTCGATCATGTGGCGCGTCGGCCTCTTCTATGTCGGCTCGGTCGTCCTGCTGGCGCTGCTGCTGCCCGGCGCCATGTACTCGGCGGACCAGAGCCCGTTCGTGACGGTGCTGTCCAAGATCGGCGTCCCGGCGGCCGGCGACGTGATGAACCTGGTCGTGCTGACCGCCGCCATGTCCAGCCTCAACTCGGGCCTCTACTCGACGGGCCGCATCCTGCGCTCCATGGCGATGGCCGGTTCCGCGCCCCGGTTCACCGCGAAGATGAACCGCAGCCAGGTCCCGTACGGCGGCATCATGCTCACCGGCGCGGTGTGCGTGCTCGGCGTCGGCCTGAACTTCCTGCTGCCCGGCCAGGCCTTTGAGATCGTTCTCAACGTCGCGTCGCTCGGCATCATCAGCACCTGGGTGATCATCATGATCTGCCACCTGGCGTTCGTCCGCCGCGCCAAGGAAGGCCTGCTCACGCGTCCGAAGTTCCGCCTCCCCGGCAGCCCGGTCACCGAGATCGTCACCATCGTCTTCCTGTTGGCCGTGCTCGGCCTGATGTGGAAGGACCCCGAGATCGGCCGCAAGACTCTCTACCTCATCCCGATCGTCGCAGTCGCACTCGTCGCGGGCTGGTACGGGGTGCGGCGGCGGATCTCCCGGACGGTGGACCAGGAGATGGGCGAGCTCACCGAATAGCCGCCTGGCCGGGCGAGGGGCGGGCGCGCACGAGCACGCTCGCCCCTCTCCTTATGTCCTGAGAACGGTACGTTTCGGCCAACTCTGGCGTAGACGCGCGTTGTTTCGTACGGATGAGCGGGTAGGCCGTGGTTATGTATCTCGTTCCCACGGACATAGGCCCGCTCAATCCGAAGATCGAGGAACTCGCGGTCGCGCTCCCGCTGTTCGCCGCGGTGTTCTTCCTCATCGCGCGTGTGCTGCCGCGGATCAACCGCGTCGTCGCCGAGCGTGAGGACGCGATCGACGGTGCCGCCGAGCGTGCGGAGGCGGTGCGGCTCCGGGCGGAGAGCGAGCGCGCCAAGACGGAGAAGGTGCTGGCCGAGGCGCGGCATGACGCGGCACGCACCCGGCAGCGGGCCGCCGAGGAAGGCGCCGCGCTGATCGCCGCCGCCCGCCAGGACGGGATGCGCGAACGCGACGCGATCATCGAGACCGGGCACGCCAGGATCGAGGCCCAGCGCGCCGCGGCCGAGGCGGAACTCCGTATCAGCGTCTCCGAGCTCGCGTCCAACCTGGCGAGCCGCATCGTGGGGGAGCCGCTTCCTGTCCGGACGGTGGCGGATCCCCGCAGTTGAAAACGCTCTCCGGTTGCCCGGGCGGCGTGCGCCCGTTCCCGGCGTGAGGCCGAGGCTTCGACCTTCCTGCCACGGCGCGCTGTCGACGTGCGGTGATCGCATACTGGATGCGTAGGAGCCGGCCGGATACGGGATCCGGGTCCGGGGACCTCCGACTCGGGCGGAAGCTCGGGCGGAAGCCGCGTCGCGAGAGTGCCCGGCAGCCCTCCGTCCCCCACCTCTCCGGCCGCCTTGCCAGCCCTGCACCGCAGGGCCCGGCAGAGGAGCGCATCGCATGGCCGAAGACCTTCGGCCCGGGAACCGGGGGAGAGCGGACCGGCCACGTGCGGCCCACGGGGCCGGTACGGCGGAGAACCCCGAACCGCCCCCATCGGACAGCATCCAGCAGCCCCCGCCCAGCGCCCCCCTGCCGCCCCCGCCCGGCGGCCTCCTGTGGGACATCACCGGAGAGATCCGCACCCTCCTCACCCTCCCGCCCGCACTCACCCTGCAGGTGGCGCACCCCGCCGTCGCCGCAGGCGTCGACGACTACTCGGTGTTCCGTACCGATCCGTGGGGACGCGGCGAGCGGTCGCTGCGGTCCCTGCAACTGTGGGTCTACGGAGGGCAGGCAGCCGCCGAAGAAGGACGACGGCTGCGGCGGCTGCACCGCACCATCCAGGGGACGGACGCGCACGGCCGCCCGTATCACGCCCTCATGCCCGAGGCCTACACATGGGTCCACGCCACAGGCTTCCCGGTCATGCGACATGCCCGGCAGTACCTCGACCGGCGGCCGTACACCGACGCCGAGGAGCGGCAGCTGTACGCCGAGTGGCTCCAGGTAGGCCGTATCCTGGGCATCCGCGACCATGACATGCCGCGGACCGTCGAGGAGTTCTGGCCGTACTACCGCGCGATGCTCGCCGAGGAACTGGAGCTGACGACGGTGGCGGAGGAACTGGTCGCGGTGGACCGTCCCATCCCGCCCCCCGACCGCGGCCCGCTCACGATACGCCTCACCCTGCGCGTGCTGTGGCCCGTACTTCTGCCGCAGTTCGTCCGCTTCCGGCGCTTCGTCACCATCGGGCTGATGCCGCCGGGCGCCCGCGAGGCGATCGGCCTGCCCTGGACGCCGGTTCAGGAGCGCCGCCTGCGCCGCTTCGGCCGTGTGGTCCGTACGGTCGTCCCGCTCCTGCCGGAACGACTCCGCTACTTCCCCCTGGCCCGACGGGCCCGAGCCGCCCAGCGGGCCGCTTCTGCCGCCACTGGAACAGGGCGGTGAGCAACCCAGGGCGGTTAGGTGGGACAGAGTCCGGAGGCCGCAGCCGCCGGACTCCACAGCGACGACGGCGGTCTCGGCGGTGCACGGGAATGCGTGCGGAGACTCGCACGGGAACTCCAAGTCGTGGGGGACATAAGGTCGTTTAACCCTGTTCAGGCCCTCTCTCCCGGTGGTGTCGACAGCCGCACGTGTCACACGATCGCCATTCGGCCGACATGAGCCAATCAGCCTCACGGACCTTTTGCCGATCCCTACTGCCCACTTTTGCACGGGAGTTGACCCGTGTAGCTTCCGCCCCATGCCGATAACTGCGAGACGCACGAACCTCATCTGGAGAACGCTCGCGACGGCGGCTACCGCTGCCCCGACGGCAGTACTGCTCCGCCCGGCCAGCGCACAGGCCGTACCCCGGGAGAGCCTCATCGCCCCTCCGACCAGTACGCCGACGCTGACGCTCGACCTGGCCCGTACGTCCGCGAGCGCTTCGTCCGAGAGCGCTCTCACCCGCGTGGCTCCGCCGCGGGCGGGCGCACACCGCATCCCGGGAGGCACCGACTGATGAAGCCCAGCAATCCGTTGAACCTCACCAGCCCGTTGAACCCCCGCAGCCCGATGAGGCCTCGCAAGCGCGTCCTTGCCCTGGCCGTGACCGCCGCCGCCGTGACCGGGACCCTGACGACGGCACCCGCGCAGGCGGCGAGCGCTCCGCCGCGTACCGGATTCGAGCAGACCGACGGTGCACGCTGGACCGGCCAGGACGAGGAGCAGGACTTCCTCGCCGCGGTCGACGCCGCTTCCGACCGGGTGTCCGTGGCCCGGATCGGCACCACCAAGCAGGGCCGCCCGCTCCAACTCGTCCGCATCGGCGAGCACTCCACCGCCAACACCGTGCTGCTGGTCTGCAGTCAGCACGGTGACGAGCCGTCGGGGCGCGAGGCCTGCCTGACGACGATCCGCGATCTCGCATACGCGAAGGACGCGCGCGCCCAGCGCTTCCTGTCGCGTACGACTCTGCTCGTCGTGCCCACAGCCAACCCCGACGGCCGGGCCGCCGACACGCGAGGCAACTCCGACGGCATCGACATCAACCGCGACCACATCGCTCTCAAGACCGCGGAGGCACGGGCCATGGCCGCCGTGATCCGCGACCGCAAGCCCGACGTCATCTACGACCTGCACGAGTACGGAGCGACACCGAGGTACTACGACAAGGACCTGTTCGACCTGTGGCCGCGCAACCTCAACACGTACGGCGCGGTGCACGACGAGGCGCAGACCCTGTCGCAGTCCTATGTCCGGCCCGCTGCCGGCGCCGCCGGGTACTCGACCGGGACGTACGGTATCTGGACTGATCCCGTCACCGGCGAGCCGATCAAACAGACGGCAGGTGACGGGCAGGAACGCATCCTGCGCAACGCCTCCGGCGTCAAGCACGCGGTCGGGCTGCTCATCGAGAGCCGTGTCGATCCGCTGACCGACGCGGAGAAGGCCGACGAAGCGCTGAACAACAGGCGCCGCGTCTCGTCCCAACTCGGCGCGCTCGGTGGCCTGTTCACGTTCACCGGAGAACGGCTCGGCCGGATCGAGGCCGCCACGGACGCGGCCCGGGCCGCCGGATACCGCGACGGCGGGCCGGTCTACCTCGGCGGCGCGGACAACGACCCCGTGGAGCCGCCGGAGATCATCCAGGACCCGCCCTGCGGCTACCGGCTCACGGCCGCCCAGTACGCGGACGTCGGGGACGAACTCGCCCTCCACGGCGTGCGGGTTCGACGGGAGTCGGACGAGGGGGCGTACGTCCCGCTCCGGCAGTCCCTGCGAGCACTCGTCCCCCTGCTGCTCGACGAGCGCGCGCCGTACCACCTGACGGTGGGCGAGCCGGACACGGCCTGCTGAGAGCGTTCTCAGGCGGCAGGCGGCAGGCGGCAGGCAGCAGACGGCAGACGGCAGACGAGGTGTCGTAGCGAGGAAGCGCAACGACGCATGGCCGGCGTGGGACCGGCCATGCGTCGTCAAGGACCGTCAGGCGGCGGCCCCGCCTACCAGCCGGGCCGCCTCCTCCGCGCATCCCCACGCCACGGTGACACCCGCGCCGCCGTGTCCGTAGTTGTGCACCAGCACTCCGCCTCCCGGCAGGATCTCCCGATCCAGGCGCACAGCGTCCCGTGCCGGCCGCAGCCCCACCCGGTGCTCCAGCACCCGCGCCCCGGCGATCTCGGGACGTATCTGCGCACACCGCTTCACGATCTCCTCGGCCACCGCCGGATCGGGCTCCAGAGACCAGTCGTCCTCATCAGCGGTGCCACCGAGGAGGAGCCCGTACGGCTGCGGAAGGAAGTACGTCGTGGCGTGCGACGCCGGGTCCGCGGCCGTGAACCACGTCGTGATCCCCGGGTTCTCCACGACGACCAACTGGCCCCGTACAGGACGCACGGCAGGATCCGCCACGAGCTCCCGGGCGCCGAGACCCGAGCAGTTGACCACCACGGATGCCTCGTCGACCGCCTCGGAAAGCTGCCCGAGAGCGCGTTCTTCGACGGAGCCGCCCGCCGCCAGCAGCCGCTCGCCCAGCCATCCCAGATACGTGGGCATGTCGATCAACGGCAGCCGCGCCCACAGCCCCTCGCCGGCGTAGGCGCCGGCCTCCCCGGCCCGGGCGGCCCGCAGTCCTGGCACCTGCGCGGCCCAGTCGCCCAGTTCGTCCAGCTGCGTCCCGGCCTGCACGCCCTCCACCATGCGTACGCCCGTCTCGCCGGACCGCGCCGCCAACTCCTCGTAAATCCGCAACGACCGCAGCGACCAGTCACCGACCTGAGCCTCCGGCTCGATGCGGTACGGCCACCACAGACCACCAGCAACCGCCGAAGTGGTGCGCCCTGCGGGCTCCCGGGTCCAGACCCGCACACTGCGTCCCTGCTCGGCCAGCACGATGGCCGTTGTCAGACCTATGACGCCGCCGCCCACCACGATCACGTTGTCGTTCATGCCGGGACCGTAGCGGAATGGGCGATGCCGTGCTCACATCAGGTTCAAGGTGGGGATACTCAGGACATGTGTGCCGAGTACGCGACCTTCGGTCTGGCCCCGGCTGTGCGTGCCGGAGGGGTCCTTGCCAATGGTGACTACCAATTGCACCGGGATTTCGTCGACTTCATCGTCGACGGCAGACCGCTGCTCTTCCAGCTCTCCGATCTCGACGCGGTGTCGCCGCTCGCTTCCGACATCCCGCCCGCGATCTTCACTGCCCAGGTGCGTTCGCTGCTGCTGGAGGCGGAGGCTCCGCTGCCCGGAGGGCGGTACGTCATCTACGGCTGCCCCGAGTGCGAGGGCATCGAGTGCGGCGCGGTCACCGCGGCCATCGACAAGGCCGAGGACGGCAGCGACGACTTCGTCTGGCGGGACTTCGCCTGGCAGACAGACGAACACGCGGATCTCGAACTCAACGGGTACCACGGCATAGGGCCGTTCCGCTTCCGTGGCGCCGAGTACCGCAGTGCGTTGCAGAGTCTGCTCGACCGGCAGGAGTCGGCGCCGCGCCGTGTCCTGCTGATCGGCGCCCGCGTCGCCGTCCTCGCCAAACTCGCCGCGGCCCTGCGCACGATCGGTATCGGTGCCGAGATCACGACGGACGCGGCGGACGTCCCGGCGGACGAACTGCGTACATACGGAGCGGTCGCCTTCGGTCGCGCCGTCAGCGAAGAGCAACGCGCAGTCGTACGGGACGCGTTCGAGCGCGCCGGTGTGGACGTCTCGTACGTCGACGGGCTGGCGCCGATCATCCCGCTGCTCGTCGCCCAGATAGAGCACGCCCTGGACCGGGGCCCAGTGGAGCAGCGCCGGCTCACGCGGCTCGTCGCCGCCGACGGCGAGGCCGGTGTCGAGGTCAGCTCCACCTGCCGGGTCCGGCTCACCGCGTACCGCCTGGACCGGCTGTACCGCACCCACACGCACGAGGTGTTCGACGACATCCTCGAAGCCGGCAAGCATCGAATTGCACTGGACGCGAAGGCGACCAAGGGGGAATCCTTCATCGTGGCGCGCACGACGGACAGCGTGCTGGTCGTGCCGATGGCGCGATGACCTACCGACCGGCCCTGGGCGAGCCGTACGTCGCCCCTTGAAGACGATGACTTCTGCGAAGAGCTGGAGGTACGCCTCCGTGGCGCGGTGAGCGCCCGGAAGAGCGGACCGTCGGTCCGTACGCGTACCCCCGGCGAACTGCGCCGCGCGCGCCGTCCGCGTACCCACTCCTGCTGGGACCATCTCTACGTGGCACCCCTGTGGCCGCTGCACGGGGCGAACCTCGGCACTCTCGCCCGCACCTGCGACGCGACCGGGGCTTGCCTGACCGTGCCGCGCTTCCCGTGGGTGCCGGAGGCGCTGGCCCGCGGGAACACCCTCCGCAAGCCCCCGTGCGTGCACTGGACGGGCGATCCGGTGGGCTGGCTGGAGCGGCAGCGCGAGCGCGGGACCCGCATCGTCGGCGTGGAACTGGCCGACGAGGCGATCCGGCTCGCCGACCTCCCGCCCGCCCGGGAGCGGACGGTGATCCTGCTCGGACACGAGCAGCAGGGCATACCGCCCGAGGCACTGGACCTGCTGGACGTGTGCGTGGAGATCCCGATGATCGGGACGGGTGCGAGCCTGAACGTGGCCGTCGCGGGATCACTGGTGCTGTACAAGCTGGCGGGTCTGCTGTGACGGCTCTGATGCGCTGATTCCGGGCCGCATCGACTGACGCCCCTCTGCTCGGAGCCCCTCCCTGTCGCCCCTCGAGTCCCTCGTTAGGATCTACGGCCTGATGACTGCCACTCTCGTCGCCAAGAACCTCGCCGCCGGCCACGGCGACCGCTCGCTCTTCTCCGGGCTCGACCTCGTCGTCGCACCGGGGGACGTGATCGGGCTCGTCGGTGCCAACGGCGCCGGGAAGTCCACGCTGCTGCGCCTGCTCGCCGGGCTCGACGCCCCCGAGCAGGGCGAACTGCGCCTCTCGCCGCCCTCCGCGACCGTGGGGCATCTGCCGCAGGAGCCCGAACGGCGCCCCGGCGAGACCGTACGGGAGTTCCTCGCCCGGCGCACCGGGGTGGCCGAGGCGCAGCGGGCCATGGACGCGGCCACCCAGGCGCTGGTCGACGGGGCGCCGGGCGCCGACGACGCCTATGCGAACAGCCTGGAGAGGTGGCTCGGCCTCGGCGGTGCCGACCTGGACGAGCGTGCCGAGGAGGTCGCCGAGTCGCTCGGGCTGCGCATCGGGCTCGACCAGCCCATGACGTCGCTGTCGGGCGGGCAGGCCGCACGTGCCGGGCTCGCCTCGCTGCTGCTGTCCCGCTACGACGTGTTCCTGCTGGACGAGCCGACGAACGACCTGGACCTCGACGGACTCGAACGCCTGGAGCGGTTCGTCACCGGTCTGCGCGCCGGGACCGTCGTCGTCAGCCACGACCGGGAGTTCCTCGCCCGCACCGTGACCAAGGTCCTCGAGCTCGACCTCGCCCAGCGGGAGATCAATCTCTACGGCGGTGGATACGAGGCGTACCTGGAGGAGCGCGAGACCGCGCGCCGGCATGCCCGCGACGACTACGAGGAGTACGCCGACAAGAAGGCCGCCCTCCAGGACCGCGCGCAGATGCAGCGGTCGTGGATGGACAAGGGCGTGAAGAACGCCCGGCGCAAGGCGGGCAACGACAACGACAAGATCGGCCGCAAGTTCCGAAGCGAGGCGAGTGAGAAGCAGGCCGCGAAGGCCCGGCAGACCCAGCGCATGATCGAGCGGCTCGATGTCGTCGAGGAGCCGCGCAAGGAGTGGGAGCTGCGGATGGAGATCGCCGCGGCACCGCGCTCCGGCGCGGTCGTCGCGTCCCTGCGCGACGCCGAGGTAAGGCGCGACGGCTTCGTACTGGGGCCGGTGACGCTGCAGATCGACTGGGCCGACCGGGTCGCCGTCACCGGTGCCAACGGCGCGGGCAAGTCCACGCTCCTCGCCGCACTCCTGGGCCGCGCACCGCTCGACGCGGGCCACGCGGCGCTCGGGTCGGGGGTCGTCGTCGGCGAGGTGGACCAGGCCCGGGCGCTGTTCCATGGCTCGGAGGCACTGCTGGGCGCGTTCTGCGCGGCCGTCCCCGACACCGAGCCCGTCGAGGTCCGCACTCTGCTGGCCAAGTTCGGGCTGAAGTCCGACCATGTCCTGCGCCCTGCGGCGAGCCTCTCCCCGGGCGAACGCACCCGTGCGGCCTTGGCGCTCCTCCAGGGCCGCGGCGTCAATCTCCTCGTACTCGACGAGCCGACCAACCACCTCGATCTGCCCGCCATCGAACAACTCGAGTCCGCCCTCGACTCCTACAAGGGCACCCTGCTCCTCGTTACCCACGACCGCCGCATGCTGGACGCGGTACACACGACGCGGCGGCTGGAGGTGACGGAGGGCAAGGTGACGGAGCGCTGAGCGGGACGGCTGCCAAAGGGCAGTCGTCCTGGACCGTTGTGGGCAATCGTTCCGCAGGGCGATGGGGGTGCCTCCCATGTCTTTAAGGCAATGGGTGGGCACAGCCCCCGGCGGCGGTCACCTGGCGTGCTGCCTCGCTCCCGACGCCGGGGGTCAACCTCAGCTCCGACCCCCCTTGGGGTCAACCAACCCGGCCCGCCGAAGCGCATCTGCCATCGCACTGTTGGCAGGCGGCGGCGCCTGCCGAGCAGCACCGCCCCCGCCTCCGCGGCCCTGCCGCTGCTGCCCCCGCTGCTGAGGCGGCCGCCCCCCTCGCTGGGCCCGCCCACCCCCGCCGGAAGAGGCAGGCGCAGCCTCGTCGTCGAGCCGCAGCGTCAGCGAGATCCGCTTACGCGGAATGTCGACGTCCAGCACCTTCACCTTGACGATGTCGCCCGGCTTCACCACATCACGCGGGTCCTTGACGAACGTCTTGGACATCGCGGACACGTGCACCAGCCCGTCCTGGTGGACGCCGACGTCCACGAACGCGCCGAACGCGGCGACATTCGTGACGACGCCCTCCAGCACCATCCCGGACGACAGGTCGGAGATCTTCTCGACGCCTTCCTTGAACGTGGCCGTCTTGAACGCCGGACGCGGGTCCCGCCCGGGCTTCTCCAGCTCGCGCAGGATGTCCGTGACGGTCGGCAGACCGAAGGTCTCGTCCACGAAGTTGTCGGCGCGGAGCGAGCGCAGCACCGCCGTGTTGCCGATCAGCGAGGCCACGTCGCTGCTCGTGGTCTTCACCATGCGGCGCACCACCGGGTACGACTCGGGGTGCACGCTGGAGGCGTCCAGCGGGTCGTCGCCGCCGCGGATCCGCAGGAAGCCCGCGCACTGCTCGTACGCCTTCGGGCCAAGGCGTGCCACGTCCTTGAGCGCCTGCCGCGACCGGAACGGGCCGTTGGAGTCCCGGTGGGCGACGATGTTCTCGGCGAGGCCGCCGCCGATGCCGGAGACCCGGGCGAGGAGCGGTGCGGAAGCCGTGTTGACGTCCACGCCCACGCCGTTCACACAGTCCTCGACGACCGCGTCGAGCGAGCGCGACAGCTTCACCTCGGAGAGGTCGTGCTGGTACTGGCCGACACCGATCGACTTCGGGTCGATCTTGACCAGCTCGGCGAGCGGGTCCTGCAGGCGGCGGGCGATGGAGACGGCGCCGCGCAGCGACACGTCCATCTCGGGCAGCTCCTGCGACGCGAAGGCCGAGGCCGAATACACCGAGGCGCCCGCCTCGGACACCATCACCTTGGTCAGCTTCAACTCGGGGTGCTTGGTGATCAGTTCACCGGCCAGCTTGTCCGTCTCGCGCGACGCCGTGCCGTTGCCGATGGCGACCAGCTCGACCGCGTGCTCCTTGGCGAGCCGCGCGAGCTTGGCGATGGCCTCGTCCCACTTGTTCTGCGGGACGTGCGGGTAGATCACGTCCGTCGCGACGACCTTGCCGGTCGCGTCGACCACGGCCACCTTCACGCCCGTACGGAAACCGGGGTCCAGCCCCAGCGTCGCGCGCGTGCCCGCCGGGGCGGCCAGCAGCAGGTCGCGCAGGTTCGCGGCGAAGACCTGCACGGCCTCGTCCTCGGCTGCCGTACGCAGCCGTAGCCTCAGGTCGATGCCGAGGTGCACCAGGATGCGCGTGCGCCAGGCCCAGCGCACCGTGTCCACCAGCCACTTGTCGGCGGGACGGCCGCGCTCGGCCAGCCCGAAGCGCGAGGCGATGATCGCCTCGTACGAGGAGGGGCCGGGCTCGTCCGTGGGCTCCTCCGGCTCCAGGACGAGGTCGAGGACCTCCTCCTTCTCGCCGCGCAGCATCGCGAGGATCCGGTGCGAGGGCAGCTCGGTGAAGGGTTCGGCGAAGTCGAAGTAATCGGCGAACTTGGCGCCCGCCTCCTCCTTGCCGTCCCGCACCTTGGCGGCCAGCCGCCCGCGCGTCCACATGCGCTCGCGTAGCTCGCCGATGAGGTCGGCGTCCTCCGAGAAGCGCTCGGTGAGGATGGCGCGGGCGCCGTCCAGCGCTGCCTGTGGGTCGGCGACGCCCTTGTCGGCGTCCACGAAGGCCGCCGCGGCGGCCAGCGGATCGACCGACGGATCGCCGAGCAGCCCCTCGGCGAGCGGCTCCAGACCGGCCTCGCGCGCGATCTGCGCCTTCGTGCGGCGCTTCGGCTTGAACGGCAGGTAGATGTCCTCGAGCCGGGCCTTGGTCTCCGCGCCGCGGATCTGCGCCTCCAGCTCGTCAGTGAGCTTGCCCTGCTCGCGCACCGAGTCGAGGATCGCCGTCCGCCGCTCCTCCAGCTCACGCAGATAGCGCAGCCGCTCCTCGATCGTGCGCAGCTGCGCGTCGTCGAGCATCTCGGTCGCTTCCTTGCGGTAGCGGGCGATGAAGGGCACCGTCGAACCGCCGTCGAGCAGCTCCACGGCAGCCTTGACCTGCCGCTCCCGTACGCCGAGCTCCTCGGCGATCCTGCCTTCGATGGACCCTACGAGGGGTGTCGTCACGATCCCGTACCGCCTTCTCCACTGAGGTTGCGCCGCAATTGTGGCAGGCCCCACCGACAAGCGGGCACGTGGGCGCGACGAGGCGAGGGTGACAGTCAAAGCGAGAAGGTAGGGGAGGAAGGAGGAGGCGCCGGTGCCCGACGCGGCCGGTCGGTACGGCGCATCGCTCGCGCAGGGCCGGCGCCCACCGGGTCACACCCGGCGAGCCCGCCCCGTGCGGCGTGTCGAGTGCGCGGCGCCGCCGAACAGCCGGGCCAGGGCCCGGAAGGGCAGCGTCACCACGGTGGCGCCAGCGGCCCCGATCTGGCGCAGCACATCTGCAATGGCACGGAACACGTCTTCCCCTTTCGTCTTCCGGCCGCGAACGACCCGGAACGGCCCGGATCGGCCCGGATCGGCCGGAGACACACGGGTACCTCGGCTCGCGCAGACCAAGCAGCCGGCGGCGATCAGCTGACGTCAACTGCGCCCGCGGTCATGCGGTCTGCTGCAACCAGCCGACCTCGGCTGCAAGGAGACGCGATCCGCTGGAGTCAGTTCTTGCCGATCATTCCGGCGGGGAACGCCCCCGCCGCCACAGCCGCCCCGAGAAAGCCCGCCGCGAGTTCGGTGAGCCGTTCGACGCCCGCCGCGCCGAGGTGCTCGTACGGCGCCCGGTCGAGCCGGTCCGTCTCCGTCTCGAGATCGCGCCGAAGCGCAGTTCCGGCATCCGTCAACTCGCCCTCACCGTCGAGCAGTCCGCGCGAGCGCAGTCGCTCCGTCGCCGCGTCCCAGTCCTGCCGGGACCATCCGCGGGTGCCCAGGACCCACCTCGGTGACATGCCCTTTCCGGTGGCGGTGTGGGTCACCAGGGCCTCCAGCGGATCGAGTTCCGCGTTCAGCAGAACAGCCAGGTGCCCGTCGCCGCGGTGTTCGCGCAGGAGGGTCGCGGCATGCCAGTACGCGAGGTGCGGCTCCTCCGGTACGGGCAGGTCGGCGTGTGCGGCGTACAGCGGGCGTGCCGTCCTGCTGCAGGCCTCGGTCGCGCGTAGGGCGAGGCTCGCCGCCTCGGTCATCTCCTTCGAGGCGAGCGCCTCCTTTCCGAGCAGCCGGTGCAGCGTCGCGTCGACGGCACGCGCGCGTGCCGCAAGGACCGTCTCCGGAGGGGCGATCCGCCACACCGCGGGGACGTGCCGCGCCACGAGCTCGTGATTGAAGTTGTAGAACGTGGCCGTCACCGTGCCCGCACCGACCGCGCCCATGGCGGCCGCCCGGGCGCCGAAGTACGCGGCGTTGCGGTCCTCGATGCCGATCCCCGCCATCTCCGTTCCGAGGTCCGGCGAGAAGTAGTGGGCCGAGTGCAGCGGATTGATCGCGTTGTGGCATCGGCGCGCGGCGCGCTCCGGCAGGGGTGAGTTCATGCCGCGCAGATTACCGACTGGTTGGTATGCCGTGAAGGCGAAACCAGTCACTGACGGACCGCGATGGCAGGATAGGTGGGAAATTCGTCATTGCGGTCATCGCCCCAGGATTCAAGAATCGGTGTCATGGCGCAGCACCGAACCGTCCTCGTCGTCCTCTTCGACGACGTCCAGAGCCTCGACGTCACCGGCCCCGTGGAGGTGTTCGCGGGAGCCGCCACATACTCCGGAGACCCGGACACGTACCGGATCCGCACCGCGTCGCTCGACGGCGGGCCCGTCCGCACCTCCAGCGGACTCACCCTCGTCCCCGACGGCGCCCTTCACGACTCAGCCGACCCGCACACCCTCGTCGTCCCCGGAGGCCGGGGCACCAGGCGGCCCGACCCGCGGCTGATCTACTGGCTGCGCGAGAGGGCCCCGGGAGCCGAGCGCCTGGTCTCCGTGTGCAGCGGGGCGCTGCTGCTGGCCGCGGCCGGGCTGCTGGACGGCCGCCGGGCCACCACCCACTGGAACGTGTGCGACAGGCTCGCCCGCGACCACCCGGCCGTCGATGTCGACCCGGACCCGATCTTCGTACGCGACGGAAACGTGGCGACATCCGCCGGCGTCACCTCCGGCATCGACCTGGCCCTCGCGCTCGTCGAGGAGGATCTGGGCCGCGAGGCGGCGCTCACCGTCGCTCGGCACCTCGTCGTCTTCCTCCGCCGCCCCGGCAACCAGGCCCAGTTCAGCGCCCAGCTCGCCGCGCAGACCGCGCAACGCGAACCGCTGCGCGACGTCCAGCAGTGGATCACCGAACACCCCGACGGCGACCTCTCCGTCGAGTCGCTCGCCGCGCGCGCCAGGCTCTCACCGCGCCATTTCGCCCGCGCCTTCCAGGCCGAGACCGGCGTGACACCCGGCCGGTACGTCGAGCACGTACGCATCGAAAACGCGCGCCGGCTCCTGGAGGAGACCTCCGACGGGATCGAGGAGATCTCACACGCCTGCGGCTACGGCACCCCCGAAGCGATGCGCCGCGCCTTCCTCAAGGCACTCGGCTCGGCACCCGCCGAGTACCGCCGCCGCTTCCACGCACCCGTGCCCCGCTGAGAACACACATCCGAGAAAGGCAGGACCATGCAGATCGCCATCGTGCTCTTCGACCGCTTCACCGCCCTCGACGCAGTCGGCCCGTACGAGACCCTCGGCCGCCTCCCTGACGCCGAGCTGGTGTTCGTCGCCGAACAGACGGGCCCCGTCCGCACCGACCTTGGAACACTCGCGATCACCGCGGACAAGACCCTCGCCGAGGTCACCCGCCCCGACATCGTCGTGGTCCCGGGCGGCCCCGGCCAGACCCCGCAGATGGAGAACGACACGCTGCTCGACTGGCTGCGCGCCGCCGACGCGACCAGCACCTGGACGACGTCCGTGTGCACCGGCTCGCTGCTGCTGGCGGCCGCGGGCCTGCTCGAGGGCCGCCGGGCCACCTCCCACTGGCTGGCCCTCGACTACATCAAGCGGTTCGGCGTCGAGCCGACCGGCGAGCGTGTGGTGGTCGACGGCAAGTACGTCACCGCGGCCGGCGTCTCATCGGGCATCGACATGGGGCTCACCCTCGTCGGCATGATCGCGGGCGACCGCCACGCTCAGTCCGTGCAGCTGCTCACCGAGTACGACCCGCAGCCGCCCTACGACGCGGGCTCCCCGCACAAGGCCCCGGCCGACCTGGTGGAGGAGTGGCGCTCGAAGAGCCGGTTCATCCTGCAGTAGGCCCGTCAGCAGCGCCATCGAAGGTCCACTCGAACTGCGGCCGCCTGCCCTCCAGAAACGCGGCCACCCCCTCCGCCCTGTCACCACTTCCGCGCGCCTGCTCCGCCCAGTACGCGGCCCGGTCCAGGCGGCCATCGGCGAACTCCTTGGCCGCCGCCTGCGTCAGCTGCGAGCGCGAGACCAGCACGCGTGCGAACTCCGCGACACGCTTGCCGAGTTCGCCGGCAGGCAGCACCTCGTCCACCAGCCCGGTGCGCAGCGCACGGCCCGCGTCGATCAACTCGCCGGAGAACAGCAGGTACTTCGCCGCGGCCGGTCCCACCAGCGACACCAGGCGCTGCGTGGACGAGGCCGGATAGACGATCCCGAGCTTCGCCGGCGTCACCCCGAACAGGGCCTCCTCGTCGGCGAAGCGCAGATCGCAGGCGGCGGCGAGCTGGCATCCGCCGCCTACGCAGTGCCCCCGCACCGCCGCGAGCGTCGGCTTGGGGAACGCCGCCAGCGCATCCTCGGCCTCCACGGCCAGGACCTGCGCCCCGGCGGAACCTCCGGACCCAGCTCCCGAGCCCTCCGAAGGCTCCCGCAACGACGAGATGTCCGCGCCCGCACAGAACGTCCCGCCCTCACCGGTCAGCACGAGAGCCCGTACGGCCGGATCCGTCGCCAGCCTGTCCAGCAGCGGAGGCAGCGCCCGCCACATGTCCGCGGTCATGGCGTTTCGTTTCGCCGGGTGGTGGATGACGACGGTGGCGACGCCGTCGGCGACGCTGTGCAGCAGCTGCGGCTCCATGAGGCGGATGCTATCCGCAGGCCCCGAACGTACGATCAAGAAGGGGGCGGATGAATCCCGTGTGCACTGGTGGAACAAGCCGGGCAATTTACCGACCTGACCCATACAAACCGAAGACCCTCGGAAGGCAGCACAACAAGGGCAGGAGCAGTCACACAACTGACGCTGTCATACGCCAACGATCAGAAACCGTCGATAATTGCTGACTTTGCGTCAGTGGTCCGGCATGGACCAGGACATTCCCAACACTCTTTGCGTGGCGACAATCGAGCGTAAGGGTGGCGACCGGACCATGGACGACAGCGGGTGGGGGTCCGGCCTTCACCCACCGGTTGGCGGGGGTACCGAGCGAAGTCCCGCAGTAGCTCCTCCGGACTCAGTCCAGGGGGTCCCTCAGTCGTACGAGGGTGTCTGGCGGTTCACCGCCGCCGCTGTTGACGTATCCGTGCCCCAGGCGCGGCACGCGGTCCGCGATCTGATCGCCCGGCAGGGCGTGCCCGCACCGGACGAGCTGCTCCAGGGGCTGCTGGTGATCGTCTCCGAGCTGGTCACCAACGCGGTACGGCATGCCGCCCTGCTCTCGCCCATGCTCGCGGTGGAGGTGGCCGTCGGATCCGAATGGGTCCGGGTCTCCGTCGAGGACAACCATCCCTACCGCCCGACGGCGCTGGAGGCCGACTACGGCCAGACCGGCGGCCGCGGTCTGCTTCTCGTGCGTGAGATCACCCGGGAGGCGGGCGGGGTGTGCAACGTCGAGCACACCGCCAGTGGGGGCAAGGTCATCTGGGCGGCCCTGCCCCTCAAGCCGGGTCTGGTGTAGCCGCCGGCCGGGGTCAGGGGCGGAGCCCCAGGCCCCCCGCCCGGCGCCGTCACCAGCCTGCCGCAGCCCCCGTGAGCTCCCTGATCGCGGGCCGCGCCGCATCCAGCACCGTCATGAACCAGGCCGAGAACGGATCCTTCGCGTGCCGCTCCACCAGCTCGGCGGGGGTCACGAACGCGGTCCGGCCGACCTCCGTCGGGTCCGGCCGCAACGGCGCCTGCACCATCCCGACGAAGAGGTGGTTGTACTCCTGTTCCACCAGGCCCGAGTGCGGGTCCGGGTGGTTGTATCGGACGGTGCCGGCCTCGGCGAGCAGCGAGGGCGAGACGCCCAGCTCCTCGTACGTCCGGCGGGCCGCGGCGGCGAACGGCGCCTCACTCGGATAGGGGTGCCCGCAGCATGTGTTCGACCACACGCCGGGGGAGTGGTACTTGCCGAGCGCGCGCTGCTGCAGCAGCAGCCGTCCCTGCTCGTCGAAGAGGAAGACCGAGAAGGCCCTGTGGAGCTGCCCCGGCGGCTGGTGGGCGGCCAGCTTCTCCGCCGTGCCGATCGTGTTGCCGTCCTCGTCGACCAGTTCCAGCAAGATCGCTTCTGTGGTGCCTCCCCCAGAGCCTGAAGGGTCTGGGAGGTGCCCCCATGATGAACCGTGCCCCGTGGTGGCAGGTGTGATCGGCATACTCATCCTTCGTATCGGTCTTCGAACCTCAAGTCTGCCGTACGAGTCCGACAGCCCCGGGACCCGGCGCCCCGCATGTCCCGCTACCGTTCCTAGACACTGAGCGGGAGTGAGTCCTGTTGCCAGGACTGCTGCTCAGCGGCGCTGCCCCGAACGGTGTTGGGCAGGCTGGTCCCCCGCTTTCGCTCCATCACCGGCGACGCGCATCTTGTGCGCGGTCCGGGCAGGTGGGGGCGGGTTCCCTCACACCCCGGGGCCTCCGGTCGGGCCTGGACGGTCCGATGCCCACAGCGATCACTCTGGTCGCGGTGGGGCGGTGCCGCCCGTCGCCTGATCGGGTGCCCGAGGGCGCGTCGCCCGATCGCGATGCTCGCGGCATCGTGCCGGGTCGTCTCACGTCGTGGGGTGGCCAGCGGCTTCTGCCAGTGCTGGGCACCCCACCGGCTGGTGTAGGCCGGGTCGACCGCGACGATCGCCACATCCTGCTCGGCGGCCATGGACACCAGCCGGGCCGTGAGCTTCGCGGTCGGAAAGCGGGAGATCAACCGTCGGAACCGCTTGTTGCGGCCGTGCTTCTCCCGGCTTTTACTGTCGGCGAAGTCGAGGTCCTCGACGGCGATCGCGGTGACCCCGCAGCGGCGCGTGTAGTGCAGTAGCCGGGTCAGCGCATGCCGGATCTGCGCATCCCGGTGAGCGGCGCTGCCCGACAGATCGTAGAAGAAGCGCTGCGGCTCACCCATCGGGTTGCCGTGCCGATCGAGGCGCCAGGCCGCAAGGTGGTCGTCGTTCATGTCCACCCCGACCGTGCCCCGGGCCAGCGCCGTCTGAAGCGGCAGGGCGGGCACGGCGGCGCGCTGCCAGGACGCCGTCACATACCAGCGCCCCCGTACCGGGTCGTGGTGGATCCGGTAGGCCACCGCACGGTTCGCGGTGATCCGGTCGCGCCACTCCTCGCCCCGATACTTGAAGGCCACCACCGCGTCCAGCACATACCGGTCGTGCGCCGCATTGGCCAAGTGGCCGAGCTCAGCTGGGAGTTTGATGGAGATGTGTCCGGTATCGGTGATGCGGATGGTCTCGTTGCCTAACCGCTTGCCCGACTCCCCGTCCGCGGCCAGAAACATCCGCGCGGCCTCCCACCGCTCCCGCCACGCCTCCTTGCTCAGCCTGGCATCGTCCAGGTGGTGACGGGTAGTGGCGAGCCGACGGCCACCGCGCACCACACGCACCCGGCCCGCACTCCAGTCCGCCTCCACCCCCGCCAGCCGGTCTCGGAGGGTGTGCAGGCGGCGGGACTTGGCGTGCCACTCGCCGCGGGTGGCGTAGCCGCGTGGCAGCCCTTCACGCTTGTTGGCCTTGGCCCCCAGCGGCCTGGCCAGCCGGGCCTCGATCTGTGCGATCTGCCCGCGCAGCCAGGAGACATACGTGGTCTGTGCGCGCCGGGCCAGCGCCCACTGGTCCTGCGTCGCCTTGGTGATACTGCCCGCCCACCGCGATGACGACCGGTCCGTCAGTTTCCGCTTGCGCACCGCCCAGCCGGCGGCATCGTGTTCCAGGCCCTGACGACAGCGGTCGGCGAGATCACCGGCAGCGAGCGAGCCGAGGAAAGCGCCGACCTCGCCCAGCACAGCCGCATCCCTGCCGGACAGCCGCATCCCTGCCGGACAGGCGCAGGCGGTCCCGGATGGCCACCCCCGCAGGCCCCGGCACCACGAAGGGCGACGCCAGCGCCCGGACTCCGCCCACTCCTTCACCCCCCGACCCGAAGATCCCATCACGGAACTCAACGACCACCACCCACAAAGGTCACCCATTCGACCCAAGAAACTCTGTTCCCCCTCCAGAAGGCCCGCGGGACACGCACCACGGAAGGCAACCTCCAGTGCACTGACACGACCAGCCCATCCCGGCCGGGTGCTCACTTGTACTCGCCAGGACCCACTACAACTCAGGCACTCGGCAGCAGTTGGCAACCCCCGCAGGGCAGCGGGACATACATCGCACATGTGATCAGCGGATTTCCGCCGGGCGCAGCACAAAGCCCGCGTAGCCGTACTCGCTGCCGTGTTCGCGCCGCATCGCCAGCTCCGTGCGCGTCGCGGCGACGGCTTCGGCCATTCCGGGCGCCGCCGGATCGGCTGCGTCGGCGTGTGCGGCGAGCGGTACGTAGTACTCGTCCCAGTCGGACTCGGGCTGCACGTACACGCCGGTCACCGTGTATCCGGCGGCCATGGCCGCCAGCGTGTTCTCCTCGACCGTGCGCAGCCGGTACGCGTTGTCCCAGTAGGTGCGGGCCTCCGCACTGGGCGTGTCGGTGGTCCACACGCACTCGGTGAGCACGAGCGCACCACCCGGCGCGAGCAGCCGGCGCCAGTCGCGCAGCGCCGTGTCGAAACCGATGCTGTACGCCGAGCTCTCCGCCCAGACGAGGTCGAAGGAACCGTCCGGGTAGGGGAGCTCTCCCATGTCGCCGTTGACGGGATGGATCAGGTGCGTGAGCCCACGCGCCTCGACGGCCGCGCGCAGCTCGTCCAGGAACGGTTCGTGCAGATCGACGGCGGTCACTTCCGCGCCTGCCTCCGCCGCGAGGAGCAGCGCGGACCGGCCCGGGCCGCAGCCGAGGTCGAGGGCGCGCGGTCGGTCCGGGAGCGGGCCGGCGAGGGAGAGGAGGTGTCGGGTGGTGGCGTCGGAGCCAGGCCCCTGCCGGGGCAGGCCGTGGTGCAGCTCGAAGAAGGCGCTGTACGCGCCGGTGTCGTGGTCGGTCACCGTGAGAAACCCTAGAGTGAAGGGGCCCGGCCGATGCGCGCGAGGCAGCTCAGCCGTGAGCCCGGGAGATGGGGATGCACCTGTCGCTGCGCAAGGCAGCGCTCGCCGCGACGACGGTCATCAACCCACCTCCTCAAGGGACGCTGAGCAGGCTAGCAGCGGGCGGTGATGGCGCGGGCGGTTTTTCGGCCGCCCCGGTCCGCGCCGCCCCTGCCGGTGCCGTCGGTCTCAGTGGCAGAGCCTCGCCTCGTGCTCCGCGTGGCCTCCCGGCTCCAGCTGGAACGTGCAGTGCTCGACGTCGAAGTGATCGCCCAGGCACGCCTGCAACTCGTGCAGCACCTTCTCGTTCCCGATCGTGTTGAGGACGTCGGAGCTCACGACCACGTGCGCGGAGAGCACCGGCAGGCCCGACGTGATCGTCCAGGCGTGCAGGTCGTGCACGTCCTCGACGCTCGGCAGAGCCAGCATGTGCGCCCGCACCTCGGCCATGTCGACGTTCTTCGGGGCCGCCTCCAGCAGGACGTTCAGCGTCTCGCGCAGCAGCTTCACCGTCCGCGGCACGATCATGAGAGCGATGACGAGCGAGGCGATCGGGTCGGCCGCCTGCCAGCCCGTGGTCAGGACGACGACCGCCGACACCAGCACGGCCAGCGAGCCCAGCGCGTCCGCCATCACCTCGAGGAAGGCGCCGCGCACATTGAGGCTCTCTTTCTGGCCGCGCATCAGCAGGACCAGCGAGACCGTGTTGGCCACCAGGCCGACGAGGCCGAAGACGATGGTCAGCCCGCCCCGGGTGTCGGCCGGAGTGATGAACCGGTCGATCGCCTCGAACAGCACATAGCCGCCCACCCCCAGCAGCAGCAGACAGTTGGCGAGCGCGGCGAGGATCTCGGCGCGTGCGAACCCGAAGGTGCGGTTGGCGGTCGCGGGACGGTTCGCGAAGTGGATCGCCAGCAGCGCCATGCCGAGCCCGAGGGCGTCCGTGGCCATGTGCGTCGCGTCCGCGATCAGGGCCAGCGAGTCCGCGGCGATGCCTCCCACGATCTCGACCGCCATGACCGTGAGCGTGATCATCAGTGCGATGCGCAGCCGCCCGCGGTACGCGCCCGACGCGGTGCCCGTCGCGGGTGCGCCGTGCGTATGCCCGTGGTGGTGCCCAGCTCCCATGGAAGCCGCCTTCCGTATCGCCGTGCCCCCGTCCGGCGTATCCGCCGTGCCGACCGTCTCGCGGCCCAGTGAACTACGGGTGGGGGGTATCGGGCAACACGGCACTGAACACCGTTGTCATATGCTCTGACCTGCGGAAACGATGTGCAGGTCAGAGCGGTGACAAGATCGCTTACCGGGCTGCCTCGGGGTGTCGCAGACACCAGCCCTGCCACGCCGACTCGACCATCTCGCGGACCCCGTACCGGGCCGTCCAGCCCAGTTCCTCGGCCGCCCGCCCGGCGGATGCGACCGCGCGCGGAGCGTCGCCGGGGCGGCGCGCCTCCATGAGGGGCGGCCGGTGGTCGCCGGTCACCTCGGCGATCGTCGTGATGAGTTCCCGTACGGAGACGCCCTCGCCGCGGCCGATGTTCACCGTCAGATCGCCCGATACGTCGGCGGCCGAGAGCCGGCGTGCGGCCGCGAGATGGGCCTCGGCCAGGTCGGCGACGTGGATGTAGTCGCGGATGCAGGTGCCGTCCGGCGTCGGATAGTCGTCGCCGAAGATCCGCGGGGCCTCGTCACGGGTGAGCCGGTCGAAGACCATGGGGATGACGTTGAACACGCCCGTGTCCGCGAGCTCCGGCGCCGCGGCGCCCGCCACGTTGAAGTAGCGCAGGCACACCGTCGCGATGCCGTGCGCCCGGCCCGCCGCCCGGACCAGCCACTCCCCGGTGAGCTTCGTCTCGCCGTACGGACTGAGCGGTACGCAGGGCGTGTCCTCGGTGATCAGGGTCACATCCGGGTTGCCGTACACGGCCGCGGACGAGGAGAAGAGGAACCGTTTGATCCCGGCCTCGGCGACCGCCTCGAGGAGCACCGCCAGGCCGCCCACGTTTTCGCGGTAGTAGCGCGTCGGCTGGTCGACGGACTCGCCCACCTGCTTGAGGGCTGCGAGATGCACCACACCCGTCACCGCATGCTCGGTGAGCACCCGCTTCAGCAGCGCGGCATCGTGCGCCGAGCCTTCGACGAGCGGGATCTGAGGCGGCAGCCGGTCGGGGACACCGGCCGAGATGTCGTCCAGCACGACCAGGCGCTCCCCGGCATCCGCCATGGCCCGCGCCACGTGTGCCCCTATATATCCAGCTCCACCTGTGATCAGCCATGTCATGAAGGCCAACCCTAAGCTGGACCGGCGGCACGGGCATGCCCTGCGCCGGACCCGATGCCGCTCATACGGGGATCTGAGGCCATGTATGCGGGCATCCGGGACCACGGTTTGTGGGCATCTGGGGCCACGGTTTGTGGGCCGGGGTGCCGATCCCCGATGATGATCGTCACGGCTGCGGTCGCGCAGACCGCGCTTATCGGGCCGTAAACGGGTGATGAACACCTGCTTCCGTTCATCCGATAACCTCAGCCGATGCGCCGCCCGGCCGCCTGGGCCAGGGGCGTCCCACCATGCGCATGCCCGGCGCCGCGACGCACCGGCAACCAAGGAGTGAGTTCGTCTGTCGACCGCAATCCTCATCGGCCAGCCGGCCCCCGGATCGACCCTCGAGGGCGATCTGCGGTCGCTGGGCTTCGACGTGCGGATCGCTACCGACGCCGCCGACGCCGGGTCGCTGCTCGCTGTGATCCCGGGCGATGACCGGGTCGCGATCGTCGACGCCCGGTTCGTGGGCCACGTCCACGCCCTCCGCCTCGGCCTCACCGACCCCCGCTTCGACGCCTCCGCCGTTTCCGGCGCCGTATCGGCCCGCCCGCCGGCCCGCCCGGCACTGGCGCTCGCCGTACGCAGAGCCGCCGAGAGCACCGCACGCGGCGCCGTCGCCGTCGGCAGCGTCGCCGACACCGTGGCCGCGGTCCTCGAGGACACCGACGTCGCGGTGCACCGGCCCGAGCTCGGCTCCCTCGTCGCCGCCGTCCCCGCCGATCCCCAGGCGGGCAACGAAGCCCGGCAGGCCGTCGCGGCCGTCGACGAAGAGGCCATACGCCTGCGGAGCGCCGTGAAGTCCCGGGACGGCTTCTTCACGACGTTCTGCATCAGCCCGTACTCGCGCTACATCGCCCGCTGGTGTGCCCGTCGCGGCCTGACGCCCAATCAGGTCACCACTGCCTCGCTGTTCACCGCGCTGATCGCGGCCGGCTGCGCCGCCACCGGCACGCGCGGCGGCTTCGTCGCAGCCGGTGCGCTGCTCCTCTTCTCCTTCGTCCTGGACTGCACCGACGGGCAGCTCGCCCGGTACTCGCTGCAGTACTCGACGCTCGGGGCCTGGCTGGATGCCACCTTCGACCGGGCCAAGGAGTACGCCTACTACGCGGGCCTCGCGCTCGGTGCGGCCCGCGGCGGCGACGACGTCTGGGCGCTGGCCCTCGGCGCGATGGTGCTGCAGACCTGCCGCCACGTCGTGGACTTCTCCTTCAACGAGGCGAACCACGACGCGACCGCCAACACCAGCCCCACTGCGGCCCTTTCCGACAAGCTCGACAGCGTCGGCTGGACGGTCTGGGTACGCCGGATGATCGTCCTGCCGATCGGCGAACGCTGGGCGATGATCGCCGTGCTCACGGCGGTGACCACCCCTCGTATCACCTTCTACGTGCTGCTCATCGGGTGCGCGATAGCTGCGACGTACACCACAGCAGGCCGCGTACTGAGGTCCCTTACCCGCAAGGCGCACAGGACCGACCGGGCCGCTCAGGCGCTGGCCGATCTCACCGACTCCGGCCCGCTCGCGCAGGTGTTCGCCCGGGCGCTGAAGAGCGCCGCGCGGCTTCTGCCGCCGCCCGTCTACGCGTTCGTCGGCGGCGTGGTCGTCGTCACTGTGAGCGCTCTCACGGACTTCGGCGGACCGTGGCCCGTCGTCGCCGCGCTCGTGTACTGCGTCACATCCGGGATCGCGGTCTCCCGACCCCTGAAAGGCGCCCTGGACTGGCTTGTTCCGCCGTTCTTCCGGGCCGCCGAGTACGGCACGTTCCTGGTCCTTGCGGCCAACTCCGGTGTGAACGGGGCCTTGCCCGCAGCTTTCGGACTGGTGGCCGCAGTCGCCTACCATCACTACGACACGGTGTACCGCATCCGCGGCAACACCGGCGCGCCCCCGCACTGGCTTGTGCGGGCGATCGGCGGACACGAAGGCAGAGTCCTGGTGGTCACCGTGGTCGCGGCTCTGCTCAACAACACAGATTTCACCGTCGCGCTCACGGCCCTCGCCGTGGCCGTGGCACTCGTGGTGCTCGTCGAGAGCATCCGCTTCTGGGTGTCCTCCGGAGCACCCGCCGTACACGATGAAGGAGAACCCGCATGATCGGCCTCGTGCTGGCGGCCGGCGCCGGACGGCGTCTGCGCCCCTACACCGACACCCTGCCCAAGGCTCTGGTGCCGGTGGGCCCCGAAGGCAACGAGGACAGCCTCACCGTCCTGGACCTGACCCTCGGCAACTTCGCCGAGATCGGTCTGACGGAGGTCGCGATCATCGTCGGGTACCGCAAGGAGGCCGTGTACGAGCGCCGCGAGGCGCTGGAGGCCAAGTACGGCCTCAAGATCACCCTGATCGACAACGACAAGGCCGAGGAGTGGAACAACGCCTACTCCCTGTGGTGCGGCCGTGACGCGATCAAGCACAGCGTGATCCTCGCCAACGGCGACACCGTGCACCCGGTCTCCGTCGAGAAGACCCTGCTCGCCGCCCGCGGTGGCGACAAGAAGATCATCCTTGCCCTCGACACGGTGAAGTCCCTCGCCGACGAGGAGATGAAGGTCGTCGTCGACCCCGAGAAGGGCATGACGAAGATCACCAAGCTGATGGACCCGGCCGAGGCCACCGGTGAGTACATCGGCGTCACCCTCATCGAGGGCGAGGCGGCCGACGAGCTCGCCGACGCGCTGAAGACTGTTTTCGAGACGGACCCGCAGCAGTTCTACGAGCACGGCTACCAGGAGCTCGTCAACCGCGGCTTCCGGATCGACGTCGCGCCCATCGGCGACGTCAAGTGGGTCGAGATCGACAACCACGACGACCTCGCCAAGGGACGTGAAATCGCGTGCCAGTACTGACGCGGCTCATTCCGTCGCCGGTCGTCGTCGACATCCGGCCGGGTGCGCTCGATGATCTGGCGACGATTCTGTCCGACCAGCGCATCGCTCCGTCCGGCCGGATGGCCTTCGCCATCAGCGGGGGCTCCGGCCAGGCGCTGCGCGAGCGCTTCGCGCCGACGCTGCCCCAGGCGGACTGGTTCGACGACGCCGACGGCACCATCGACGGCGCGGTCCGCCTTGCCGACTCGATCAAGAAGGGCGGCCACTACGACGCGGTGATCGGCCTCGGCGGCGGCAAGGTCATCGACTGCGCGAAGTACGCCGCCGCGCGTGTGGGCCTGCCTCTGGTCGCGGTGGCCACGAACCTCGCCAACGACGGTCTGTGCTCCCCGGTGGCCACGCTTGACAACGACGCGGGCCGCGGCTCGTACGGTGTGCCCAACCCGATCGCGATCGTCATCGACCTGGATGTCATCCGTGAGGCGCCGGTGCGTTTCGTGCGGGCCGGCATCGGCGACGTGATCTGCAAGATCTCTGCCGTGGCCGACTGGGAGCTGTCGCACCGGGAGACCGGCGAGCAGGTCGACGGCCTTGCCGCCGCAATGGCCCGCCAGGCTGCCGAGGCCGTGCTGCGTCATCCGAGCGGCATCGGCGCCGACGACTTCCTGACGACGCTGTCGGAGTCCTTGGTCCTGTGCGGCATCTCGATGTCCGTGGCCGGTGACAGCCGCCCCGCGTCCGGTGCCTGCCACGAGATCAGCCACGCGTTCGACCTGCAGTTCCCCAAGCGCAACGCCCTCCACGGAGAGCAGTGCGGCCTGGGCGGTGCGTTCGCCACGTACCTGCGTGGTGACCGGGACATGGCCGGACAGATGGCCGACGTCCTGTACCGGCACGGACTCCCCGTCCTCCCGGAGGAGATCGGCTTCACGGTGGACGAGTTCGTCCAGGTCGTGGAGTTCGCTCCGAAAACCCGCCCCGGTCGTTACACGATTCTGGAACACCTCGACCTGACCACCGACCAGATCAAGGACGCATACGCCGACTATGCCAAGGCCATCGGTAGCTGAACTCCGCCCCGTCGTTCATCCCCCGGGTGTGAAGGACCGGCGGAGCGGTGAGCACTGGGCCGGCCGGCTCTACATGCGCGAGATCTCGCTGCGCATCGACCGGCACCTGGTGAACACGCGGGTCACGCCCAACCAGCTGACCTACCTGATGACCGTGTTCGGCGTCCTCGCCGCCCCGGCCCTGCTGGTGCCGGGGATCCCGGGCGCCGTGCTCGGCGTGCTGATGGTCCAGCTCTACCTGCTCCTGGACTGCGTGGACGGCGAGATCGCTCGCTGGAAGAAGCAGTTCTCGCTCGGCGGGGTGTACCTGGACCGGGTCGGCGCCTACCTGTGCGACGCCGCGGTGCTGGTCGGCTTCGGCCTGCGCGCCGCCGACCTGTGGGGCTCCGGGCGGATCGACTGGCTGTGGGCGTTCCTCGGCACCCTCGCCGCCCTCGGCGCCATCCTGATCAAGGCCGAGACCGACCTCGTCGGCGTCGCCCGTCACCAGGGCGGGCTGCCGCCGGTCAAGGAGGCGGCGTCCGAGCCGCGGTCATCCGGTATGGCGCTGGCCCGCAGGGCCGCCGCTGCGCTGAAGTTCCACCGGCTCGTGCTCGGCGTCGAGGCGTCCCTGCTGATCCTGGTCCTCGCGATCGCGGACACGATCAGGGGTGACCTGTTCTTCTCGCGGCTCGGTGTCGCCGTGCTGGCCGGCATCGCGATCCTGCAGACCCTGCTGCACCTCGTGTCCATCCTCGCCTCGAGCAGGCTGAAGTGAGTACCGGCATGAAGGTCGGCGCGGTCATCATCACCATGGGCAACCGCCCCGACGAGCTCCGTGCCCTCCTCGACTCGGTCGCCAAGCAGGACGGCGACCCGGTCGAGGTGGTCGTGGTCGGCAACGGCTCGCCGGTGCCGGACGTCCCCGAGGGCGTACGCACCGTCGAACTGCCGGAGAACCTCGGCATCCCGGGCGGCCGCAACGTCGGCATCGAGGCGTTCGGCCCGTCCGGCTCCGAGGTAGACGTCCTGCTGTTCCTCGACGACGACGGACTGCTCGCCCACCACGACACGGCGGAGCTGTGCCGCGAGGCCTTCGCGGCCGACCCGAAGCTCGGCATCGTCAGCTTCCGTATCGCCGACCCCGACACCGGCGAGACCCAGCGCCGCCACGTGCCGCGTCTGCGCGCCTCCGACCCGATGCGCTCCTCGCGCGTCACCACCTTCCTCGGCGGTGCCAACGCGGTCCGTACGCGCGTGTTCGCCGAGGTCGGCGGCCTGCCCGACGAGTTCTTCTACGCGCACGAGGAGACGGATCTCGCCTGGCGGGCCCTGAACGCGGGCTGGATGATCGACTACCGCTCCGACATGGTGCTGTACCACCCGACGACCGCCCCGTCCCGGCACGCGGTCTACCACCGGATGGTGGCCCGCAACCGCGTCTGGCTCGCCCGCCGCAATCTGCCCGCCCTGCTGGTCCCGGTCTACCTGGGTGTCTGGCTGCTGCTGACCCTGGCGCGCCGCCCTTCGAGCCCCGCCCTGAAGGCGTGGTTCGGCGGCTTCAGAGAGGGCTGGACCACCGCGTGCGGCCCCCGGCGGCCCATGAAGTGGCGTACCGTGTGGCGGCTGACCCGACTGGGCCGCCCTCCTGTCATCTGACAAGCTCGGTCTGAGAGCATTCGGGCCGTACCCCGGTCCCTGGCTCCTGCCTATGCCCGACCAGGCTGCGCATCTTGAGGACGAAAGTTTCCATTTGTGAGTGAGACAACGCATGACGGCGGAGTCGCGGTGAGCGCCCCTCCGTCCCCCGACGACGGGCTCTCTCCGGCCGAGCTGGCCGCCAAGTACGGCCTCGCCGTCAGCGGCGCCAGGCCCGGCCTCTTCGAGTACGTCCGTCAGCTCTGGGGACGGCGCCACTTCATCCTTGCCTTCTCGCAGGCGAAGCTGACCGCCCAGTACAGCCAGGCCAAGCTCGGCCAGCTGTGGCAGGTGGTGACCCCCCTGCTGAACGCGCTCGTCTACTACCTGATCTTCGGGCTGATCCTGAACGCCAGCCGGGGCATGTCACACGACGTGTACATCCCGTTCCTGGTCACGGGCGTGTTCGTCTTCACCTTCACGCAGAACTCGGTCATGGCGGGCGTACGCGCGATCTCCGGCAACCTCGGACTGGTCCGCGCGCTGCACTTCCCGCGCGCCTCGCTGCCCATCTCCTTCGCGCTGCAGCAGTTCCAGCAGCTGCTGTTCTCGATGGTCGTGCTGTTCATCGTGGCAGTCGCCTTCGGCAGCTATCCGGGCCTGTCCTGGGTTCTGATCATCCCGGTCCTCGCGCTGCAGTACCTGTTCAACGCCGGTCTCGCGCTGATCATGGCGCGCCTGGGCAGCAAGATCCCCGACCTCGCGCAGCTGATGCCCTTCATCATGCGTACCTGGATGTACGCGTCGGGTGTCATGTTCTCCATCCCGATCATGCTCGAGGGCAAGCCGTCGTGGATCGCGGACGTGCTGCAGTGGAACCCGGCGGCCGTCTACATGGACCTGATGCGCTTCGCGCTCATCGACGGCTACGGGTCCGAGAACCTGCCGCCGCACGTCTGGGCCGTCGCCGCGGGCTGGGCGGTGCTCGTCGCGCTCGGTGGCTTCGTGTACTTCTGGAAGTCGGAGGAGCGGTACGGCCGTGGCTGAGCAGAACACCGGGGCGCACATCCCCACCGTCATCGCGGACGAGCTGCACATCGTCTACCGCGTCAACGGCGCCAAGACCGGCAAGGGCAGCGCCACCGCCGCCCTCAGCCGCATCGTCAAGCGCGGCGAGGAGCGCGGCGTGCGCAAGGTGCACGCGGTGCGCGGCGTCAGCTTCACCGCCTACCGCGGCGAGGCCATCGGCCTCATCGGCTCCAACGGCTCCGGCAAGTCCACCCTGCTGCGTGCCATCGCCGGCCTGCTGCCCGCCGAGAAGGGCAAGGTCTACACGGACGGCCAGCCCTCGCTGCTCGGCGTGAACGCGGCCCTGATGAACGACCTGACCGGCGAGCGCAACGTCATCCTCGGCGGCCTCGCGATGGGCATGTCCCGCGAGCAGATCAAGGACCGCTACCAGGAGATCGTCGACTTCTCGGGCATCAACGAGAAGGGCGACTTCATCACGCTGCCCATGCGCACGTACTCCTCGGGTATGGCTGCCCGCCTCCGGTTCTCCATCGCGGCCGCCAAGGACCATGACGTACTCATGATCGACGAGGCGCTGGCCACCGGCGACCGCAAGTTCCAGAAGCGCTCCGAGGCCCGCATCCGCGAGCTGCGCAAGCACGCCGGCACGGTCTTCCTCGTCAGCCACAACAACAAGTCCATCCGCGACACCTGCGACCGCGTGCTGTGGCTGGAGCGCGGCGAGCTGCGCATGGATGGACCGACAGAAGAGGTACTCAAGGAGTACGAGAAGTTCACGGGCAAATAGCGCGGCCGCCGTATCCGGATCGCCGTCTCGGGACCGTCGGTCAGTGAGGACCTTCGGCCCTGACCAACGCCGTGACCAGCTGTCATGACCAGCCGCCAGGGCCCCCGCCACAGATGCCGGAGGGGCCCTGACGCGCTTCTGGATCTCAATTCCCTTGCTGCCAGGGAATCTTGACGGCAATCGGTGTGTTGTTGTGATGCGCAGGACACCCCGCCGAAGCGTGGCGCGTTGTACAACGTAAGCTGTACCGGTTGCTGATTCGCCGCAAGTAGGGCGATACGCGCAGCGTCCGGCTCCGACGGGGTGTCTCCCGGGCCGGTCCGGGGGGACTCCTCGGTGGGCTGCTGGGCGGCGTGTCCGAAATAGGATGTATTGGGTCGGCAGTGTAGAACGGGAGATGTGACGGCAATGTCTACGGAAGGTCTCCGGCTCCGCGATGCTTCCGCCGTCCACGCGCCGGGCAGCCGGCGGTGACGGGAACCGAAGGGGCGCGTATGGAGGCCGTCTCCCGGGCGAAGTCCGAGGCATCCCCGGCCCGCGCCACGCTCGACAAGGCCGCGGACGAGAACTTTCCCGTGGCGCCGTTCTTCCTGCCGCGCGCGTGGCGTGACGACCTGATGGCCGTGTACGGCTTCGCGCGCCTCGTGGACGACATCGGCGACGGAGACCTCGCACCCGGCGGCGCCGACGCCCGCCTGCTGGGTGTCGCACCGGACGCGGATGGGGGTACCTCCCGCTCGAGCGCAGCCGAGAGTGGGGGAGACAGGCTCGCCGTACTCGACGCCTTCGAGGCCGACCTCCGCAAGGTGTTCGATTCGACCCCTCGCCACCCCCTGCTGCGGCGGCTCCAGCCCACCGTCCGCCGGCACGGCCTCACCCCCGAGCCCTTCCTCGGCCTGATCGCCGCCAACCGCCAGGACCAGCTCGTCACGCGCTACGAGACCTACGACGACCTCCTCGCGTACTGCGAGCTGTCGGCCAACCCCGTCGGACGCCTCGTCCTCGCCATCACCGGCACCGCGACACCGGAGCGGATCCGCCGCTCCGACGCGGTGTGCACGGCCCTGCAGATCGTCGAACACCTCCAGGACGTCACCGAGGACCTCGGCCGGGACCGCATCTACCTGCCCGCCGAGGACATGAAGAGATTCCATGTCCAGGAGCAGGACCTACGCGCACCGACCGCAGGCGCATCGGTGCGCGCTCTGGTTGCATACGAAGCAGAACGCGCCCGTAGCCTGCTGAATGAAGGCACCCCCCTGGTGGGTAGCGTCCACGGCAGGCTGAAGCTGCTGCTCGCCGGGTTCGTGGCCGGGGGGAGGGCGGCGATCCACGCGATTGCCGCCGCCGAATACGACGTACTTCCCGGACCGCCGAGACCCGCCAAGCTCCGGCTGCTGCGCGAGGTGGGAGCGACTCTGCGAGGAGAGGGGTGATCCGGACCGTGGAGGAAGATCAGCACGTGTCCGCACCGGTGCTCGCCGCCTACAGCTACTGCGAGGCCGTCACCGGTCAGCAGGCCCGTAACTTCGCCTACGGCATCAGACTGCTGCCAGTGCCCAAGCGGCGTGCGATGTCGGCGCTGTACGCGTTTTCGCGGCGCGTCGACGACATCGGCGACGGCGACCTCGCGCCGGACGTCAAGACGGCCCGGCTGGACGAGACGCGCGCCGTGCTGGACAGGATCCGCGAAGGCAAGGTCGCCGAGGACGACACCGACCCGGTGGCCGTGGCCCTCGGGCATGCCGCGCAGCAGTTCCCGATCCCGCTCGGCGGGCTCGACGAACTGATCGACGGCGTCGTCATGGACGTACGCGGCGAGACCTATGAGACCTGGGAGGACCTGAAGGTCTATTGCCGTTGCGTTGCCGGCGCCATCGGGCGGCTCTCCCTCGGCGTGTTCGGCACCGAGCCGGGTGCGCGCAACGCCGACCGCGCCCCCGAGTACGCGGACACGCTGGGGCTCGCGCTGCAACTCACCAACATCCTCCGGGACATCCGCGAGGACGCGGAGGGCGGCCGCACCTATCTGCCCGCCGACGACCTCGCCAAGTTCGGCTGTTCGGCCGGGTTCAGCGGTCCCAGACCGCCCGCCGGATCCGACTTCCCCGGCCTGGTGCACTTCGAGGTGCGCCGGGCCCGCGCACTGTTCGCCGAGGGCTACCGGCTGCTGCCCATGCTGGACCGGCGCAGCGGCGCCTGCGTCGCCGCGATGGCCGGCATCTACCGGCGCCTGCTCGACCGTATCGAGCGCGACCCGGAGGCCGTGCTGCGCGGGCGCGTCTCCCTGCCCGGCCGTGAGAAGGCCTATGTCGCCGTCCGCGGACTGTCAGGTCTCGACGCCCGGCAGGTCTCCCGGGGGACCGTCAGGAGGCGCGCCCGGTGAACCTCCATGGCCGCCGTGGGACAACTCGCGGCAAACGGTGCGCAACCCTCCGCCTCGGCGTGGCGTCCCTCACTGCGGTGGCCCCTCGTGCGATCGTCGAGCACTTCGCCGACATCGACGGCGGGGCCCGTGGGGAGGGCACGCGATGAGCGGCGACATGCAGCCGGACGAGCTGGATGCGCACACCGCGGGCGGCCCTGAGACGGCCGCCGCCGTGGTGGTCGGCGGGGGACTCGCCGGCATCACCGCTGCCCTGGCGCTCGCCGACGCCGGAGTGCAGGTGACCCTGCTCGAGGGGCGTCCGCGCCTGGGCGGGCTCGCCTTCTCCTTCCAGCGGGGCGACCTGACCGTCGACAACGGCCAGCACGTGTATCTGCGCTGCTGCACCGCCTACCGCTGGTTCCTGGACCGCATCGACGGCACACAGCTCGCGCCTCTGCAGGAACGGCTCGACGTGCCCGTACTCGACGCGGGCCGCAGCACTGGCACCAACGGGTCCGGCAACGGCCTCCGGCTCGGCAGGCTTCGCCGCACCGCCCTGCCCGTACCGCTGCATCTCGCGTCCAGCCTCGCCACCTATCCGCACCTGTCGCTCGCCGAACGCGCCAAGGTGGGGCGGGCCGCGCTGGCCCTGAAGAAGCTCGACCCGGCCGATCCCGCGCTGGACGCACAGGACTTCGGCAGCTGGCTGGCCCGGCACGGCCAGTCGCCGCGCGCCGTCGAGGCGCTGTGGGACCTGGTCGGTGTCGCCACGCTGAACGCCGTCGCGGGCGACGCCTCGCTGGGCCTGGCCGCGATGGTCTTCAAGACGGGACTGCTGTCCGACCCGGGCGCCGCCGACATCGGCTGGGCACGGGTGCCCCTCGGTGAACTCCACGACACGCTCGCCCGCAAGGCGCTCGACACCGCGGGCGTCCGCACCGAACTCCGTACACGCGTCACCTCCATCTCCCGTGCAGGAAACGGGCGTTGGCACGTGGAGGTTCCCGGGGAGCGGATCGAGGCCGACACCGTCGTGCTCGCCGTACCGCAGCGCGAGGCGCACGACCTGCTCCCGGACGGCGCCCTCGACGAGCCCGAGCGGCTGCTCTCCATCGGCACCGCGCCGATCCTCAACATCCATGTGGTGTACGACCGCAAGGTCCTCAGGCGGCCGTTCTTCGCGGCGCTCGGCTCCCCGGTGCAGTGGGTCTTCGACCGCACCGACGCCTCGGGTCTGACGAGTGGTCAGTACCTGGCGCTGTCGCAGTCTGTCGCCCAGGACGAGATCGACGATCCCGTCGCCACCCTGCGCGAGCGCTATCTGCCGGAGCTCGAGCGGCTGCTGCCCGCCGCGCGCGGCGCCGAGGTCCGCGACTTCTTCGTCACCCGCGAGCGCACCGCGACGTTCGCCCCCACCCCCGGCGTCGGCAGGCTGCGGCCCGGCGCCCGTACCAAGGCCCCCGGCCTCTATCTGGCCGGAGCGTGGACCGCCACAGGGTGGCCCGCGACGATGGAGAGCGCGGTCCGTAGCGGCGTCAGTGCGGCGGGCTCTGCGCTGAGCGCTCTCGGCCGGCCGCGCGACCACCTCTTCGACCTCGTCGAGGAGGCAGAACACCGCGTACTCCCGGGGGACGCGGCAACCGGCAGCGGCTCCGCCGCGGGCCGGACCCCCGGCCGAACACCCGAGGGAACCGGCGCATCACTGCGAGGTGGCATCCGGTGAAGTCCGCACTGCACGGGGCGAGTCCCCGCACCCCCGGTACCGCAACAAGAGGAGAGACTGTGCCCACTGTGCCCCCGGCCGAATCGGCTGCCGACGCGGTGGACGTGACCGCGCTGCTCGAGCGCGGCCGGACCCTGGCCACACCGGTGCTGAGGGCCGCCGTGGAGCGTCTCGCAGCCCCCATGGACACCGTCGCCGCCTACCACTTCGGCTGGATCGACGCCGAGGGCAACCCCTCCGACGGCGACGGCGGCAAGGCCGTACGCCCGGCGCTGGCTCTGCTGTCCGCGCAGGCCGCCGGTGCCGCCCCGGAGGTCGGCATCCCCGGCGCGGTCGCGGTCGAGCTCGTGCACAACTTCTCGCTGCTGCACGACGACCTGATGGACGGCGACGAACAGCGCCGCCACCGCGACACGGTGTGGAAGGTGCACGGCCCGGCGCAGGCCATCCTCGTCGGCGACGCCCTCTTCGCCCTCGCCAACGAGATCCTCCTCGAGATCGGCACCGTCGAGGCGGGCCGCGCCACGCGCCGCCTCACCGCCGCGACCCGCGCCCTCATCGACGGCCAGGCCCAGGACATCGCCTACGAGCACCGCGAGCGCGTCACCGTCGAGGAGTGCCTGGAGATGGAGGGCAACAAGACGGGCGCCCTCCTCGCCTGCGCCTGCTCCATCGGCGCGGTGCTCGGCGGCGCCGACGACCGTACCGCCGACATCCTCGAGAAGTACGGCTACCACCTGGGCCTCGCCTTCCAGGCCGTCGACGATCTGCTGGGCATCTGGGGCGACCCGGAGGCCACCGGCAAGCAGACCTGGAGCGATCTGCGCCAGCGCAAGAAGTCCCTGCCGGTCGTGGCCGCGCTCGCGGCGGGCGGCCCGGCATCGGAGCGTCTCGGCGAGCTGCTCGCCGCCGACGCCAAGAGCACCGACTTCGACAGCTTCTCCGAGGAGGAGTTCGCCGCACGTGCCGGCCTCATCGAGGAGGCGGGCGGCCGCCAGTGGACCGCCGAGGAGGCCAGGCGGCAGCACGCCATCGCCGTCGAGGCGCTGGCCGCCGTCGACATGCCCGATCAGGTGCGGGCGCAGCTCGTTGCGCTCGCCGACTTCGTCGTCGTACGGAAGAGATGATCACTATCGGCCCATAGGTGTGCTTCCGGGGTGGTCCCCGGATCTCCAGCGCAGTCGCCGGCCGGTGCTCACCAGGCACCGGCCGACGGCGGACCCAGCAGAACGACCACTGCACGAAGGGGAAGCCATGACAGCGACGACCGATGGAAGCACCGGGGCGGTTCCGCCCCGCGCTGCCTCGGCCAGCGGAACAACTGGAACAAGTGAATCGACGCCCGCGGCGGCCGGGACGCACGAAGCCGCCACCCGCGCCCTCCAGCGCGCCACAGACTTCCTTCTCACCCGCCAGGACGCCCAGGGCTGGTGGAAGGGCGACCTCGAGACCAACGTCACGATGGACGCCGAAGACCTGCTGCTGAGGCAGTTCCTGGGCATCCGCGACGACGCGACCACCAACGCCGCCGCCCTCTTCATCCGCGGCGAGCAGCGCGACGACGGCACCTGGGCCACCTTCTACGGCGGGCCCGGCGAGCTCTCCGCCACCATCGAGGCGTACGTCGCGCTGCGCCTCGCCGGGGACAGCCCCGACGACCCGCACATGGCCAAGGCCGCGGAATGGGTCCGCGAGCAGGGCGGCATCGCCGCAAGCCGGGTCTTCACCCGCATCTGGCTCGCCCTCTTCGGCTGGTGGAAGTGGGACGACCTGCCCGAACTCCCGCCCGAGCTCATCTACTTCCCGAAGTGGTTCCCGCTCAACATCTACGACTTCGGCTGCTGGGCCCGGCAGACCATCGTGCCGCTCACCGTCGTCTCCGCGAAGCGGCCGGTGCGGCCCGCACCGTTCCCGCTCGAGGAGCTGCACACCGACCCGGGCAACCCCAGTCCCCCCAGGCCTCTCGCGCCCGCGGCCAGCTGGGACGGCGTCTTCCAGCGCCTCGACAAGGCCCTGCACGCGTACCACAAGGTCGCGCCGCGGGGGCTGCGCAGGGCGGCGATGAACTCCGCGGCCCGCTGGATCATCGAGCGCCAGGAGAACGACGGCTGCTGGGGAGGCATCCAGCCGCCCGCCGTGTACTCGCTGATCGCGCTGCATCTGCTCGGATACGACCTCGAGCACCCGGTGATGCGCGCAGGCCTCGAGTCGCTCGACCGTTACGCCGTATGGCGGGGGGACGGGGCCCGGATGATCGAGGCCTGCCAGTCGCCCGTG
Source organism: Streptomyces sp. NPDC002896 (assembly GCF_040295225.1). Taxonomy (NCBI): domain Bacteria; kingdom Bacillati; phylum Actinomycetota; class Actinomycetes; order Kitasatosporales; family Streptomycetaceae; genus Streptomyces; species Streptomyces sp. NPDC002896. The sequence goes on along the minus strand of NZ_JBEOVA010000011.1, from coordinate 232,125 downwards.
TGGGACACCTGCCTCGCGACCATCGCGCTCGCCGACGCGGGCCTGCCCGCCGACCACCCGCAGCTCGTCAAGGCCGCCGACTGGATGCTGGGCGAGCAGATCGTGCGTCCCGGTGACTGGTCGGTCCGCAGGCCGCACCTCACCCCGGGCGGATGGGCGTTCGAGTTCCACAACGACAACTACCCGGACATCGACGACACCGCCGAGGTCGTCCTGGCCCTGCGGCGCGTGAAGCACCCGGACCCCGACCGCGTCGAGAAGGCCGTCGACCGCGGCGTGCACTGGAACGTCGGCATGCAGTCCAGGAACGGCGCCTGGGGGGCCTTCGATGTCGACAACACCAGCAGCTTCCCCAACCGGCTGCCGTTCTGCGACTTCGGCGAGGTCATCGACCCGCCGTCCGCCGACGTCACCGCGCACGTCGTGGAGATGATGGCGGCCGACGGAAAGTCCCACCACCCGGCCACGCGCCGCGGCATCGAGTGGCTGCTCGCGGAGCAGGAGGCGAACGGCTCCTGGTTCGGCCGCTGGGGCGTCAACTACGTCTACGGCACCGGATCCGTGGTGCCCGCGCTGACGGCCGCCGGACTGCCCGGCTCGCACCCCGCGATCCGCCGCGCCGTCGCCTGGCTGGAGTCCGTGCAGAACGACGACGGCGGCTGGGGCGAGGACCTGCGCTCCTACCGCGACGTCGCGGGGTGGAGCGGCCGGGGCGCCTCCACCGCCTCGCAGACCGCCTGGGCGCTGCTTGCACTGCTCGCGGCAGGCGAACAGGAGTCCAAGGCCGTGGAGCGGGGCGTCGCCTGGCTCGCCGAGACGCAAGGAGACGACGGCTCCTGGGACGAGCCGTACTTCACCGGCACCGGGTTCCCCTGGGACTTCTCCATCAACTACCACCTCTACCGGCAGGTCTTCCCGCTCACCGCGCTCGGCCGGTACGTCCACGGGGAACCCTCCTTCGGCAAGGCGAGCTGATGGCCGGCGACCCGGAGTCCCCGGAGGACTCCCCGGATGGCTCCAAGGAGAGCCCACCCCTGCTGGTCGCCTGCGCGCTCGGCATCGAGCGCTTCGCCCTGCGTACCGGTGAGCGCACCGGCGCCGCGGGACCCGTGACCGTACTGCGTACGGGCATGGGCCCCAAGGCCGCCGAACGCGCCGTCACGCGCGCCCTCGCCGATGAGGCGTTGCGCGAAGCGGCCGTCGTGGCCACCGGCTTCTGCGCCGGACTCGCACCGGGAATGCACCCCGGCGACCTGGTGGTCGCCGAGGAGACCCGCGACCCGGACGGCACTACGCCGTGTGTGGGCACGGAACTGCTCGTACGGGAGCTGGTCCGGGCCGTTCCCGGGCGGACGGTCCACATCGGGCCGCTCACCGGCTCCGACCACGTCGTCCGAGGTCAAGAGCGTTCCGAGCTGCTCGCCAAAGGCGCGATCGCCGTGGACATGGAGTCCGCGGCGACGCTCCGCTCGGCCGTTCGGGTGGGTCCGCGCCCGGTTGCGGCCGTCCGGGTGGTCGTGGACGCTCCAGAGCATGAGCTCGTCCGAATCGGCACGGTCCGCGGTGGAATATCAGCTTTCCATGTTCTTCGCTCCGTGCTGCCTGTGTTCTTCGAATGGCACCGTAATTTGCTGCTCCCCAGGAGGTGAGCAAGATGGCCATGCCGCTCCGTCAGACCATCAAGGTCGCTAGGTATCTGTTTGAGCAGAAGCTGCGCAGGCGGGACAAGTTCGCTCTGCTCGTGGAACTGGAACCGCTCTTCGCCTGCAACCTCAAATGCGAGGGCTGCGGCAAGATCCAGCACCCGGCTGGAGTGCTCAAGCAGCGCATGCCGGTGGCCCAGGCCGTGGGCGCCGTGCTCGAGTCCGGCGCGCCGATGGTGTCGATCGCCGGCGGCGAGCCGCTGATGCATCCGCAGATCGACGAGATCGTAAGGCAGTTGGTGGCGAAGAAGAAGTTCGTCTTCCTCTGCACCAACGCGCTGCTGATGCGCAAGAAGATGGACAAGTTCAAGCCGTCCCCTTACTTCGCCTGGGCCGTGCACATCGACGGCCTGCGGGAGCGGCACGACGAGTCGGTCGCCAAGGAAGGCGTCTTCGACGAGGCGGTGGAGGCCATCAAGGAGGCCAAGCGCCGCGGCTTCCGGGTCACCACCAACTCGACGTTCTTCAACACCGACACCCCGCAGACCGTCATCGAGGTTCTCAACTACCTCAACGACGACCTGAATGTGGACGAGATGATGCTCTCGCCCGCTTACGCCTACGAGAAGGCACCCGACCAGGAGCACTTCCTGGGCGTCCAGCAGACCCGCGAGCTGTTCAAGAAGGCCTTCGCGGGCGGCAACCGAAGGCACTGGCGGCTCAATCAGAGCCCGCTCTTCCTGGACTTCCTGGAGGGCAAGGTCGACTTCCCGTGCACCGCGTGGGCCATTCCGAGCTACTCGCTCTTCGGCTGGCAGAAGCCCTGCTATCTGATGAGTGACGGGTACGTCCAGACGTACCAGCAGCTCCTGGAGGAGACCGACTGGGACGCGTACGGCCGCGGCAAGGACCCGCGGTGTGCCAACTGCATGGCGCACTGCGGCTACGAGCCCACCGCCGTCATGGCCACCATGGGCTCGCTCAAGGAGTCGCTGCGCGCGGCCCGCGAGACCCTGGGCAATGGAAAGCCGCAGGTGACGCCGTGACGACTGTGGAGCCTGTCCCACTGGGGCTTCCGGCAATGCCGGCCCGGCCGATCGCCGAACCCCGCCTCTCGAGGCGGATCCAGGTCGGGTCGGTGGCGGTGGGCGGTGGCGCGCCGGTGTCGGTGCAGTCGATGACGACGACGCGGACCTCGGACATCGGTGCGACGCTGCAGCAGATCGCGGAGCTGACGGCGTCCGGGTGCCAGATCGTGCGCGTGGCGTGCCCGACGCAGGACGACGCTGACGCGCTGGCGACCATCGCGCGCAAGTCGCAGATCCCGGTAATCGCGGACATCCACTTCCAGCCGAAGTACGTGTTCGCTGCGATCGAGGCGGGCTGTGCGGCGGTGCGCGTGAACCCGGGGAACATCAAGCAGTTCGACGACAAGGTCAGGGAGATCGCCAGGGCGGCGAAGGACGCGGGTACGCCGATCCGTATCGGTGTGAACGCCGGTTCTCTGGACCGTCGGTTGCTGCAGAAGTACGGCAAGGCGACGCCCGAGGCGTTGGTCGAGTCGGCGCTCTGGGAGGCGTCGCTCTTCGAGGAGCACGACTTCCGGGACATCAAGATCTCGGTGAAGCACAACGACCCGGTCGTGATGATCGAGGCGTACCGGCAGTTGGCCGCCCAGTGCGACTACCCGCTGCACCTCGGTGTGACGGAGGCCGGTCCGGCCTTCCAGGGCACCATCAAGTCGGCCGTGGCGTTCGGTGCGCTGCTGTCGCAGGGCATCGGCGACACCATCCGGGTCTCGCTGAGCGCGCCGCCCGTGGAGGAGGTGAAGGTCGGCATCCAGATCCTGGAGTCGCTGAATCTGCGGCAGCGGGGTCTGGAGATCGTGTCGTGTCCGTCGTGCGGGCGTGCGCAGGTGGATGTGTACAAGCTGGCCGAGGAGGTCACGGCGGGTCTGACGGGCATGGAGGTGCCGCTGCGGGTGGCGGTCATGGGTTGTGTGGTCAACGGCCCGGGGGAGGCCCGCGAGGCGGATCTGGGTGTGGCTTCCGGCAACGGCAAGGGGCAGATCTTCGTGAAGGGCGAGGTCATCAAGACGGTGCCCGAGTCGAAGATCGTGGAGACCCTCATCGAGGAGGCCATGAAGCTGGCCGAGCAGACGGAGAACGACGGTGTCGCCTCCGGCACCCCGACCGTCACCACGCCGGGAGCGTCCGGCGTCGCCGTGAGCTGAACGCGCTCCAACAAAGAGGGGAGGCCCGAGCGTGACGATTCTGGAAACGGTTCGGGGACCGCGTGATCTGAAGGCGCTGTCCGAGGACGAACTCGGCGTACTGGCCGAGGAGATCCGCGAGTTCCTGGTGCATGCGGTCGCCCGGACCGGCGGTCACCTCGGGCCCAACCTCGGGGTGGTGGAGCTCACCATCGCCCTGCACCGGGTCTTCGAGTCGCCCGTCGACCGCATCCTGTGGGACACCGGTCACCAGAGTTACGTACACAAGCTCCTGACGGGACGTCAGGACTTCTCCAAGCTGCGCGGCAAGGGAGGCCTGTCCGGCTATCCGTCGCGCGAGGAGTCCGAGCACGACGTCATCGAGAACAGCCACGCCTCCACCGCCCTCGGCTGGGCGGACGGTCTCGCCAAGGCGCGGCAGGTACTGGGGGAGCAGGGCCATGTCGTCGCCGTCATCGGGGACGGCGCGCTCACCGGCGGCATGGCGTGGGAGGCGCTCAACAACATCGCGGCCGCCAAGGACCGGCCGCTCATCATCGTCGTCAACGACAACGAACGCTCCTACGCGCCGACGATAGGCGGCCTCGCCAACCACCTGGCGACGCTGCGCACGACCGACGGCTACGAGAAGATGCTGGCCTGGGGCAAGGACGTACTGCAGCGCACACCCGTCATCGGGCAGCCGCTGTACGAGTCGCTGCACGGCGCCAAGAAGGGCTTCAAGGACGCCTTCGCACCGCAGGGCATGTTCGAGGACCTGGGGCTGAAGTACCTGGGGCCGATCGACGGGCACGACACCCGTGCCGTCGAGTCGGCGCTGCGCCGCGCGAAGCGCTTCCACGGCCCGGTGCTCGTGCACTGCCTCACCGAGAAGGGGCGCGGCTACGAGCCCGCTCTCGCGGACGAGGCCGACCGTTTCCACACCGTCGGCGTCATGGACCCGCTGACCTGTGAACCGCTCACACCCTCCAACGGGCCTTCGTGGACGGAAGTTTTCGGCGACGAGATCGCCCGTATCGGGGCCGAGCGCGAGGACGTCGTGGCGATCACGGCGGCGATGCTGCACCCGGTGGGTCTGACCAAGTTCGCCGAGCGGTTCCCCGACCGGGTGTGGGACGTGGGGATCGCCGAGCAGCACGCCGCGGTGTCCGCGGCCGGCCTCGCGACGGGCGGGGTGCATCCGGTGGTCGCCGTCTACGCCACCTTCCTCAACCGCGCCTTCGACCAGCTGCTGATGGATGTCGCCCTGCACCGGTGCGGGGTGACGTTCGTGCTGGACCGGGCGGGTGTGACCGGGGTCGACGGGGCCTCGCACAATGGCATGTGGGACATGTCGATCCTGCAGGTCGTACCGGGCCTCAGGATCGCCGCGCCGCGGGACGCCGACCAGCTGCGGGCACAGCTGCGCGAGGCGGTCGCCGTCGATGACGCGCCGACGCTGCTGCGGTTCCCCAAGGAGTCGGTGGGGCCCGCGATCCCTGCGGTGGACCGGATGGGCGGCCTGGACGTGCTGCATCGGACGGCGTCGGCGCGGGGTCCCGCGGACGGGCAGGTGCTGTTCGTCGCCGTCGGCGTGATGGCGCCGGTGTGCCTCCAGGCCGCCGAGCTGCTCGAGGCGCGCGGCATCCGGTGCACCGTCGTCGACCCGCGCTGGGTCAAGCCCGTCGACCCCGCGCTGCCGCCGCTGGCCGCAGCGCACGACCTGGTGGCGGTCGTCGAGGACAACAGCCGGGCGGCCGGCGTCGGAGCGGCGGTCGCGCTGGCGCTCAACGATGCCGAAGTCGACGTACCCGTACGGCGGTTCGGCATCCCGGAGCAGTTCCTGGCGCACGCCAAGCGTGGTGAGGTACTGGCCGACATCGGGCTCACGCCCGTCGAGATCGCCGGACGGATCGGTGCCGCCCTGGCAGCCAAGGAGAAACCGGAATGACCACCTCCGATCCCAAGGAGTTCGAGGAAGGCGCGCAGGGCCCCTTGGAACAGGGCACGCGCGAAGGTGCGCAGCCCGGCGGGCGCAAGGAATTCGACCTGGTCAGGCTCCTCGCGGAGCGCGGCGCCGAGCGCTACGACCTGCACTCCAGATACCTCAACCACCAGTTGCCGCGCATGCTGCACACCATCGGCTTCGACAAGGTCTACGAGCGGGCCGAGGGCGCGCACTTCTGGGATGAGGAAGGCAACGACTACCTGGACATGCTCGCCGGGTTCGGCGTCATGGGCCTGGGCCGGCACCACCCCGTCGTACGCAAGGCGCTGCACGACGTCCTCGACGCCTCGCTCGCCGATCTGACGCGCTTCGACTGCCAGCCTCTGCCGGGGCTGCTCGCCGAGAAGCTGCTGGCCCACAGCCCGCATCTGGACCGGGTGTTCTTCGGCAACAGCGGCACGGAGGCCGTGGAGACGGCGCTGAAGTTCGCCCGGTACGCGACGGGGAAGCCGCGCGTCTTGTATTGCGAGCACGCTTTCCACGGGCTGACCACCGGCTCGCTGTCCGTGAACGGCGAGTCGGGCTTCCGGGACGGCTTCGCACCGCTGCTGCCCGACACCGCGATTCCCCTCGGCGACCTCGACGTACTCGCCAAGGAGCTCAAGAAGGGCGACGTCGCCGCGCTGATCGTCGAGCCGATCCAGGGCAAGGGCGTGCACGAGGCGCCGCCCGGCTATCTGCGCGCCGCCCAGGACCTGCTGCACCGGCACAAGGCGCTGCTCATCGCCGACGAGGTGCAGACCGGTCTCGGCCGCACCGGCGACTTCTACGCGTATCAGCACGAGGAGGGCGTCGAACCGGACCTGGTGTGCGTGGCGAAAGCGCTCTCAGGAGGCTACGTCCCGGTCGGCGCCACGATCGGCAAGGACTGGATCTTCAAGAAGGTCTACTCGTCGATCGACCGCGTGCTCGTCCACTCGGCGAGCTTCGGCTCCAACGCGCAGGCCATGGCGGCCGGGCTCGCCGTGCTCTCCGTCATGGAGGACGAGCAGATCGTCGCGAACGCGCGCGCGACCGGTGAGCTGCTGAAGAGCCGGCTGGCGGCGCTCGTCGACCGCTATGAGCTGCTGAGCGACGTACGGGGCCGTGGGCTGATGATCGGCATCGAGTTCGGCAGGCCGCGTTCGCTGAAGCTGCGCAGCCGCTGGACGATGCTGCAGGCCGCCCGCAAGGGACTCTTCGCGCAGATGGTGGTGGTGCCGCTGCTGCAGAGGCACCGCATCCTCACCCAGGTCTCCGGCGACCACCTCGAAGTGATCAAGCTGATCCCGCCGCTGGTGGTGGGGGAGCGGGACGTGGACCGCTTCGTGGAGGCCTTCACGGCCGTCATGGACGATGCGCACAGTGGTGGCGGACTCATGTGGGACTTCGGGAAGACGCTGGTGAAGCAGGCGGTGGCCAACCGGTAGCCGGCTGCCCAGGCTGTTTTGCCTCTCGGGCAATAAATTTGCCCGAGAGGCATGATGTCTGGCTGAATCGGAGGCATGAGCCCTTCCGAGCCGGAGCGGCCGGCGGCGGCCGATGAGCTGCCCGCCGTCGCACCCCACCTGCGCGAGCTGCGGCGACGCGCCTCCCTGACCCTCGAGGCCGCCGCCCGCGCCGCAGGGCTCTCGCCCGCCCACCTCTCACGCCTCGAGACCGGACGCCGCCAGCCCTCGCTGCCGATGCTGCTCACGCTCGCGCGTGTCTACGGTACGACGGTGTCGGAGCTGCTCGGCGAGACCGTGGCCGGCCGCGACGCCGTACTCCGCGGCGCGGACACGGAGCCCACCGAGGCGGGCGGCTGGACCTACCGGCAGGCGGGCTCCCCCGGCCGCGCCATGCAGGCCCTGCGGGTCCACGTGGCGCCCGGGACGCAGGGCGACATCGTGCGCGTGCACCCGGGCGAGGAGTGGCTGTACGTGCTCGAGGGGCGGCTGCGGCTGCGGCTCGCAGACGCAACCCACACCCTCGGGCCCGGCGACAGTGCGCACTTCGATTCGCTGACCCCGCACCGGCTCGCGGCCGAGGGCCGTGAAAGGGCCGAGCTGCTCTTCGTACACACTCTGCTGCAGAGCCCCGCCGCCGTGCCGTGCCTCGGCCCGGCGGCCGGCCACCGGACCATGGGAGACCCGCGATGACCGAACCGACGACGCCCGAACCGATAACGCCCCAGCCTGCGGCGTCCGAGCCGGCCGCGTCCCGCCGCTCGATCGAGGACAGGTTCCCGCGCGCGCTCTGGGTGCGGCTCATCGTCTACATCGCCGTGGGGCATCTCCTGGCGGCGTTCATATTCCTGCTCTTCGAGCTCGGTGCGAAGAGCCAGTAAGCCGGTACGGGCGCCGTCCGAGCCGGGCGGCTCTCTTGCCGAGCAGCTCTCTAGTCGAGCAGCCGCGCGCGGAGCCGCTCCCGTACCTCGGGGGTCAGCTTGAGGCCCTCGGCGAAGTAGTTCTCGGTGGTGCCCCAGGTCTCCTCGATCGTGTCGAAGGCCGCGTGGAGGTACTCGGCGCGGGCGTCGAAGAGCGGGCTCAGCAGCTCCATGATCTCGGGCGACATGCCCTTCGAGGAGGTGTCGGACCGGCGCACCTTGTAGCGGCGGTGCGCGGCGTTCGACTGAAGGTAATCCGTCTCGATGGCGTCGCGCTCGACACCGACCGCCAGCAGCGTGATCGCAATCGACAGGCCGGCGCGGTCCTTGCCCGCGGCGCAGTGCATCAGCGCGGGCACAGTGTCGTCCGCCAGGGAGTGCAGCACACGGCTGTGCTCGGCGGTGCGCCGCTTGATGATCGTGCGGTACGAGGCGATCATCCGGCCCGCGGCCTTGCCGTCGGCGAGGATGGTGCGCAGCTGGTCCACGCTGCCGTCACGGACCATCCTCCAGAACTCGGCCCCGTCGGCCGGGTCGTTCATCGGGATGTTCACATTGCGTACGCCGGGCAGCTCCACGTCGGGGCCCTCGAGCCGCTGGTCCGCGGAGTTGCGGAAGTCGAAGATCGTGTGCAGGCCCAGCGAGGCGAGGAACGCCGCGTCCGACTCGGTGGCGTGCGCCAGGTGCCCGCTCCGGAACAGCTGCCCCCACCGGGTCCGCCGGCCGTCCTCCGTCGGCAGACCCCCGACGTCGCGGAAGTTGCGCACACGGGCCAGCTCAGGTTCTGTCGACGGGACCTGCTGCGTCACGTGGGCTCCTCCCAGTCCGCCACCGACGCTGCTCGCCGGAGGGCGCTCTGTCGACCATACGACATGGGTGTCACGGCCAATCATCTGCTGTCGCGGCGGATTTCGGTCTCTTCGTGAACCCGTACGGCCGTCACATACGGCCGTATTTGGTGCCTTGCCCCGCGGCCCCGGCGTCCGGCCTGCCCGGTATGAGGTCATTGCCGAGAGCGCCTTCCACCACCGATGATGTTGGTACCTGAGCGTGGTTGAGCGAATGTGTGGGGGCTTGATGATCGAGATCGGTGGCGACGGCCGGACGTGGCTCCTTTCCGGGCCCGGCAGCAGCTATGCGCTGCGGCTGACGGACCGCGACGAGTTGCTGCACCTTCACTGGGGACCGCGGATCACCCTTGCCGACGCCGAGGCGCTCGCCGCCGAACCTCCCGCGCCCTACTGGCCCTTCGAGTCGCCGCACGACGGACACGAGGAGTACCCGGTCGAGGGCGGCCCCCGTTTCGTACGTCCCGCGCTGTCCGTGCGCACCGACGAGGTGCGCGGGACCGAGTGGCGATACCGGAACGCGGCCGCGGACGACGACGAGCTGCAGCTGCACTTCTTCGACGAGGTGCACCACCTCCAGCTCACCCTCCGGTACCGCATGCGCGGCGACGTCGTCGAGCGCGACGCCATCCTGATCCACCAGGGTCCGGCCGACGCCCGCGCCCTGGAGGTGCTGCGCGCCGATTCCGCGACCTGGACGCTGCCGGTGCGTGACCGCTGGCGGCTGTCACAGCTGCACGGCCGGTGGGCGGCCGAGTCCCGGCTCGTACGGTCCGAGCTGACCTACGGCGAGAAGATCATCGGCAGCCGGCGCGGTCACACCGGGCACCAGCACCTGCCGTGGGTCGCGCTTGACGCGGACGGCGCCGCGACCGAGGAGTCCGGCGAGGTCTACAGCTGCGCGCTCGCCTGGTCGGGATCCTGGCGGATCGCCGTGCAGCAGCTGCCGGACGGCATCGTGCAGATCACCGGAGGGACGGGGCACGACGATTCGGGGCAGGAGCTGCTCGAGCCCGGCACGGCGATCGTCACACCCGTCTTCGCGGGGCTCTGGAGCGACGGCGGCTTCGGCGGAGCGAGCCGGACATGGCACGCATATCAGCGCGAATACGTCATTCCGGACGCCGAGCAGGACCGGCCCGTGCTCTACAACTCCTGGGAGGCCACCAACTTCGGCATCTCCGAGGACCAGCAGCGGGCGCTCGCCCGGCGCGCCGCCGACATGGGCGTCGAGCTGTTCGTCGTCGACGACGGCTGGTTCGGGGCACGGACCAGCGACCGGGCCGGCCTCGGCGACTGGACGCCCAACCCGGACCGCTTCCCGCACGGTCTGAAGCCGCTCGCCGACGACGTGCACGCCCTGGGCATGCAGTTCGGCATCTGGGTCGAGCCGGAGATGGTCAACCCGGACAGCGACCTGTACCGCGCCCACCCCGACTGGGTCCAGCACTTCCCCGGTCGTACGCGGACCGAGTTCCGCAACCAGCTGGTCCTCAACCTCGCGCGCGAGGACGTCCAGCAGTACCTGTGGGAGCAGCTGGACACCCTGCTCGGCAGCGCCCCCATCGACTACGTGAAGTGGGACTTCAACCGCTGCTTCACCGATGCCGGGTGGCCGGGCGAGCCGTACCCGCAGAGGCTCTGGAACGGCCATGTGCACGCGCTGTACGGGCTGTTGGACCGGCTGCGCGCCGCCCACCCGGGGGTGGCCTTCGAGTCCTGCTCGGGCGGCGGTGGCCGCATCGACCTCGGGATCATGGCGCGCACCGACCAGGTGTGGACCTCGGACAACACCGACCCGCTGGACCGGCTGGCCATCCAGCACGGCTTCAGCCAGGTGCATCCCGCCCGGGTCATGGCCGCCTGGGTCACCGACAGTCCGAACGTGCAGCTCAACGACCGGGTGAGCTCGCTGCGCTTCCGCTTCATCAGCGCGATGGCCGGGGTGCTCGGCGTCGGCGGCGATCTCACCGAATGGAGCGACGAGGAGCTCGCCGAGGCCCGCCGGTGGGTGGATCTCTACAAGGAGATCCGGCCCGTCGTGCAGCGCGGCGACCTCTACCGGCTGCGGCCGCCGGAGGGCGGCCTGAGCGCCGTGCAGTACGTCCTCGGCGACGAGACCGTCGTCCTGGCGTGGCTGCAGGCCCAGCACTACGGCCAGGCGCCGCCGGCCGTCAGGCTGCGCGGGCTGGACTCCTCCGCGTCGTACGAGTGCCTCGAGACCGGCGCGGTGCACCGGGGTGCGGTGCTGCTGCACCACGGTCTGCGCACCGGGCTGCACGGTGACCTGGATGCGGCAGTTTTCCGTCTGCGTCGCATCTGACCGATTTGTGCATTATTAGCGGTTACGTCCCAACTGGCCCTGTATTAAGGCGGCATGACTGGCATGCCGTGAGCAGGATCATATTGGTGACGGTGGGTGGCGATCTCCCTTTCGTGGCTTCCCGGGAAATTCCTGGGCGTTGCCCGGAATGCGGAGATCGTTAATCCACGGAGGGTGACCGGTATTTCCGAAGAAGGATCAAGAACCGGAATCCGACCCTTAACTCGTCGCTTGTTTCCGCCATTCCGGCTCGCTTACGGTCGCGGTCGATCCGGGCGGACGCCGAATCCTGCCATCGCCCGGAATCCCCACTCACACCCGTGAATGGCAGGAGCGGGGGACCCCACAGGTAGTACGCCGGTTCCGGGTCCCGGGACCGGCTTGGGGTGAAGTCGCGCCAAAACGCGGCCGGACATCTCCAGTCCGAACCCGACAGCTCACCTCGCAGGCGCCGGAGAGGAATTCGCCATGCCCGCGACCGGTAAGCCCCGCCGCAGCAAGTCCCAGCGCTTCACCCGCTCCATAGCCGCTTTCGGCACCGGCAGTGCCGCACTCGCACTGCCGCTCATCGGCGCCACCGGCGCATTCGCCGCCCCCGCGCCGTCCTCCGCCGTCCAGTCCGTTTCCGGTAAGGCCGCCACCGCTGCCGCCGCCAAGTCGGCCGCGACGAAGACCTACACGGTGAAGCAGGGTGACTGCCTCGCCGGCATCGCCAGGGACCAGAAGGTCGCCGGGGGCTGGAAGAAGCTCTACCAGGACAACCGCAAGGCCATCGGCGCCGATCCCGCGAAGATCAGCGCGGGCCTCAAGCTCGTCATCGATGCCAAGGCTTCCGCCTCCAAGACCGAGGACACCAAGACCTCCACGGCGACCACCGCTGCCCCCAAGGCGGCCGCCACGGCCACCAACACCGCGGCCACGGATTCGGCGGCCACGACTGCCTCCGCCTTCACCGCGCCGATCACCGGCGCGACCGTCGGCACCCCCTATCACCAGTCGGGCAGCATGTGGTCGAGCGGCTACCACACCGGTGTGGACTTCGTCGCCCCGACCGGCACCAGCCTCAAGGCCGTCGGTGCGGGCACCGTCGTCTCTGCGGGCTGGGGCGGCGCGTACGGCAACCAGGTCGTCATCAAGCTCAGCGACGGCATGTACGCCCAGTACGCCCACCTGTCCGCCCTCTCCGTCTCGGCCGGCCAGACCGTGACGGCCGGCCAGCAGATCGGTCTCTCCGGCGCCACCGGCAACGTGACCGGCCCGCACCTGCACTTCGAGATCCGCACCACGCCGAACTACGGCTCGGACGTCGACCCGCTGGCCTACCTGCGCCTGCACGGCGTCTCGATCTGACGCCGGTTCGCATCCGGCGACAGTCGGGGGCCAGGCCCGGTCAGGCCGTACCCATGCGTGGTGCGGCCTGACCGGGCTCACGTCGTTCTGCCTGCGAGCCGCGCAAGGCACTTCCTCTATTCCTGGCTTGGGCCAATCTTGACGAGTGGCATTTCTCACCCGCCGTCAACCCCTTCCTACGGTGGCGTAGGTCACTTAGGGAGGTGAAAGATATGCCGACGTGGCAGCAGAGTCGAGATTCCTCACCAATGACGTGATCAGGTCCTACGCAGCGGTCGGCGACAGCTTCACCGAAGGCGTCGGAGACCCCGGGCCCGGTGGGCACTTCGTCGGCTGGGCCGACCGGCTGGCCGTCCTCCTCGACGACCGGGTCCCTGAACACACCTTCCGCTACGCCAACCTGGCCGTACGCGGCAAACTCCTCGACCAGATCGTCGCGGACCAGATACCGCGGGCCAGGGGACTCGCGCCCGACCTGGTGACGTTCTGCGCCGGCGGCAACGACGTCATCCGGCCCGGCACCGACCCCGACGACCTCGCGGAGCGCTTCGAGCGGGCCGTCGCCGACCTCACGTCGGCCGCGGGCACCGTCCTGATCGCCACGGGCTTCGACACCCGCGACGTACCCGTGCTCAAACACCTGCGCGGCAAGATCGCCACGTACAACCTGCACCTGCGGTCCATCGCCGACCGGTACAACTGCCCCGTCCTCGACCTGTGGTCCCTCAAGACCATCCAGGACCGCAGGGCCTGGGACCCCGACCGGCTTCACCTGTCGCCCGAGGGCCACACCCGCGTCGCCCTGCGCGCCGCACAGGTACTCGGACTCGAGGTACCGGCCGACCCTGACCAGCCCTGGCCCCCGGAACCGCCGCGCGGCTCCCTGGAGGTGCGCCGCGACACGATCCACTGGGCCCGCGAGTACCTCGTGCCGTGGATCGGACGGCGGCTGCGGGGGGAGTCCTCCGGGGACAACGTGGAGGCGAAGAGGCCGGATCTGCTGCCGCTGTAGGCGCGTCTGGGGCGGGCGTCCGGGACCCGGGCTTGCCGGTCTGCGGGTGGGACCGGGGGCCCGTCCGGAACCCGGGCCCCGCCCGCCGATTCACCGTGCCGTCGCCGTCAACGCCTCCCGCTCCAGACCCAGTTCACGGGCGAGCGCGTCGTCGACCCACTCAGTCATCCGCGCACGGGACAACGCGCCGTCGTAGGCCGTCATCTGGACCGCGAGCCCGTCCAGCAGCGCGGTCAGGCGCAGTGCGGCGGCCATGGGGTCCGGGCAGCGGAACTCACCGGCCGCCGCGCCCTCCGCGATCACCTGGGCGAGCGCCGCCTTCCACTGCTGGTCGAGGCCGCGGGTCACCTCCCGCAGCGCCGGATCGCGCAGGGCCACCGCCCAGCCCTCGATCCACAGCCGCCATCCCTTGGCCTGCCCGGTCGGCGCATACCAGCGGACCGCGGCACGCAGGCGCCGTACCGCCGTCGTGCGCCTGCCCAGCAGCTTGCGCAGATGCGCGAGATCGCCCTCGGCGGCATGCGCGAACGCGGCGGCGACCAGCTGCTCCTTGGTCGAGAAGTGATAGAGCACCAGAGCGTTGCTGACCCCCAGCGCGGAGGCCACATCGGCGATGCGCACGGCCGCGACGCCTCGCGCCTCGATCTGCTCGACGGCGGCCCGCAACAGCTCTTCGCGCCGCTCGGCCACGCCCAGCCGCACCCGCGTCATCCGGAAACCCCGTCCACGCCGCACACCAGCAGCCCGACGGTGTGCAGTCCGACCGTGTGCGGCACGCGCGCGTGGGCATGCGCCGGAACAGTCACCTGTACCACCCGAACCGTTCCGCGATCACCGGCAGCCGGTCCGACACGATGGCGTGCGCGGCCGCCCGCGGCGTCGAACCGTCGGTCTCCGCACGCGTGAGTATCTGGTCGACCAGGGCGCGCATGGAGCGGCGGGTGTGGGCGAAGGCCTCGTCCGCGTCCGCGCCGATGTCGCCGAACAGCGTCCACCACCACCAGGCATTCGTACCGGAGTTGACGACGACGTCCGGCAGGACGGTGATCCCCCGCGCGGTCAGCAGCGTCTCCGCCTCCGGCACCACCGGCATGTTCGCCGCCTCGACAACCCAGCGGGCCGTGATCCGCCGCTGGTTCCCGGCATCGATTGCATACGACACCGCCGCGGGTACGAGGACGTCCGCGTCGACGGACAGCCAGGCATCGCCCGGCAGTTCCAGGTCGTCGTCGCGCAGGGCGGCGCGATCCACCGTGCCGTACGCGTCTCTGGCCGCGAGCAGCGCCTCGACTTCGAGCCCGGCCGGGTTGGCGATTGTCCCCTTGACGTCGGCGACGGAGACGACCGTGAGTCCGGCGCGCGCGAGGAAGCGGGCCGTCGCGCCGCCCATGGTCCCCAGGCCCTGCACACTGACGCGGGCGCCCGCATGCGGCACACCCGCCCGGTCCAGCGCGGCCAGCACCGACTCCGCGACCCCGCACCCTCCGACGAGCTCGTCGAGCCCGATGCCGTCCACCTCGACCGCGAACGCGTCGGCGAGCCGCTGCCGGGCCGCCGTCTCGTCGTCCAGCAGCGGGTATACGGCCTGGATGGACGAGACGAGCCCCGCCTCGGCGGCCGCCCTGTCGACCAGGTCCTGGGTGAGGCCGAGATCCTCCCCGGTGGTCCAGAAGTCCTCGATGTACGGGCGCATGGCGCGCAGGTAGCGCACCAGGACGTCGTACGCCTCCGGATCCTGCGGATCGCAGTCGATACCGCCCTTGGCGCCACCCAGCGGGATGTAGCGGCCCTCCGGGTTGTAGTGCAGGGCCTCCTTCATCGTCATTCCGCGCGCGAGACCGGTGACCTCGTCGAGCGTGCAGCCCGCGCGCATCCGCAGCCCGCCGCTGGACACACCGCGCACCAGCCGGTCCACGACGAGGAACCCGCGGCGGCCGGTGACGTGATCGGTCCAGGTCAGCGATACCAGCGGGGGCTCCGCGGCGTTGCGTTCCGCGGTGTGTCGCGGGCCGGATTCGGCGGGTGTGCCGGACATGGGTCTCCAGGGTCTCGGGTCTCGATCTGCGCATCGACGCGCTTACTGCATCGTTGACGCGCTTGCCGCATCGTTACTGAATCGCCGGTCAGTATCGAGATCTCTCGAGATCGCTGTCAACGCGGGTGCCCTGAGCGTGGGGGGCAGCGCCCGAGATCAGGGCGCCGCGGCGCTGTCCCCGGACCGGACAGCGCCCTTGGCCAGGAAGCGACTGGTCAGGCACCCGACGATGCCGCCGCACCCCGCGTCGCCGGGCCGTCCCGGAGATCGCACGAGTCCTTGAATCCCTGGCTGGTCAGGCCCAGCGCCGAGTTCATGCGCGAGCGCAGGTTCTCGACCGCGACCATGGCCGTCAGCTCGACGAAGGCTGCGTCGCCCAGGCGCCTGCGCAGGCGGCCGGCCAGGTCGTCATCGACGGTCGGCGGAGTCGCGGTCATCGCCTCCGCGTAGGCGAGGACGTCGCGCTCCAGGGGTGTGTACGCGTCGCTGTCGCGCCAGGCCGGGACGTCGCGCAGCTTCTGCTCCGTCATGCCTCGGCCGTGCTCCTTCCAGTACCCGAAGTCCATGCACCACGAGCAGCCGATCGACGCGGCCGTGGCCATCTCCGCGAGCGCCTTAAGATCCGGGTTGAGCCTGTCCCACTTCGCCACGGACTGCTCGAAGCGGAGATCGCCCCACAGCACTCGCGGATGGTGGGCGAGCGCCTTCGCGGGGTCCAAGACCTTGCCGTACGTGCGCTTCGAGTACCACTCCACGATGCGGAAGAACAGAGTCCGGGGCGGGTCGAGAGAGATGCGGGCCATGGGGCCACCTTCCGTCCTGATGCATGCGGTGTGCTGTCACCGGTACGACGGACCGGGGCGCCGCGGATGTGACATGCGGGCTGACTTTTCCGAGTGCCACAGCCCGAGTACCACGCCCGTCGAGGACGAGGCATCCCCGGAGCCGATTGCGGCGTCCTTACGAGGGGCGCCGGAGGGCGAGGGCCACCCGGAGTCCCCGGAGATCCCTGGAGGCTCCGGAGGCCGGAGGAGAGCGAACGGCCGCGGTCATCGCGCCGTCATCTCGCCGACCCGGTCCTGTCAGAGGGGCCCCACATAATGGATGACCTACGACCACAGGAGGTGCCGTGACCGGTTCCCGTTCTCTGAGCTCGGGGCTGCGCTCGCTGCGGCCCGCCGCCTTCGGCGCGGAACCGGAGGGCGAGCGGCTGGCGCGGATCCACAGATCGCCGAACTTCGCCAACGGTTCGTTCCAGAACCCGGTGGGCGCCCGGACCCGCCCTTCCTCAGGCTCAGCGTTCGAGCTGGCGAAGATGTATTTCCGCAAGGAGGAGCGCGCCAGGCGCGCGCCCGCCGAACCGGTGCCGGTGCACGCCACGACCCTCGCCGACCTGGCCAGGCCCCCGGCGAGCGGGCTGCGGCTCACCTGGATGGGGCACTCGAGCGTGCTCGCCGAGATCGACGGCCGCCGCGTGCTGTTCGACCCGGTCTGGGGCGAGCGGTGTTCCCCCTTCGACTTCGCGGGCCCCAAGCGGCTGCACCCCGTACCCGTGCCGCTGGCCGAGCTGGGCCCGGTCGACGTGATCGTCATCTCGCACGACCACTACGACCACCTCGACCTGCCCACGATCAAGGAGCTGGCCGGCACGGACACCGTGTTCGCCGTGCCGCTCGGCGTCGGCGCCCATCTGGAGCGCTGGGGCATATCGGCAGACCGGCTCCGCGAGCTCGACTGGAACGAGTCCACCAAGGTCTCCGGCCTCTCCCTGACCGCCACCCCCGCCCGCCACTTCTGCGGCCGCGGCCTGCGCAACCAGCAGCACACACTCTGGGCGTCCTGGGCCGTGGCGGGCGACGAACACCGGATCTACCACAGCGGGGACACCGGGTATTTCCCCGGCTTCAAGGACATCGGCGCCGAGCACGGCCCCTTCGACGCCACGATGATCCAGATCGGCGCGTACAGCGACTACTGGCCCAAGAACCACAAGGACTATACCCCCCTGCCTGGGGCGTGGCCGGACATCCACATGTCGCCCGCTCAGGGAGTCCAAGCACACCTTGACCTGCAAGGACACAAGCCGCATGGTGTGCTGCTGCCGATCCACTGGGGCACCTTCAACCTGTCCCTGCACCCGTGGGCGGAGCCGGGGGAGTGGACGAAGGACGCTGCTGAGGAGGTCGGGCAGGCGGTTGCGTCTCCGCGGCCCGGCGAGCCCTTCGAACCTGCAGGCACGCTCCCGACCGACCCCTGGTGGCGGGCTGTGTCTGCGCCCATCGCGCATCCCTGGCGCCGTCCTGACAGGCCGCAGATCACGCCGGAGGCCACTCGGACTGATGTCGATTTTGCCAGCGAGCGGTGACGCCGGCGATGGACGATCTCACTGAGATGGTGCGGATGCCGGGCGACATGCCGCGGCAGGAGCGGGAGCGCATGCTGAAGACTATTGACGGGCCGCCTCGCACAGAGGCCGGGCGATGCCGCAGCAATTCCGGCCCTTGCCCGTTTCGGAAGCAATTCCTGATGGCCCTCGCTGACTTCGCTGTCTGCCCGGGGCGTCGGGGAACTGCACGTCGGTGGCGGGGTGTCGGCTGTGGCCGCCGGGCGCGGCACGGGATTGCTCCTGGCGGCCGGTGCGCTGTCGATTGTTCAGGCCGCTCAGGGCGAGCGGGGCCACGCCATCAGGGTCACGAGCACGATGCGTAAGGGGTTCGGGAACGTGCCGGGTTCACGGTCGTCGACGTCCATCGGCTCGGCTTTCTCCATCAGTTCCTGTTAGTTCCCGTCCCCGGCGGTCCCGTCCTGGCCCGGCCTGTAACCGTGTGGGTACCGAGAACCCTCGTCACTGCGGTGCCGATAAAGCATCCGTGCTGGTCATGCGGCATAGCGGTACTCATGGAGGACTCCGCCGAGTCGATCGTGTCGACGGACGTCGAGGCGAGTGATCCGGCCCTGATCATTGATCGGTGCAGGTAGTGCGCGCAGCGGCGCGGCGTGACTGAGCGTCCGGTGAGGTCGATGCCCGTTGTAGAAGTCCTGTACCGCGTGAAATTCCCGGTTCTGGCCGTGAGTTCGGCGCGGTCACGCTGTCTGCCGGTATTCGTTGATCAGTCCGCCGAGCCGTTGGGTACGGCGGATCGAGCCAGTCAGGGGGACGACCTGGGCTGGCTGGTCGGTCTCCACGGCCTGCGGAGGGCGCTGTTGCAGGGACTGGTGGGGCCTGGACATCGAGGGCCGGGTGCACCGGTTCGGGTTCTTCCTGCGGGACCGGGACGGGAAGTTCTCCGATGCCTTTGACGCCGTCCTGGCTAGCGCGGAGATCAAGGCAGTTCCCTCCCGATGTGCAGGTATTTACGCTAGTCACGAGAGGAGGAGCAGGCCCGCCGCACCAAGGCGAAGGCGGTGGGGCGGACGGACACCTTCGCCCGTACCGCGAGTACGCGCACGCCAGGCGGCTGGCTTGCAAGTTCGGTCTGGTGCGCGTGAGGCGGGTGGCCTTCCGGCAGAAGGGGCTGCACAACGTCTACGTCGCCGACGCACGGCTCGCCCTGTCTGCCGGACGGCACTCGATGGGGCTGCGGCGCCTTGCGGTCGAGGAAGCAGTACGCGGCTCGTTCGACCAGGCCAAGCCCGCCGTCGAGCGGCGCTGCGGAAGAGTGCTCGGCAAGCGGCAGCTCGGACAGCTCGTGATCGCCGCCGCCCGGGACATCGACGGCTTCTACCGTGAGTGGAAGATCCCCGCCCCCTCCACCGCCGAGATGCTGCTTGTCCTCCAGGTCGATGCCAAGGGCGTGGTCATGCGCCCCGAAGCCCTCCGATCCGACACGCTCAAGGCCCATCTGGCCAAGAAGAACTCACCGCGCGGCCGGCTCGCTCCGGGCGAGATGCCCCACCGCAAGCGGATGGCCACCCTGGCCTGTGTCTACGATGCGAAGCTGGCCCTGCGCCGCCCCCACGATGTGATCGCCCCGCCCGAGGGCCGCAGCGGGGACCGCACGCCACGCAAAGGGCCGAAGGCCGAGCGGAAGTGGTTGAACGCCTCTGTGGTCCACCAGCCCGAAGACGTGATCACCGACGCCTTCGACCAGGCAGGGGCCCGCGACCCAGCTCACTATCGCACCCGGCTGGCACTCGTCGATGGCGCCCGCCACCAACTCGACCTTCTCGAGCGGTAGGCCGCCGACCGCGGCATCAGCCCGCACGTGCTCCTCGATATCGTGCACGTGGCGAAGTACTGCTGGGGCGCGGCGCACTGCTTCCACAAGCCCGGCACGGCCGACGTGGCGTGGGTCGCCAGCCACCTCACCACGATCCTGCATGGTCAGGCCGCCTGCGCCGCCATCGAGATGGCCGCCCAGGCCGACCGGCAACAGCTGTCGAAGAACAAGCGCACCGGCGTCGACGTCTGTGTCCGCTACCTCACCGGCCACCTCGACCACCTCCGCTACGACACCGCTCTCGAAGCCGGCTGGCCGATCGCCACCGGAGCGATCGAAGGAGCGTGCCGGCACTTGATCGGCGACCGTCTCGACATCACCGGCGCCCACTGGGGCCTCGACGGGGCCGAAGCCGTCTTCAAGCTCCGCGCCCTCATCGACAACGGCGACTTCGACGCCTACTGGGCCTACCACCTCGAACGCGAGCACCAGCGTCTCTACCCCACACCCGACCAACACCGCTACCAGCTCACCGCCTGATCAGGAACTTCCCTCAAGAAGAGCCGCACGCTTCTTTCTTGCGCAGGACTTGGCGAGGCGCATTGGTAGCCGCCGGCGCGTGAGCAATGCGACCGCTACATGATCGCGCTTGCCCCGCCGTCGACCACGATGTTCGTCCCCGTGACCCATGCGGCCTCGTCGGAGGCCAGGTACAGCCCCGCGTAGGCGACTGCCATCTGCCCGAACGAGGCCCGCTTCGGCATCCACTTCGGCGCCAACGGCACCTCCCTGGAGTACTCACCTCTTCACCACGCCAACAACCTGGAATCCCGACACTCGTGTCGACCGCGTCCGACGGCCGCTCACGCACGTTCCTTCCGTCCAGTTCCCGCGAACGCGGAATTCCGGCGGTGCCCGTCGCCGACGATCGTGTTGCGCAGGACCCCGAGACGCTTGGCCTCGACCTCCACCACGTCGCCCGGCCGCAACAGCCAGGGCGGTGTGCGGGCGTAGCCGACACCGGACGGGGTGCCGGTGGCCCCGGTCGACGAGGGTGAAGGCGGGCTTTGGCCTGCCGCGTTCCAGGACGCTCAGCTGATGGCGCAGCACCAAGATCTCGACGTCTTTCGCCGCGGAGGAGCGGGCCAGCAGGCGCAGCCAGCCTAGGAGCAGGCAGCAGAACTGGTAGATCAGACGTACTGCCACGGGATCCGAGCGTGCACCGTGACGGCCGTGGAGACCGTCGACGTGATCACATCGTGACGATAACTGCTGCTCAGCACGGGTGACATGGGTTATCGGCACGCACGGTCAGACAAGACTGGGCGACTGTACGGAAACGGCCCCCGCCCGGAAGGGCGGAGGGCCGGATGCGTACGGGCGGGTCAGCCTCGCTGGATCCCCTCGTGGCCGCTGACCGGGATGCCGCCGGAGGACGGGACCTCGGCCGCGGCGCTCGCGGTCGCCGTCGGGACGGCCGTGGTGAGCGGCTGGCTCGGAGTGGCGGCCGGAGCCGAGGCGGCAACCAGGCTCGGCGCCTTTTCTTCCTTCCGGCCGCGGAGGCCGAGCGCCGCGAGGGCGGCGCCGACGAGGGCGAGGATGCCGGTGACCAGGACGGCGGTGTGGACGCCGTTCATGAAGGCGGTGTGGCTGCCCTCCGCCACGGCCGCCCTGAGCTGTGCCGGCATCGCGTCGGAGACCGGGGCGACGCCCATGGCGACCGCGTCCTTCGCCTCCTCGAGGCGAGCGGCGACCGAGTGGGGCACACCCGCGTCGGTCAGTGAGTCCGTGAGTGTGGAGCCGACGCGGCTGCTGATGAGGGAGACGAGCACCGACGTGCCGAGCGCTCCGCCAACCTGTAGCGAGGTGGACTGGAGGCCACCCGCGACGCCACTGTCCTGGACGGGGGCGTTGCCGACGATCGCGTCGGAGGATGCGGACATCACCATGCCGACGCCGAGGCCGAGGGCCACGAACGGCGGCCACAGGATGTTGTACGACGAGTCGGCGCTCCACGCGAGCATCGTCAACGCGGCTGCGGCCTGCAGCACCATCCCCAGCGGCATGGTCAGGCGCGGGCCGAACTTCTCGGTGAGCTTCGCGCCGAGCGGCGAGGCCACCATGGAGGCCAGGCTGAGCGGCAGGGTGCGCACACCGGCCTCGACAGGCGTGAAGCCTCGTACGTTCTGCAGGTACAGCATCACGAAGAAGATCACGCCGAGCAGGACGAAGAAGTTCAGCGCGGTGACGATCGTACCGATGGTCAGGGCCGGGTTGCGGAACAGCCGCATGGGGAGGAGCGGGTGCGCGACGCGGGTCTCGTACCAGCCGAAGAGGACCAGGACGACGACGCCCCCGGCGATCGCGCCGAGCGTGCCGGCCGAAGTCCAGCCCCACGTCTCGCCCTTGACGACGCCGAAGACGACGGCGAGCAGTCCGAACGCGAGCAGCACGACGCCGGGCACGTCGAACTTCTCGCTCGCGGCCGCCTCGTTCCTGGACTGCGGCAGAACCACGAGGCCGAAGACGAGGGCGATGACGCCGATGGGGGCGTTGATGTAGAAGACGGACTCCCAGTTGACGTGCTCGACGAGCAGTCCGCCGACGATCGGGCCGAGTGCGGTCGAGACGGACGAGATCATCGCCCAGATGCCGACCGCCATGCCGAACTTCTTCGGCGGGAAGACGGCACGCAGCAGCGCGAGGGTGTTGGGCATGAGCATCGCACCGAAGGCGCCCTGTACGGCGCGGAAGGCGATGACACCCTCGATCGAGCCGGCGAGGCCGATCGCGACGGACGCGGCGGTGAATCCGACGACGCCGACGAGGAAGAGGGTACGGCGTCCGAAGCGGTCGCCGAGCTTGCCGCCGAGGATGAGGGTGGCGGCGAGGGCGAGCAGGTAGGAGTTGGTGACCCACTGCAGTTCGGCGGTGGTGGCGTTCAGGTCGCGGGCGATCTCGGCGTTGGCGATCGAGACGACGGAGCCGTCGAGGCCGACCATGAACAGGCCGAACGCGACAGCGACCAGCGTCAGCCACGGGTTGGCGCGGACACCGCGGCGGTGCGGGTCGGATACGGGAGTGGGCGCTGTGGAGACAGCGGTGACAGACATGGGTTGAGGTGTCCTCGGGACGTGTGGCGCGCAGTTGGGGGCGCGTGGACATGCGTGGGCGAGCAGCACACCCAGCCCCGCCGCAGCAGCGGCGAGGGCAGGAGGCGTACTGGAGTCGGGGACCGGTCAGGCGACGTGGTCGTGCAGATGCCGGGCGAGAGCTTCGAGGGCCCCGAGCGCCGAGCCGAGGGCGTCGAGGTCGCCGTCGGTGAGGGTGCGCAGCGCGGACGCGAGCTGCCCCGCCGTGATGCTCTCGGCCTCGCCGATGCGCTGACGGGCCTTGGCGGTGACGTACAGGTGCGCCACGCGCTTGTCGGTGTCGTCCTGGCGCCGCTCGAGCAGGCCCGCTTCGGTGAGGTGGGTGACCAGGGCGCTGACGTTGTTCGGCATCATCCGCAGCGCGCCGGCCGCCTTGTGGACGGTGGCGCCGTCGTGCTCGGCGACGTACTGAAGCAGCGCCAGCTGCCGCTCGGGGAGCTTGGGGTACGGCAGTTGGGCGATGCCCTGTTTGAGGTACTGATTCAGCGCGGGCAGGCACGCCGCGAGGCCCACGGCCACGTGGTCGATGCTCTGGCTCTGGCGAGCCTCGCTGGTTCCGGACATGCCACCAAGTTATATATGACAAGGTACCTATGTCAAGGTACCTTTTAGGTCCTGGCTGGGGCGGTTCACGAGGCGGTGCGCCCGCACGGCATGCCCGGCGGTGAGGACCAGGGGATATGGGGAGCCGAGCGCGATCACATCCGCCAGGAGCCGTGCGTGCAGCTCCGGCATGTTTGTCACGCGGCTGCCCGGGTGCGGGAGGCGAGCTGGGGGAAGGCGTCTTCCCGCACGGTGCGCACGGTGCGTCCGGCGAGGGTGCGCAGCACCGGCCACATCTGGAGGAGCTGGTCCTGGTCGAGGTAGCGGGGCAGGTCGTCGCGCAGGCCCTCGTGTAGGACGGTGCGATACAGGCCCATGCGCTGGCGAGGCTTGCCCATGTCGTACGAGGTCATCCCGGACCAGGCCGTATGTAGCGGCAGCTCCGCGATCCCCTGGGTAGGGCCGCCCAACTCGTCCAGCGACTCCGGCAGGCGCCGCCGGAACTTCTCCCGGTGCAGCGCGAGGTCCTCGGCGTCCGCGCCCGAGAGGTCCCTTGGCGCGGTCCGGGGTGCTGTGGGCGGCCGGAGAAGTGGTGCGGGTCATGTTGCGCGAGCCGGCGTCCGGAGTGAGCGGGGCGGACTCGTGCAGGCGGAGCTGGTCGTGGCAGCCTGTTCCGCCCCGAGCAGGACAATGGACTGTTGGTCATGGCGCTCGTTTGACGCTCTGGGCGCCCGCACGCAGGGTGATGAGCCGAGAAAGCGGCTCTGACCTGGGCTTTTCCGTGACTCGCTCAGGCCGACATCTTTCCGATGGCGCACCATGTGGAGTGCGTGGCGATCCTCGAACGGGCCTCGAAGGGCTCATGACCTGCGGTTTTATGCCTGCGCACTATGTGCGGTGTGGGCGTTACGGGCGATACAAGCGGTCATGCTCAGCCACTTGCGCGGAGCGCCCAGCAGGTTCTCCCTCTGCTGGTGGTACACAGGTGACATCCCTGATGACCAGTGGAAACGTGCGGTTCAGCGTTCCTGCGGCATGGGTTGGTCCGGGTACGGTCCGGATCTTGGTTAGCACTCCAGCCGGACTTCTGTGTTTGCGCAGGGCATCGGCCGCCCCAAGGACCTATTAAAACTGATGGTCCGTCAGGCTCTGAGGCCTTTACGCGTGCCTACCTGGAAGCATGCCGACGTACCGGCCCTCGCCGGCATGCCGTTGGTGACGGCCTGGGCGAATTCCTGTTGGACCATCAGGCGAAGCGAATTACGCGGAATGCAGGTGTCAGGTTGGGACGGGCAGGAGCGGCAGGTCCAGGCGGGCCGCGAGTTCGTCGACGGTGGTGCCGCAGGTCTGCCTGACCGAGACGCCTTGCGGGGTGATGTCGAACACCGCGAGGTCGGTGTATATGCGGTCGACGCAGCCCAGCCCGGTCAGTGGGTAGGTGCACCGGGGGACCAGCTTGGGAGCGCCGGTCTTGGTGAACAGCGTCATCACGACGAAGACCTTCTTGGTTCCGATCGCCAGGTCCATGGGGACCTTGCCGGCGTTGGTGAGATCGCAGTCGATTTCGTCGCCCTGGGCGGCGGGGCCCATGTTGAGCATGGCGTTCTCGGTGTGGAGCACCACGCCGGAGTCGGCCGGGAGGTGATCCGCGACAAGGGTCGGCTGCCCGATGCCGAGGTTGACGAAGGCGCCGTGGGGGATGTCCCGCGCCACGAGGGCGGCGATGTCGTGCTTGTCCAAGGGGCCGCGCTCGCTGTCGGCGGCGTTCCGGTCGGGGTTCATGTGGTTGTCTCCTGCACCACGCGGTCGACATAGATGCTCGGTGTGACCACGGTCTCGGGATCGATTTCTCCGGTGCCGACGATCTCGCGGACCTGTGCGATCACGTTGGTCGCGGCGGTGGCCATGACCGGTCCGAAGTTGCGGGCGGTCTTGCGGTAGACGAGGTTGCCCATGCGGTCGGCCCGGTGGGCGCCGATCAGCGCGACATCTCCCTTGATCGGGTACTCCAGCACATAGGTTCGGCCGTCGATGACACGGGTCTCCTTGCCCTCGGCCAGCAAGGTCCCGACTCCGGTGGGGCAGAAGAAGGCCCCGATACCGGCTCCGGCCGCCCGCATCCGCTCGGCGAGGTTGCCCTGCGGCACCACTTCCAGCTCGATCCTGCCGGACCGGTACAGGTCGTCGAAGACGTAGGAGTCGGCCTGCCGGGGGAAGGAGCAGACGACCTTGCGGACCCTTCCCTTCGCCAGCAGTGCTGCCAGGCCCGTGGCGCCGTTGCCGGCGTTGTTGGACACGACGGTCAGGTTCTTGGCGCCCTGGCGGATGAGCGCGTCGATCAACTGGACCGGCATACCGGCCATCCCGAAGCCGCCGACGAGGACCCTGGAGCCGTCCTCGATCCCGGCGACCGCCTCGTCGGCGTCGGCACACAGCCGCGTGGTCATCGCTTCGCCTCCGTGGCGTTCTGCAGGACGACGGCGAGTGCCTGGCCGACGCCGATGCAGATCGCGGCGACGCCCCAGCGCTCGCCGGACTCCTTCAGCCGATGGGCGAGCGTGCCGAGGAGCCTGCCGTCGGAGGCGCCCAGCGGGTGGCCGAGCGCGATGGCCCCGCCCTTGGTGTTGACGGTCTCCGGGTCGATCTTCCAGGCGTCCATACAGGCCAGTGACTGCACGGCGAACGCCTCGTTGAGCTCGACCGCGGAGACGTCGGACCAGGTGATGCCCGCGCTCTTCAGGGCTCGGTTCGCCGCCTCGACCGGCGCGAAGCCGAACATCTGCGGATCGAGGGCGTATGTGCCGCGCCCCGCGATGCGGGCCAGCGGGTCGGTGCCGCGGCGGCTTGCGAGCCGAGCACGGCCGAGGCGCCGTCGCTCAGCGGCGAGGCGTTGCCCGCCGTGATCACACCGTCGGGGCGGAACGCCGGCTTGAGCGCGGCGAGCTTGTCGGCCGTCGATCCGGGCGCGCCAGCCGAGAGCGACTCCTTGTGGGCTCCCCGTGCGGACCCCATCAACCGGGCCCTCGCCACCGAGGGCGCCACCGCCCTGGCCGAGGCACTGGTCGGCATCGTCGACGACCCCACGGACCTGGCGGCTCGGGAACGAGCCCTCTACGGCTGCTACTTGGCCGCGGTCGCCTTCGCCTCCGCCGGCTCGGGCCTGCACCACAAGATCTGCCATGTTCTCGGCGGCCGCTTCGACCTCCCGCACGCCGAAACCCATGCCACCGTGCTGCCCCATGTCCTCGCCCTCAACGCCTCCCATGCCCCGAGGCCGAGCGGCGGCTGGCCCGCGTCTTCGGCGCACCGACCGCGGTCCAGGGCCTCGACCAGCTCCGCAAACGAATCGACGCCCCCGGGCCCTGCGCGACTACGGCTTCCGCGAAGAGGACATCCCCTCGGCCGCCGAGACAATCCTCCCGGCGGTCCCCTCCACCAACCCCACCCCCGTAGACAAGAACAACCTCACGGCACTGCTCCACGCCGCGTGGGAAGGAACCGCCCTGTGACTACCGGAACATCCACGGAGATCACCGCCGAGCAGACTGCCCGCGAGCAGGCCCTGGTCGACGAGGTTGCCGCCAGCTTCGAGAAGGCCGCCAACCCGCGCCTCAAGCAATTGCTCCAGTCGCTCGTCCGCCACCTGCACGCCTACGTCCGCGAAGTCTGCCTCACACAGGATGAGTGGGAGACCGCGATCCGGTTCCTCACCGACGCCGGTCACATCACCGACGACAAGCGCCAGGAATTCATCCTCCTCTCCGACGTCCTCGGCATCTCCATGCAGACCATCGCCGTGAGCAACGAAGCCGTCGGTGACGCCACCGAAGCAACCGTCTTCGGCCCCTTCTTCGTCGAGGATGCCCCACACATCGAGCAGGGCGGCGACATTGGCGGCGGCGCGCCCGGCACACCCTGCTGGGTCGAAGGCACGGTCCGCGACACCATGGGCACACCGCTCCCCGGCGCGCGCATCGAGGTATGGGAAGCCGACGACGAGGGCCTCTACGACGTCCAGCACAGTGACGGACGTGTCTACGGCCGGGCCCACCTCTACTCCGACGACCAGGCCCGGTTCCGGTTCTGGGCCCTGCAGCCGACCCCGTACCCCATCCCGCACGACGGCCCGGTCGGAGCCCTGCTTGCCGCGGTGGGCCGCAGTCCGATGCGCGCCGCCCACCTGCACTTCATGGTCACCCGCCCAGGACATCGCACACTGGTGACGCACCTCTTCGTCGAGGGCGACCCACAGCTGGAGACCGGCGACTCGGTCTTCGGCGTCAAGGAATCCCTCGTCAAGCGATTCGAGCCGCAGAAGGCCGGCACGCCGACACCCGACGGGCATGCCCTCGAAGGGCCCTGGTCGCGTACGAAGTTCGACATCGTCCTTGTTCCGGAGCGTCAGTCGTGAGTTCCTGCCTTCATACCGCCTGGACTCCCGTCGGAGAGAGTTGCCGGCCCACGGCCGGTACACACGCCCGTCGGTGAGCGATGTCGAAAGCCGCGTGCGGGAGGAATCCACACGGGCGGAACCGGCGGGGACCGAATAGGCGGCGTCAGCAACCCCACCGGTCCCCGCCCCGTTGAGGCCTGGTGCGCCGGCGTCGGCCTCTTCGACGACGTGGTCATCCAGTCCATCCCCGCTCGGTGAGGGCTCGTAGACCCTTGCTTGCTTCCGAAGTAGTACGTGATCAGCTGGGGGCTCACACCCGCGGCGGAGGCGATACGGACCACACGTGCCCCGTCGAAACCGTGGACCGCTGACTCCTCGCCCGCCGCCTCCAGGATCGCCCCGCGGCGTCGGCTCGCCGGACGAGGTCTCCTCCGCTCCCACAGGGATGACCTCAGCCGACGATCCTGACCAGCGGCCAACCTGCAAGGGCGCAGCGCTGGACCGGGTCATCGCGTTCGCGTCCGTACGAGAGGCGGCCTCCATGGCTCACCGGCCGTCGCGACACACGCCGGATCGGCGACAGGAGCATCAGCATGGGACACCACTGAAGGATCGGGCCATCGTGATGTCCGACGGCAGCCGCGGCATCGGGCTCGCCATTCTCACCGCGGCGGCCCGCCAGGGCGCCAACGCGGTGATCCTGGCCAAGACCGACGAACCCGACCCCTGGCTGCCGGGCACCGGTGCACACAGCGGTCGCCGCGATCGAGGCGGCGGGAGCGTGGACCGCATGCCAGCCCGTCTCCGCTGCTGCTCCTCGTCGATGACGAGGGCGACGGTGTGGACGCCGTCGATGCCAGGAATGGCTTCAAGGCTGCAGGGCGCGGAGGCTGGGCCAGTAGCGACCGTGCGAACCCGATGGCCCCTCCACCGATCCCGGGGTGGTTCACGACGTTCGCCTTCGCGAGGCTTCGGCGCTCGCGACCGGGGCCGGGAACGTGGCGTCCTCAAGGTCGGACCGGTTCGTCTCCCGGGTCAGCGCGACAGCGACGGCGCTGAGGAGGCAGGCACCCGCGAGGAAGAGGACAACCGGAGTGGCGTCCTTGCCGTCGCCCGCGCCTGCCAGGAGCGCGGTCGCCGCCAGGGGCGCCAGGCCGCCACCCAGTGTGGTGGCGAGCTGGTACCCCAGGGACGCGCCGGTGTATCGCGCGCGGGTGCCGAACATCTCGCTCACGAACGCGGCCATCGGCCCGTACATGGCGGCTTGGAGCAACGGATTCCCGATCACGTAGGCGACATAGAGCGCGGTGACCGATCCGCTGTCGACCAGTGCGAACAACGGGTAGGCGGCAATCGCCGAGCCGATCGCGCCACCGATCATCACGGGCTTGCGGCCGACCCGGTCCGACAGGGCCGCGTAGGCCGGGATGGTCAGGATGTGGAGGGCGGCCGAAGCGGTCTGCGCGGCGAGCACCGTGGAGCGGTCGTATCCGGCATCCATGGCGTACGTCAGCATGAACGTCGCCAGCAGCGACTGCACCAGAATCGGTGCGGAACCGCCCAGCGCCGCCAGCGTGATGTTCTTCGGGTGTCTCCGCAATACCGCCAGCAGTGGGACCTCTTCCTTCTCGGGAGCCGTGGCGGCCCTGCGTGCGGCCTCCTGGAAGGCCGGGCTCTCGGCCACCCGGAGGCGTACGAACAGGCCGATCGCCAGAAGCACGACACTGAACAGGAACGGCACCCGCCAGCCCCACGAAAGGAACGCGTCCTCCGGCAGCGCGGAGAACGCCGCCAGCATGGTGGTGGCGAGGACGGAGCCCGCGGGCCCGCCCATGTTGGCGAAGCTCGCCGCGAGCCCGCGCCGGCGTGCGGGAGCGTGCTCGAAGGCCATCAGCGCGGCGCCGCCCCACTCACCGCCGACCGCCACACCCTGGATCAGCCGCAGCACGACGAGCAGCGTGGGCGCCCAGAGGCCAATGGTGTCGTAGGTGGGCAGCAGACCGATGCAGAAGCTGGCCAGGCCCATCAGCGACATAGTGATCATCAACATCGATTTCCGGCCCAGCCGGTCGCCGAAGTGGCCGAAGACGATGCCGCCCAGCGGCCGGGCGAGATACCCGATCGCCAGTGTGGCGAAGGAGGCCAGAGTCCCCGCCAGGGGGGTCAGGCGGGTGAAGAACAGCTGGTTGAACACCAGTGAGGCGGCCGCCCCGTACAGCAGGAAGTCGTAGAACTCCACCGCGCTGCCCAGGAAGCTGGAGAAGGCGACGCGTCGTGTCTGGCGGACGTCGTTGTCCGGCATGCTGGTTACTCCTTTTCGAATCGATACAGGGGAGTTGAGAGCGAGCGCGCTGAAGAGCCGGGGAGCCTTCCCCGGCGTCGGTTTGGCGCGCGGCCCGCGTCAGGCGTCAGAGCCACTCGGGCCGTGCTCGCGCTGTTCCCGACCGGCCAGGCCCGCTCCTGCGTGAGCAGCGAGCAGCGCTCCGCGTGCGGGGCGGGA
Source organism: Streptomyces sp. NPDC002896 (assembly GCF_040295225.1). Taxonomy (NCBI): domain Bacteria; kingdom Bacillati; phylum Actinomycetota; class Actinomycetes; order Kitasatosporales; family Streptomycetaceae; genus Streptomyces; species Streptomyces sp. NPDC002896. The sequence continues at coordinate 201,599 of NZ_JBEOVA010000011.1, read as the reverse complement.
GAAGGAGCCCGGCCCCGACGCCGGAACGGCCCAGGGGTCGTTCAAGACCCCGCAGTCGTCCCGGCGTGCCGGGACGACTGGTCAGACGGCCACCGGTTCGGCCGGGACGCTGGTTGCCTCATCGTCCTGGCCCTTGCCGCGCAGCGCGCCGATGGCGAGAAGGCAGCACAGAAGGGCAGCGATGCCGCACACGGCGTAGCCGGTGGCGTAGCCGCTGCCGAGGGACTGGAGGGCGAGGTCCGCCGCCTGGGCAGGCGGCGAGCCGGCCGGAGCCGAGTTGACGGCCAGCGGACCTCCCGATGCGGCGACCTGCCCAGCGGCAGCCTGCGCCTCGGGGCTCAGGTCCGTGGCGTGCGCGAGGCCTGTCTGGAAGAGCGAGTCGGCACGGCTGAGCGCGATGGCGCCGACGACGGCGGGGCCGAGGGCGAATCCGAGGTCACGCAGGAGGCTGGTGGTGGCGCTGGCCATTCCTGCCAGGTGCACGGGCACCGTGTTCACGGCCGTGGCGGTGATGGAGGAGGCCGCGAAGCCGAAACCGATGCCGATCAGCCCGAGCGGCAGCGTGATCGACACCAGCGAGGTGTCTTCGATGGGCAGGGCGGCCGCCCAGAAGCTGCCGGCGGAGATGAGAGCGAAGCCGAAACCGAGGACCCAGCGTGGTGCCAGTCGCGTCAACATGCGTTCGGTCAGCGGAGTCAGCACGGCCACCCAACAGTTCGACACGAGGAACGCGACCGCGATGCGCATCGGGCCCTGGTGCTGGACGGGGCCCATGCGCATGCTCGTGGCGTAGCCGGCGCCGAGGAACGCGAACATGCCGACGACGGCGACGATCGCAGCGATGGCGAAGGAGCGGTTGCGGAAGATGTCGAGTCGCAGCAGCGGCGCCGTGGCCGTGCGCTCGGCCCGGACGAACAGCACGAGGAACACGGCGGCGATCACGAACGCGACGACGACGGCGGGCGAGCCCCAGCCGTCGGCCGGTCCCTGGACGACGGCGTAGAGCAGCGCGACGAGCGCGACGGCGACGGTGATCTGACCGCGTACGTCCAGTTTCCGGTGCTCCGGAGCATTGGACTCGGCGCAGAACAGTGCGCTGACGAGTGCGCTGAGAACGGCGAGGGCGGCGACGACGATGAACGACCAGCGCCAGCTGCCGAAGTTGGCGGTGATACCACCGAGCAGGGGAGCGGTCGTGTTACCGACGGCCAGGCTGGTGACCCAGATCGCGATGATGCGTGCCCGCTGGGGGGTGCTGTCGGTGCGAACAGCGATCGCGGTCAGCGAAGTCGGGATGACGGCGGCGGCGCCGATTCCGGACAGGGCCTGTCCGATGCACAGGACGTACACGCCGGGTGCGGAGGCGGCGACGACCTCGCCGGCGGCCAAGACCACTGCGCCGCCGACCAGGAGTCTGCGGCGTCCGAAGAGGTCGCCGAGAACGCCGAAGGTGAGTTCCAGGACGCAGATCGGGAGCAGGAACGCCGCGGTGATCCAGGTGAGCTGGGATCCCAGAGGGTGCAGGTCGGACTGGAACAGGCCGTTGAGGGTGGCGGGTATGGCGGTGCCGAGCTGGGCCACGTAGACGGCCAGGCAACCGGCGATCAGTGTGCCGAGGAGACTACGAGTACGTGTGCCCTTGCCGGAGCTGTCACGGTCGTGAGCGGTTGCAGTTGGGGAAACAGACATAGGCGTGTCCCTGTCGCGGGGTGGATGGGGTGGCGGTGCCTTACCACCGGACCGCCCAGGTCTCCAGGCGGTTCGGCCGGTGGTTGTTGTCACCGTGCGGGTCGGCGATCAGGCTGCGAACGTTCCGCTCGGCGGGCGGATGCCCCGGTCGACTTCGCGGTCGTCAGCAGCGATGCGTGCCGGCCTGTGCCGGAGGCATCCGGAGGCAGTGCGGAACGTGGACGGTCCAGGCGGACGGCGTCCGGGGCGGCGATGCGTCCGGTGTCACGGCTCGCGGCCCATGGGGACGTGGCTGACGGCATCGGACACGGCGTGAGCTCCTTGGGTTGCAAGGGCGTTCACAGCCACGAACCTTTCCGCGGCGCCGGCGCAGGGCTGACGGGAGTGCGGCGAACGTCCTTGTCCGGTCATCTCATGTGCTGTGGGCTCATGTTGACCGTGGAGCCGGCGCCTGTATACACACACGATGTTCGGGGTCGTGATGCGCGTGGCGCATGGCGCCCGGGGCAGCCCGCGGTCGTGCCTGGTCCCGGACGCAGTGTCAACCGGCGTGGCCAGACCGGTCGGCGGACCCGACCCGGCCGGCCGCGTCCGCATGTGCAGCGGGCCCGGTGCTTCTGTGCTCCGCGGCCGAGATGCCCGTTGGCACGACCGTCACTCCCCGGCCCGCGGTCGCGAACGGCGGCAGGGCGTGCTGGGGTTCCTGCCGGTCGAATCACCATCCGCCTCACGCATGGTCGGATGCAAGTTTCTGAGTCTTTACCTCGAGCGGAGGCCCTCCGCATGCTGGCTAACCCGAGGCCCCTGGCGGCCTTCGTCGTATTCCCCTTCCCATCGTCGTCCGTGTTGGAGGACTTGTGCCTTCTGTCGCCGCACCCGAAGCACCCGAGGACCGTCAGCAGTTCTTCATCGACGGGCAGTGGGCCACCCCGCACGGTGCCCGCACCCACCAGGCCCTGGAGGCCGCCACGGGCGAGCTTCTCGCCGGCGCTGCCCTGGCGGACGAGCAGGACGTCGACGCGGCCGTGCGCGCCGCCCGCAACGCCCTTGACGACGGTCCCTGGGGACGTACCACCGCCGGCGAGCGCGCCGCGGTCATGCGTCGTATGGCCGACGCCCTGGAGAAGCGGGCCGAGTCGACCGCCGTGCTGGTCAGCAGGGAGAACGGCATGCCCATCGGGCTGTCCCACATGCTCAACGGCGGTGCTCCGGCCGGCCTGCTGCGCATGTACGCGGACTTGGTGGAGAACCTCGAACTGGAGGAAGTACGGCCGAGCCCGGCAGGGTCGACCATCGTGCGCCGGGAGCCGGTCGGAGTGGTCGGCGCGATCACTCCGTGGAACTTCCCGCAGGCCCTGGCCATGTTCAAGATCGCCCCAGCGCTGGCGGCCGGCTGCACGGTGGTGCTGAAGCCCTCGCCGGAGACGGCACTGGACTCGTACGTGTTCGCCGAGGCCGCACTGGAGGCGGGGCTGCCGGACGGTGGGGTGGCGCGCCCGGACAGGAAGAAGCCGGGGCCCATCGACGGTTCCGCGTCGGTGGGCCCCGGCTTCGGTTCCGGGCTCGTTCCGGTCAGCCGATCGGCCCCCAGAACGTCTCTCCGTGATAGGTGTCGGAGAGCGGCTCGAGCGTCTCGGGCCACACCCCCGGCTCGACGGGGCGCCGTTCGGCGGCGGGCCGGACGGCGCCGTCCCAGCCGATCTGCTCCATGGAGTAGTACAGCTGCATCACATGGCCCTCGGGGTCCACGGCGTGCACGACGTAGTCGATGCCCGGGTGGATCTCCCGGGGCAGGTCGGTGAGCGTGACGCCGTGCTCCTCCAGATAGGCCTTCGCCGCGCGCAGCTGCTCGTAGGAGCCCAGCTGGATGCCGAAGGAGAGCAGCGTGCTGTGGTCGCCGAGGCCGAGCGTCTCGCGCAGTTCCAGGGGGAAGAGGCCGAGGCTGTGGTGCTCGGTGTTGACCCGCAGGAACACCGCACGATGCCCCGCGACCACGGTCTCCTCACTCTTCACCAGGCCGAGCGTCCCGGTGTAGAAGGCCTCCGCGGCCACCACATCCTCGACGAAGAGGCTGACGGGACCTAGGCGCACCGGCGCGAACGGCCGGGCCATGCGCACGCCGCCGAGGTCGTAGGTCTTCTCCGCGTCGTCGAGCCACCGGTGGCCGGATTTCAGGTCGATCCCCTGTGCGACCGCCTCGATGAGTTCGTCGGCCTCCGCCTTGGCCGGGAGCTCCGGGTGCTCCTGGACCCAGGGCCACAGCGCGGCCGGCTTGCTCAGGCCGTCCCAGCCGACCTGCTCGATGCCGTACTCCAGCTCGTTGGTGTGGCCGGTCGGGTCTGGGAAGTAGGTGTGCCAGTTGGAACCCGGGTCGCGGCCGTACCGGTTGATCTTCTTGCCCTGCTCCTCCAGCCACAGGCGTGCCTCGACGACCTCGCGCAACGTGCCGACCTGCCACGTGATCTGATTGATCGTGATGTCGTCGCGGGCCGGATTGTCGTTCTTGTCGACCCAGGGCCGGGGCATCAGGACGAACGTGTGGTGGTCGCTGTTGTGGCGCAGGAAGTACACCCGTGTGTCGGGAAGTCCGTCGAGCCACGGTCCGGGATCGCTCTCCTGGAGGTCGATGACGTCCGACACCTTGAAGCCGAGCAGATCGCGGTAGAAGGTCACGGCGGCGCCGGTGTCCTGGACACTGATGCCGAAGTGGTTGAGCCGGCGGATCTTGAACGGGCGGTCGTAGAGGATGCCGCCGACGTTGTATCTCTGCATGGTCATGGTCCCGTTGTGCTCAGTTTTCCGGCTTGACGACTTCGTTACGGATCGCACCGATCGCGCTGGAGGACACCTCGACGACGTCACCCGGCTTGATGAACAGCGCGTCGGGGTGCGAGCCGTCGGCCTGCTCCTTCGAGGAGTCGACGGCGGTGCCCTTGGGCGTGCCGCTGGCGATCAGGTCACCGGGCCACAGAGTGGTGTCGCGTGAGAGGTACTCCCCCAGGGCCGCGAAGGTGTGGATCATCGAGCCGGTGTTGCCGCTCTGGCGCACCTCTCCGTTGACGCGGCACTCCACCGGGATGTCCTGCGGCTCGAGGCCCTCGTCCACGACGATCCACGGACCGACGGTCGCGGAAGTGTCGAAGTTCTTGGAGTAGGCGAAGTCCGGCCCGAAGGAGATGTTGTCGCGCACGGACCAGTCGTTGAAGAGGGTGTAGCCCCAGATGTACGGCTCGAAGTCGCCGGCGGCGATGTCACGGCCGCGCTTGCCGACGACCGCGACGATCTCGGCCTCGTAGTCGAGCCGCTGGGTGCGAGCCGGATGGCGCACCTTCTCGCCGTGGGCGGATACGGCGCGCGAGTCCTTGAGGAAGTACTTCGGCCCGCCGGCCACAAGTCGCTGGATCGTGGCCTCGCGGTCGGCGTCCTGGGTGTTCTGCGCCGCGCTCTGCATGTGGTCGGCGAAGTTCGCGAGGGCGCAGAAGATACGCGCGCGGTCGGTCACGGGGGCGTGCAGTCGCACCTCCTCCAGAAGGAAGACGATCTGCTCGCCGTCCACACCACGCGGGTCCACGGTGTTGTCGCGGAGGTGGTCGAGCGCGGCCCGGGCGCCCGCGAGGGCGCCGTCGCCTTCCTCGATGAACGTGCCCAGCTCGGACGGCACCTCGGCCGCGGCCCTGGCCTTCGGCCGAGGGCTGTCGGAGGTCTCGGCCAGGTACTTCGCGTAGGCGGCGCTGATGTCGACCACGTGGTCGTCTCGCACTACACCGACCCGGTGGGCCGGCCCGAAAACTGCAACCTTCATGTCTGCGCCTTGTCGTTGTGTGGGTGGTCTCGGGTGATGTCGGTCAGGACTGCTCGCCGGTCTTGTCGTCGAAGAAGCGCGCGTTCGCCGGCGTCAGGCTGTAGATGGCCAAGCGCTGGATCTTGCTCTCGCGGACGGTGAAGAAGTCGGCCAGAGTGACGGCATTGCCGTTGGCGGAGAGGTCGATCTCCACTGCCACGGTGTCTCCGTCGACGACGTACGGACGAGGGCTCGGCTTCATCGCTCCCGGAGCGACGCCAGCGCGGTACATCGCTGCGATCGCCTCCCTCCCGTTAAGGGTGCCGGCGGCGTTCCGGAGGACCGCATCAGGCGCGAACAAGTCCACGACACCCTCCGGGTCGCCCGCGGTGACGGCGGCGAAATAGGCGTCGACGACGGCTGATGCATCGGTCATGGTCTTGTCTCCGTACTGGGATCGACGGTTGTCCGGTCAGGCCGAGAGGTACTCCGCCGAGGCTTGGCGGCGCTGCCCTCGAGGGGGCATTCCTGTTCCCGGGACCTGGTGGTGACGACAGGAAAATTCCTGAATGCGGGGGTCGCGTGAAAAACACATCGCTGCCTTCAGCGTGCTGTCCGGCGGCGGCCCGCACAATGCCGGGAATTTGCGTACACCGATGCAGAACACGCATGGAAAAACATGTCCGGGGCCCACCCGCGCACGTCCTTCCGCCGCTACTGTCGAATGCCATGGAAAAGCAGCGGAAAAAGTACCTCGAGTGCCCCTGCGGCGAGCTGCTCGAGGGCACCGACGACGACACCCTGGTGGCCGCAGTGCAGGCTCACCTGTGCGCGGCCCACCCCCACTTGACGTACGACCGCGAGCAGATACTGCTCATGGCCTACTGACTCATTCGATCCTGCGCAGGATCGCCTCGGCACGGGCGAGGACCGGCGCGTCGACCATGTGCCCGTCGACGCGAACCGCCTCACCCCCGCCAGCGGCCGCCAGCACGCTCCGGGCCCAGCTGACGGCCTCCGCGCTCGGCCGGAACGCAGCGTAGGTCTGCGCCACCTGGCAGGGGTGGATCAACAGCTTGCCCGCGAGGCCGACTTCCTGCGCTCGCTTCAGGTCGTCGGCCAGGACCAGCTCGTCGTCCAATGCGGTGGTCACGCCGTCGACCGGCCCTGGGAGACCCGCCAGCCGTGAGGCGTGCACCAGCGTCGACCGGGCGTGGAGCATCGCCGACCAGGTCGGCTCCGCTCCGATGTCGTGCGCGTAGTCGAGGTGTCCGAAGGCCAGCCGGGCGACACCGGCGGTGGCCGCCAGCTCGTACGCATGCGCCACTCCCTCCGCCGACTCGATGAGCGGGATGACGGGGACGTCCGTGAGGCTCGCGACCGACGCCACCGAGGAGCGGGTGTCCGCCTTGGCGAGCATCACCGCGAGCAGGCCGGGCAGGTCTGTGAGCGCATCCAGGTCGCGGTGGTGGTGCGGGCTGGTGACCGCGTTGACCCGGACGCAGGCGCGGCCGCCGGCCGCAAGGTACGCCGCGATGGCTTCGCGGGCGCTGTCCCTGCGTTCCTCGGCGACGGCGTCCTCCAGGTCGACGACGACGATGTCTGCCCCGGCCGCGGCCGCCTTGGCGAACCGCTCCGGGCGGTCGCCCGGCACGAAGAGGAAGGAGACGGCCGATCGCAGCACATCGCTCGCTTCCGGCGCCGTCAGTCCAGTCATGTCGCTCCTCCTCACGCCTGGACCGGCTCGACGGCGGCCGTGATCCCGAACTCGGCCAGCACGGCAGTGGTGTGCTCACCGACGTCGGGAACGGGCCCCATGACCGCGTCGAGGCCGTCCATGGTGACGGGCGGCACCAGCGCCCGCAGGGTTCCCTTCGGCGACTCGTACGTCTTCCACCGGTCGCGGGCCTCCAACTGCGGGTGGGCGGCGAGCCCGTGCATGTCCCGCAGCAGGGCGTTGGCTATGCCCGCCTGCTCGAGCTTCACGGCGACGTCGCCCGCCGTGCTGCCGAGGAAGGCCCGCTCGATCTCGCCGCGCAGGTCGCTCGCGTTCTCCACGCGCAGGGAGTTACGGAGGAACCGCCGGTCCTCGGCCAGCTCGGGCTTGTCGAGGATCTCCTCGCAGAACACGCGCCATTCGCGTTCGTTCTGGAGACCGAGGAAGATCAGGCTGCCGTCCCCGCAGCGGAACGGGCCGTACGGGTAGATGGCGGCATGGCGGGCACCGGTACGGGCAGGCGCCGTGCCGCCGTAGGTGGCGTAGTTGAGCGGGTAGCCCATCCATTCGGCGAGCGCCTCGAGCATGGAGATCTCGATGGTCGTGCCCTCCCCGGTCTGCTGGCGGCGGATGACCGAGGTGAGGATCCCCGTGTAGGCGTACATGCCTGACGCGATGTCGGCGATGGAGATGCCGACCTTCGAAGGTTCCTCCTCGGTGCCCGTGATCGAGACCAGTCCCGCCTCGCACTGCACGAGGAGGTCGTAGGCCTTCTTGCTGGAGTACGGGCCCCCTGCGCCGTATCCGGAGATCGACACGTGAATGAGCCCCGGGTTCTCGGCACGTAGTTCGTCGGCGCCCAGGCCCAGCCGCTCTGCCGCGCCAGGCGCGAGGTTCTGGATGAACACGTCGGCCTGTCGGACCAGTTCGCGGATGGCCGCCTGGCCGTCCTCGCTCTTGAGGTCGAGGCAGACCGACTCCTTCGAGCGGTTGAGCCAGACGAAGTGGCTGGCGAGACCGCGCACTGTCTCGTCGTAGCCCCGGGCGAAGTCACCGACTCCCGGCCGCTCGATCTTGATGACCCGGGCGCCCAGATCGGCAAGCTGCCGCGTGGCGAACGGGGCGGCCACCGCCTGCTCGAGCGCGACGACGGTCAGGCCTTGGAGGGGATGCATGCGTGTGCTCCTGGAGAAGAGGGCGGGCTCAGCGGGCGAGGAGGGAGGGGCTTTCCAACGTCTTGGTGAAGTACAGGGCATCGGCGGCGAGTTCGGGCTCGCGGGCCATCCGGCGGAAGACCTCCAGGTCCTGGTCGAGCTTGGCCGGATCGCCGGAGTGGAAGATCAGCCGCTTGTTGGCAGCGGCGCGCGGACTCGCCTTGTCGACAAAGGCCGTGCGACGGGCATCGGCGTAGCTGGTGAGGACGGTGTCGTCGACGCCCTGGACGACGACCGCGCCGAGCGTCTCGATCAGCGCATACGCGTCGAAGAGACCCATGGTGAGGCCCAGTCCGCCGCACGGGTTCGTGGCGTGCGCCGCATCCCCGGCGAGCAGCACCCGGCCGGCGCGGTACTCCGACGCGCTGCGCTGGTGCATCCGGTAGGGCGAGATGGCGTCCAGCTCGACCTTGTCCGCGATGTCCTCGCCGAAGACCTTCGCCAGGAACCCCGGCAGGCGCTCGGTCACCGTCTCGGCGGGGAGCGCGGCGTCCTCCATGTATGTGTAGCGCCACAGGCCGTGCTCACCGGACTCGTCGATCTTGACGACGATGGCGCTGTACTCGTCATCGACGTAGAACGTCGACTGGGCCCAGCCCTCCCGGTCGTCGGGGAAGCGGATGTTGGCGGCCACGAACCGCTCCGGCCATGTCATGCCGTCGAATCCGAGCTCCACCGCACCGCGGACCGTCGAGCGAGCGCCGTCCGCGCCGACCACCCAGGCGGCGCGGAGCGAGGTCTCGCCGGCGTCCGAGCTCAGGCGCAGGTCGGCGCCCGACTCGTCCTGGGAGATGCCGACCAGCTCGTGGCCCCACAGGATACGGACGTTGGCGAAGGTCTCCACCTCGTCGAGGATGATGCGGGCGAGTGCGCCCTGGCCGAGGTGGAGGTTGTACGGGTGCTTGACCCGGCCCGCGAGGGGCTGGAGTCCGTACTCGATGATCTCGCCGGTCTTGCGCACGCGGTAGGCGTAGTCCTGCTTGAGGAAGCCGGCCGCTCGGGCCGCCTCGAAGAGGCCGAGTCGCTCGAGACCGTCCAGGGTCGACCAGTGGTAGACGATCGCCCGGGGCGCGTCCTGAAGACCGGGGGCACGTTCGACGACAGTGACCTCGATTCCCTGCTGGGCGAGGCCGAGTGCTGTCAAGAGCCCCGTCGGCCCCGCGCCGACGACCACCACTTGTTGCTCTTCGCTCACTGTCACCCTCCACATGAATTCCTCGGGGCTTCGGCTTCGGAAGCCCGCACATCACGATGAACGAGAAATTGATCGAGCGCCAATACTGCTCAATCGCCCTTTCCATGCATTCCATGCATGGATATCCGGAGCCTCGGGTATTTCGTGGGCGCCAAAAATGCCGGATCGAATTCTGTTCCAGGTCGGCGCCGAGGACGCCCCCACCTTCATCTGACAGCCAGGATCATCGGATGGGGGCGTCCGGTCGAAGCCTCCTCAGCCCACCGGAGCCGGATCTGGTGACAGGATCTGCTGCGCCTGGTGCCACGGCAGCGCGTTGCGGAGCATGGCGCGGAGCTTCACGAACTGAGGGCGGCGTTCGAAGGCGAGCACACCCGTGACGAGATCGCCCGTGCGGTAGACGACGAGAAGCCCGTCGGTGTTCCGGTCTTCGGCGATCTCCTCCGCACCGGTGCGGTAGCCGGCGAACTGGATCCGGACACCGTGCTGGTCCGACCAGAAGTAGGGCACACTGCTACAGACGACGGGGGCCTCGCCCAAGAGGGAGTTGACGGCGTTGATGCCCGCCACGCGCCCCTGTTCGGCCGCGTTGGTCCAGTGCTCGATCCGCATCGAGGCGCCCCACCGCGGATTGGGCCAGCGTACGGCGTCACCGGCGGCGAAGACCCGGTCGGCGGCCTTGAGCGTCGCATCGCAGACGATGCCGTTGTCCAGAAGCACCCCGGAGTTCTCCAACCAGGCCGTCGACGGCCGTACGCCGACCCCGACCAGGATGACGTCCGCCGGTACCTGCGTACCGTCGTCGAGCAGAAGAAACCGCCGGCCCTCGGCCTCGCCGAGACCGGTCACGGCCGCGCCGAAATGCAGCTGGACGCCGGCGGCACGGTGCAGGGCCTGGTACTCCTGCGCGACCGCATCGCCGAACCGGCCCAGTGGCTGCTTTGCCAGGTCGATCACGGCGACCTGGCGGCCCGCCTTGGCCAAGGTGGCTGCGAACTCTCCGCCGATGAATCCCGCACCGACGACAGCGACGGACACACCCGGCCTCGACACCGCCGCGCGCAGCCCTACGGCATCTTCGTAGCGTCGCAGTGTGAACACGTCGGGCTGTCCGGCGAACACCGGCGGCACGAACGGCTCGCACCCCGTGGCCGCCACGAGGGCGCCGTATTCCAGGGACCCGGCCGTCGTCAGCAGCCGGCGGTTGTCCACATCGAGGCCTTCGGCCCGGGTGTTGAGCGAGAAGACGACGCCCTGCTCGCGCAGGCGCGCCGCGGACGGGTAGGTCAGCGCCTCCCTGTCGAAGGACTCCTCGAGCCGCGCCTTCGACAGCGGCGGACGCTCGTGCGGCGGATGGGCCTCGTCACTGACCACCGTCAGACTGAGGTGCGGTGCCTGGCGGGCGATGGTCCCCGCGGCGCGGACCGCCGCGACGGAGCCGCCGACGACCACGACGTCGAATGCACGCGCGGTCATGGCGTCACACCTCCGTCACAGTGCTCACGGCGCACACCGTCCCGGCGGCGCTGCGTGCCTCGGCGCCCTTGTCGAGGCCGTCCGGACCCGGCACGACCGAGAAGGTCTGCGCCTTGGTCATCGGCGAGACCAGGCGGTAGCCGAAGGTCTTACCGATCAGGTCGATGCCCTCGCGCCGCATGTGCTCGCCCATCATGAAGGCGAGGAGCGGGCCGTGGATGACCAGGCCGTCGTAGCCCTCCTTGAGGCACCAGTCCAGGTCGTAGTGGATCCGGTGGGCGTTGTATGTCAGTGCCGAGAAGCGGAACAGCATCCGCTCGTCGACGGCGAGCCGCAGCTGCGGGCCGGCCGGGGGCTCGGGCGGCGCGGGGGGCGTCGGCAGGGCGCTCGAGCCCGGGGCGCGGTAGACGATGTCCTGTTCCTCGCGGATCACCAGCTGCCCGTCCTGGTAGATCTCCTGGAGGACCGTCGTGAGAGTCAGCGGGCCCGTGCGTCCCTGCTTGTCGACGGACCGCGCGATGGAGGTCACCTTGGTCGCCGGCTTGCCGATCTCGAGGAGCCCATGCGTCGTGACCCGTCCGCCGCCGAACATGCGCCGACGGCCCGGGCCCGGGGGCGCCGGGATACTCACGACCGGGTGCCCGTCCTCTCCCAGCTCGCTCTCCCGGCTGCGCTCGAGCAGATAGACCCAGTGCCACAGCGGTGGCACCCGGTCCCCGGCCTTGTGGGGAATGTCGAGATCGAGCATCGCTGCCAGCGCCTCGGCCGGCTCGGCGGCGATCACCTCGGCGCGCTCGACCGTTTCCTGATTCGTCATACCGTCCATTCCGTTCATGCCCGTCCGCGCAGGGCGTGCAGGAGCTGCGAGAGATCGGGCGCGTCCTCGAGGTGCTCCACCGCGTCGATGAGTTCCGCGGCCGCCCTGGCGCCGAGCGGCTCGACCAAGGCCCGCGCCTTGGTGACGACTTCCTCGTGCGACATCGGGTTCTGCGCCGAGCCCTTGGCCGTGGTCGGGTTACCCGCCTCGAGCGTGAGCACCTCGCCGTCCATGAACTCGATGTCGAAGCGGGGACCGTCCTCGAGCTCGATACGCGCGTCGACGTGCATGGAGATCTTGCCCATCGTCTCCTTGACGCGCGGCTCATCGACCCGGGGCGGCTCGTACTCGTCCAGGCTCAGCCGGCCACCGCACAGCGCCAGGGCGACCGAGTACGGGAGGCTGAACTGGGCGTCGAACACGGTCTCCACGGGGTCGACCGAGAGCATGTTGATCGCCGTCTCCCCAGCGGTGATGCGCAGGCTCCGCACGTCTTCGGCCTGGATCGGTCGCGAGGCGAGCAGGGCCATCACCGTGTCGATGGCCGAGTGGCAACCTCGGCAGCACGCGTAGGGCTTGAGGTAGGAGCTCGCGACATTGAAGTCGACACCGAGATCCTTCAGCGCCGCCTCGGCGAACCCCTGCCCGCCGTTGTACGTGGCGAACAGCCCGCCCCACTCCGCCTCGAAGAGTCGGCGCGGACCAGTGATCCCCGCACGTGCGAGGACGGCCGCGTCGACGCCCGTCTCGCCGGCCTTCCCGGGGTGGAGGCGCTTGGTCATCGCGCCGTCGTCCTTGAAGGCCCACACGCCGCCCGTGAAGGAGCCGGCGATGCCGAGCGCATTGGCGAACCGTTGCGCGTCCAGCCCGAGGGACTTCGCGGCCGCGGCGGCCGCGGCGATACTGCCCATCGTGCCGCTGGAGTGCCAGCCGCGGTCGGTGTGCGCGGCGAAGCCGCCCAGGGCCCCCAGGGCCCGGTAGCCGATGTCGTACCCGGCGACGGTGGCCGTGATGAGGTCGCGCCCGGATGCGCCTGCCGCCGCGGCCGTGGCGATCGCGGCCGGCAGCACGGTCGAGCCGGCGTGTCCGGGGCCGCCTCCGTCGTCGAAGTCGCGGGCGTGCGCCGACGTGCCGTTGGCCAGGGCGGCCTGGGCAGGGGTGAGCCTGATGCCGGTGCCCCACACGAGAGAGCCCGAAGTGGTGTCCTGGATCCCCGCCAGCGCGTCGATCACGCTTGTCGCCTCGGCGGTGGTCGCGCCGAGCATCGCGACGGCGAGCGTGTCGAGGATGTGGTCCTTGACTCCCGCGACCACGTCGTCCGGAAGCTCGTGGAAGGCGATGCCCGCCCAGTGAGCGGCGAGCGTCTCCGTCAACGAGGGTGTGTCACCGGTCATTTGCCTGGCCTCCTGACGACTTCAGGTCGACGGTGAGCTTGTCGATGAGCCACCGGCCGCCCGCCTGGTCGATACGTGTGGCGTCCTCGACCACTCGGGCATCCGGGTAGTGCTCGGCCAGGTGGCGCACCACCTCTTCCATCTCGGCCTTGGCCAGCCCCTGCCCCAAGCAGTTGTGGGAACCAGTGCTGAAGGTGAGCGGCTGGTTGCGCTCCCGGTCGAGGTCGAACTCGTCGGGGCGCTCGAACTTCTCCGGGTCGCGGTTGGCGGACCAGACGGCTACGTGCACGTCGCTCCCCTCAGGGATGACGGTGCCCTCCATCTCGACGTCCTCGACGGCGATCTTGCTCACCACGCCGGTGCGCGGAAAGAGCCGCAGGCACTCGACGACCGCCGCGGGGATCAGCGTCGGGTCGACGACGATCCGCTGCCAGGCCTCCCGGTTGCGCAGCAGGGTCCAGACGACCAGGCCTAGCTGGTGCGCGGTGTTGACGGAACTCGCCTCGAGCATCGAGGTCGCCTCGACCAGGACTTCCTGCTCGGTCAGCTTGCCCTCGTCGCCGAGCTGGATGAGGTACGACAACATGTCGTCGCCCAGCCCTTCGGCGCGCTTCCTGGCAACGAGGTCGGCGAGGTAGGCGAAGAGCTCGTCGTAGGCCTCCACGATCACCGGTGTCATGCTGCGATCCCGGGTGAGCAGCGACAGTGTGCGCTCGGACAGGCTCTGCACCTGGGGGGCGTCGCTCGCGGGCGCGCCCGCGAGATGGCAGTAGACCAGCGACGGGATCCGCTGGGTGACGCCCCCGTAGAAGTCGACGGGCGCGGAGTCGTCGAGATCGGCGTTGATCGATTCCACGATCCGGCGGAGCACGTCGCGCGTCTTCTTGACCGTCACCGGGCTCATGAAGCGGGCGAGCGGCATGCGCAGGCGAAGGTGCGGGTCGCCCTCCTGCATGATGATGCTGCGTGCACGGAAGTCGTGGATCGGGCCGGAAGTGATGCCGAACTCCTCCATCAGCCGCAGCGAGGAGTTCTGGAAGCGCTTGTCGCGCAACACCTTGGAGGCCAGGTCGTAGCCCAGCACGGCGGTGCCGTAGGCCCCCTGGAGGAGGGCGCGTCCGTCGAGCGCGCCGCCCTGGTGCGTGCCTGCGTCGGGCGAGAACGGGTCAAACGTCGTCTTGGCAGTCATGGCAGTCATCCGCGGGCGATCGCGCCGACCGGGCAACACACGATGACCTCTTCGAGCTCGGCCTCACGCCCCGGGTCCACGTCGGTCGTCAGCTGCTCGAGCCGGCCGTCGTCCCCGATGCGGAACACATCCGGCATCAGTGCGGCACACGTCCCGTTGGCATCGCACCGGTCGAAATCAACTGTCACTTTGATCATTGCAAGGGACTCCTTTGTCACTGCGTTCGCGCCCGGGATGGTGGTCCTCGGGCGGATCACTTGCTTGTTTCGAATCTGATTCGAAATCAAGCGATAGAAGAAACAAGAAAAAAATTCCGGCTGACCAATGCATTTCGCACAGGGCGGATCTCCGGGCTCGCTGCTCCCGCAACCGGAGGCCTCCGGCCTGCTCCTGTCGGTCCGCCGGGCACGCCCGGAGAACTCAGGCCTCCGTCGGCGCGAGCACGATGTCGAAGCGCACCTTCGACCAAACTCCGTCGACGACCCGGCCGTCCGGTGTGGGCGTCCCGGCCGGCTGCTCCTCGAAATCCTTGACCAGCGACTCCTTCACGCCGAAGACGCTGTCCTTGTCGAGGAGTTCGTCACCGCGCACGAAGATATGCGTGACCAGCTGCCGGCAGCCGGGTACGCGCACCAGGAAGTGCAGGTGGGAGGCACGCATCGGGGATCGGCCGACGGCCTGCAGCAGACGTCCGACCGGGCCGTCGTGCGGGATCGGGTACGGGGTCGGCGTGATGCCCCAGAAACGGTAGGAGCCCTGATCGTCGGTGTGGAAGTGGGCGCGTGCGGCAGTGCGGTCGTCCCCGTACTGCACGTCGTACAGGCCGTCCTCGTCGGCCTCCCACACCTCGACCAGCGCGCCGGGAAGCGGCTTGCCGTCGGTGTCGGTGACGGTGCCCTCGACCCAGCACGGCTGCCCGACCGCGCCGAAGGACATGTCGCCCCCCAGCGGAATCTCCGGTGAGCCCTCGACGAAGAACGGGCCCCACACCGTCGCCTCGGTGGCGTTCCGGTAGGCCTCGTTGCTGACCGCGATGGTCTGCATCGACGCGCCCAGCACGTCGGAGAGCAGGATGAACTCCTGCCGTTTGTCGTCGGTGATGTGGCCGGTGGCGGTGAGGAACTCGATCGCCTTGTTCCATTCGGCCTCGGTCAGACGCGTCTCCCGGATGAAGGCGTGGACGTGTTCGACGAGCGCGGTCATGAGTTCCTTGAGCCGCGGATCGGCACAGGTGTCGAAGGAGTGCACCACGCGCTGGATCAGCTCCTCCTCGCGCTGGCTCTGCTCCACGCTGACACCCTCGGTGGCCGAGGCCTCGCCGGTGCCGGTCATGCTGGCTCCTCTCCGGACCATGCTGCCTGCAGCAGGGCGGTGATGTTCGCCGGAGTCACCGGCGCGGGGTTGTTGGCCGGGATGGCCTTCAGAATGGGGTCGACGGCCTTGGCGATGCCGTCGGCGGGCATGCCGTAGTCCCTCAACGCCCGTGGCGCGCCTAGGGCGTCGCGCAGTGCGGCCAGCCCCTGCGACGCCGTTGCCGAGCCGAACGCCTGCGCGATCCGGGCCTCGGCCTCGGGCGCGTGGGGAGCGTTGAAGGCCAGTACGTACGGAATCACGACCGCATGGGTCTGTGCGTGCGGCAGGTTGAACATGCCGCCGAGCACATGGCAGATCTTGTGGTGCATGCCCGAGCCGGCGGAGGCGAACGCAACCGCCGCCAGGTAGGCGCCGTACAGCGTCTTCTCAATCCCCTCGATCGAGGCCGAGTCGCCCGCCACCTGCGGCAGCCCCGCAGCCAAACCGTGGATGCCCTCCTGCGCCAGCGCCCGGTCGATGGGATCCGCGCGCGGCCCCCACATCGAGTCCACACAATGGGCCAGCGCGTTCAGGCCGCTGGACACGGTCATCTCGCCGGGCAGCGTCGTCAGCAGGCCGGCGTCGTAGACGATCGAGCGCGGCAGCACCTTCGGATCGGCCCCGGTGCGCTTGGTCTCGCCCTCGGTCAGACCCCACACATCGGTCGCCTCGCTGCCGGCGTACGTCGTCGGCACGGCGATGATCCGCAGCCCCGTGGTCAGCGCGACCGCCTTGCCCAATCCGGTGGTCGAGCCGCCCCCTACCGTGACGATCACATCCGCCCCACAGGAGGCAGCGGCCTCACGGGCGCGGGCGGCCACCTCGACCGGCACATGCATCACGACCTCTTCGTGGCGCAGCGCGACCGGAACCGCCGCGGCGATCGGGTCGGCCAGGGCCGCCTCCCGCTCCGAGGCGATCAGCATCACCTTCGCGCCACCGAGCGCTTCGACCTCGGCCGCCACGGCCGACGAGGCTTCGCCGGAGGCGAAGACCACGCGCTGCGGCAGCGTCTCGTGGATGAACTTCATCAGTGGCTCACTCTCCCTCGATCCGCAGCAGCCACCTGAGCAGCGCGGAGGCGACCCCATCGGGATCCTCGAGGGCGGAGAAGTGCCCCACGCCCTCGAGCGTCACCAACTGTGTGCCAGGAATCCCGGAGGCGACCTCCTGGCCCAGGTGCGGCGGTGTGATCGGGTCACTGTCGCCCACCAGAACCATCGTCGGCACCGCGATCGTCGACAGCTCCTGACGCCGGTCGCGCCGCTCGGCAACCGCCAGCTGCTGGTCCTTGAAGACCTCCACGCCCAGGGAGCGAACCATCTTCCCTGCCAGCGTGGTGATGTCGGGCCGGTCGGGCGCCACAGCACCCGCAATCAGGTCGGCGGCCTTCTCGAACCCGCCGGACTCCGCCAGCGCGATGGCCTTCAATGAGTTGTCCCGACGCTTCGGCTCCGCGGCGATCGCGGAGGAGTTGAGCAGGGCGAGGCCCTGGACCCGGCCGGTGTTGCGCAGTACGACATCGAGCGAGACGTACCCGCCCATCGAAATACCGGCGAGGTGGAACTTCTCCGGCGCCTTCTCCAGCACACTGTCGGCCATCGCCTTGATCGAGGCGCCTTCGCCCCGGATCACCCGGCATTCGACGTGTCCGGACAGACGCTCGACGACAGGCTGCCACAGGCGCTCGTCCGCTCCGAGCGCGGGGATCAGTACCAGCGGATGGGTCAGCATCTCCTCTCCTCCCGGCTCACGCAGCGCCGTCGACATTGAGAACGCAACCTGAGGTGAACCCCGCCTCCGGAGAAACGAGGTAGGCGACGGCGGCGGCGATCTCGGCACCGGTGCCCGTACGCCCCGCCGGGATCGCCGCGCAGGTGGCCGCCTGGGCCTCCTCCGGAAGCGCTTCGAACACGCGTCGCACGCGGCCGTGCTCCGGCAGGATCAATCCGGGCGAGACCGCGTTGACCGTGATACCGCTGCTGCCCAGATCCTTCGCGAGCTGCTTCGTCAGCCCGATGACCGCAGCCTTCGACGCCGCGTACGGCAGGCGCGCGCCGACCGTGCCGGACGGCCCGGCAAGTCCGTCGGCCACCGCCGAGGAGAAGTTGACGATGCGTCCGAAGCCGTTTCGGCGCATCAGCGGCACCGCCATCCTGCTGCACAGGAACGCGCTGGTCACGTTGGCGTTCAGGACCTGCGACCACATCTCGGGCGCGAGGTCCTCGATGTCGTGGACGGGCTCGGTTCCGCTGCCGCCCGCCGTGTTGATCAGCGCGTCGACCCGGCCGAAGTGACTCTCGACCTCGGCGAACGCGTCCGAGACGAGTGCGGCGTCCGCCAGGTCCGCCTTGATGGTCAGCACCCGGAGCTCGGGGAACGCGCCACGGATCGCGGCGGCCGTCGACTCCAGGCCCTCGCCGTTGAGGTCGAGCAGCGCGATCTCGAAGCCCTCCCTCGCGAGACGGTGCGCGATCTCCGCGCCGAGGCCCTCGGCGCCGCCGGTCACCACGGCTACTTTCTTTTCCGTCCCCTGCGCTGACAGCACCGGACTCCTCCAGGACGTTCCACCGGCTGCGAACCATGAGCAGCCGCACAGGTCCTTGCGACCCGCAGCACACAGCGTGTCGCACGGTGATCGCACACATCAATGACGAAAAAATTCGCCCGGCAATGCGTTTCCCGTATGGCATCCATGCCCCCCGCATTTACGGGTGGTGGACCACACCATGCGCGTATCGCATGGCCATCACGAACTTCCTGGCCATTTTCCGGCTCGCCGTAATTCCGCATGCTGCTGGGTGACCGGTATTACCTGGACACACTGTGGAGGAAGCCGTGACACAGTCAATTCTCGGATCGTGTACGACCACTGGGCCGGATCCGGAGGTCGTCTCCCGCGCTACGGCGCTGGTGCCGATGATCCGCGAGTACGCCGGCCAGGGCGCCGAGAGCCGAAGGATCGCGCCGGAGGTGATCAAGGAGCTGGACAAGGCCGATCTCTTCCGGCTGTTCGTGTCGGCGCGCCTGGGCGGTCTGGAGGCTTCGGCTGCGACGATCTTCGAGACGCTGGCCGAGGTGTCGCGCGGAGACGGTTCCACCGGCTGGGTGACCACTCTCCTCTCGTCGGCTGCCGGCTATGCGTCCACCTTCTCCGACCAGGCCCAGCAGGACGTCTTCGGTGCGAACCCGCGCGCTCGCGTCTCGGGCACGTTTTCCCCCACCACGCAGGTCGAGCGTGTGGAGGGCGGCTACCTGGTCAGCGGCCGCTGGCCATACTCCTCGGGTTCCTTCGCCGCGGACTGGATCACCCTGGGCCTCCTCATCCCGCGCGAGGATCCCAACGAGAACCCGGTCTCCATGGCGCTCTTCCCGCATGACGCCTGCCGGATCGAGCCCTCCTGGTTCGTCACCGGCCTCAAGGGCACGGGCAGCGACACCGTGGTCGTCGACAACCAGTTCGTCCCTGACCACCGGATCCAGCCCATGCACAACATGTTCGGCGGCGAGTGGCTGACCTCCCACAAGGAGGACCGGGTTGCCACCTGGCCCTTCAGCTCTGTGGCGTCAGTCATCCTCGCTGCTCCTCAGCTCGGGATGGCCCGCCACGCGCTCGAGATCACCCGCGCCAAGCTGGGTGACAAGCCGGTGACGAACACGGCCTACCGCCAGGCCCGCCTGTCCCCCACCCACCAGCTCAACGTGGCCGACGCCGCGACGAAACTCCACCTCGCCGAACTGGCCATGCAGCGTGTCGCGCACGACATCGACACGGCGAGCGCCGAGGGCCGGCGACCGGATGTGGAGACCCGCGCCCGGATCCGCAACAACACAGGCGTCATGGCAGACCTGTGCAAGGAGGCCATCAGCCTCCTGCTGACGGCCAACGGCTCCGGCTCGTTCGCGGAGAGCAACGTCATCAGCCAGATCTGGCGCGACTCGGAGATCGCGAACCGGCACGCGCACGTCACCTCGGGCATCGGCCGCGAGGCCTACGGCCGCATACTGCTGGGCAACAACGACCACCTGATCGAGCTGTGACATGCCAACCATGACTGAGACTTCTCCCACCGAGGGCCGCGTAGCGATCAGCGACGGGGCGGCCTACCGGCGTGTCCTCGGGCACGTCCCCACGAGCGTGGCCGTGGTGACCGCCACCGGCCGCTCGGGACGGCCGGTGGGCATGACCGTCGGATCGTTCACCTCGGTCTCCCTGGACCCACCGCTGGTCGCCTTCTTCGTCGATCAGGCATCGTCGACCTGGCCTCACCTGTACGCGGCCGACCACTTCGGCGTGAGCATCCTGGGGCATGCCCAGAGCGAGCTGTGCCGGGCCTTCTCCCGCCGCTCCGAGGACCGCTTCGAGGGTGTGGACTGGAACATGTCCGACCTGGGTGTCCCGCTGCTGTCGGATGCCATCGTGACCCTGGAGTGCACCCGCGCCAAGATCGACCTCATCGGCGATCACTACCAGGTCGTCGGCCGCGTCGAGTCGATGGAGCTGCGCGCCTCCAACCCACCGCTGATCTTCCTGCAAGGCGGGTTCGTGGACATGGACGACCACACCGCCTCCTGAAGAGGGGCGCTCCACCCCGCGAGGGGCTGCCGCCCGATCGGGCGGCAGCCCCTCGCGGGGTTCTGGCGTTCCAGGGTCCGGATCAGCGGCTTTGGGGAGAGTCCGGACGTGTCCTTCTCCCCGCCGGTGCGGTGGAGGGTGGGTGTTCGCAGGACGGACGAGTGCTTGGTCGCCGCCGACACGCGGATGCGTCCGAGCGGGAGCAAAGGCTCAGAAACTTCGCTCCGGCGATGCGCTGAACGCATGGTGGAGCGCCGGGATTCCGTGGACGTTCGACCGGCCCCTTCGGTTTCAGCAGGGTGTTGCGGTAATTTCCCGAATCCGGCGTGACGCGCTTGTTGAGGGAACTATGCAGCACATGTATGGTCCCGACCATGGAGCCGCAAGACCTGGAGGAACCATGGAGCTGCGCGAACTGGAGTGGTTCAACACCCTTGCCGAGACCGAGAACATGACGGCCGCCTCCGCACGGCTGAACATCAGCCAGCCGACCCTGTCACGGGCCCTGGCCCGGCTCGAGCGCAAGCTGGGGGTGAAACTCTTCGACCGCCGTCAGAACCGTCTGTGGCTCAACCGGTACGGTGCGATCTTCCAGGCACACGCCATGCGGGCCATGAACGAACTGTCCAAGGGGGAGGAGCGGATCGCCACGCTCGTCGACCCGGACCAGGGCCAGGTGTCACTCGGTTTCCTGAACTCCTTTGGGGAGTGGCTGATCCCGGACCTGGTGAACCCCTACCGTGAGCTGACCCCCCGTACCTCTTTCGAGTTGCGCGGCGGGGCCTCCGACGCGGTGACGGACGACGTACGACAGGGCCGCATCGACATCGGCTTCGTGGCCCCGGAACCGACCGCGGAGGATCTCGACTGGGTCCCGCTCGGCAGCCAGAGACTGTGTCTCGGGGTTCCGGAAGGCCACCGGTTCGCGGAGCGCGACCACGTCACGATCGCCGACCTGGAGGATGAGCCGATGGTGGCGCTCAAGGTCGGATACGGCCTGCGGTATGTCACAGAACGCCTGTGCCGGCAGGCGGGCTTCACACCCCGGATCGTCATCGAGGCCACGGAGCTGTACACCCTTCCGCCGTTCGTCTCGGCGGGCTGGGGCGTCGCTGTCGTTCCCGAACCGCAGCCGGGGCAGCAGACACCGACCCCTGTCATCCCCATCGACGACCCCTCCGCGGTCCGGCCGTACGGAATGCTGACGCGCAGGGGAGGGCCGGGCGGGCAGGCCGCGCGGCGCTTCCTCGGGTTCGTGACGGCGCGGTGGAAGGACGTGGGGCTCGCGCGGGAGGCCGTCCCGCAGGTCGCCGCTGTCGCGACGGAGGCCGGCTGACCGGCCGACCGGGCGATCGAGCAGATGCCCGAGGGGCGGGTCACCGCGTGCCGATACGCCGGTGAAGTCCCGTGGTGGAACTCGTCGATCACGATCACGTCGAAGTGGTCCGGCCGAAGACGGTCCAGCTCGCGAGCATGAGCTGGCGGACCAGTTCCAGGCCGGCAGTGACGCCCCAGCGGTGCAGCTGGGCTTGGATGCGCCGGTGGCCGCCGCTCGTGGACCGGCAGATCACGCAGGACGGTGCGGCCGAGACGGCCAGGTCGGGAAGACATCGGGGTGCTGCGGTGAAGGGGCGGGGCCGGATGCATCGGATCCGGCACCTGAAGTTCTCGGTGTGAGGTCTCAGGAGATGCTTGACCGTTTGTGCTCTGGACATGGTTGACACGTTCGGCTGAACGTTCGTGATCTCGCGTCCCTTGGTGGGGTAGGGGTGCTTGCGTAAGTAGCCGTGGATGTACAGCAGTTGGCCGAGTACCGCTACCGGGCGGTCCGCGAGGTGCTCGGTGGGTCTCCGATCGGTGAGGTCGCGGCCCGATACGGCACCTCGCGTCAGACCCTGCACAACTGGCGGAAGCGGTTCGAGCAGGAAGGCATGCCCGGCCTACTGGACCGCTCCCGGCGCCCGCGGAACAGCCCCACCCGCCTGTCTGCCGAGGTGGAAGCCGAGATCTGCGAACTGCGCCGCCGGCATCCCCGGTGGGGTGCCCGCCGGATCGCCCACGAGCTGGCCGGCCGCGGGCTGCAGGCGGCGCCGTCGCGGGCCACGGTGCACCGGGTGCTGTCCCGCAACGGCCTGGTCCGCACGCAGGAACAGCAGCATCCGCGCAAGTACCGCCGGTGGCAGCGCGAGGCGCCCATGCACCTGTGGCAGATGGACCTGGTCGGCGGGGTTCCGCTGGCCGACGGGCGGGAGTGCAAGATGGTCACCGGCATCGACGACCACTCCCGGTTCGTCGTGATCGCCTCCGTCGTGGCCGTGCCCAGCGCCCGCGCGGTGTGCTCGGCCTTCACCGCCGCGATGCGCCGCTACGGGGTGCCCTTCGAGGTTCTGACCGACAACGGCAAGCAGTTCACCGGCCGTCACACCCGCCCCCAGCCGGTGGAGGTGCTCTTCGAGCGCATCTGCCGGGAGAACGGCATCACGCAGCGGCTGACCAAGCCGCGCTCGCCCACCACCACGGGCAAGATCGAGCGTCTTCACCGCACACTGCGCGAGGAGTTCCTTGATCACGTGATGCCGTTCGAGTCGCTGGCCGCGGCCCAGGAAGCGATCGACGGCTGGGTGCACGCCTACAACCACCAGCGCCCGCACCAGGCCCTGAATATGGCCACCCCCATCAGCCTTTTCCGCCCCCATTCTCCGGTCCGCAGCGGTGACGGGCCCCCTGAACAGGCAGTGGCTGAGCCAGAGTTGTCCATCGAGGTCGTGGAGCCGCCGGTTCAGCCGTCGCAGGGGACCGCCGTCGAGTTCGAAGTGCGGGTGCCTCCCAGCGGCGAGATCACCCTGGTGACGGGCAGGCAGCGAGTCGGCATCCACCAGGCACTGGCCGGCCGGACGCTGACGGTCTGGGCCAACCACCGCAGCGTCCACTTCCTCCTCGACGGGCACCTGGTCACCACCGTCCCGTCCCGGTTGCGGCCCGAGGACATCGCCTACCTGACCATGCGCTACGGCGCCCGCCCGGCTGGTCTCGAGCCCGCACCGGCAGCCCTGCCCAGGGCCCGCAGCGGCACGGCCATCCTCGCGGCCGGCGAACCGGTCGAGGTTGACCGCAAGGTCCTACGCGACGGGATCGTCTGCCTGGCCGGGGGCCGCTACCCAGTCGGATTCGCCCTCGCCGGCCGCACGATCACCCTCCGCCTCGATGGCCACCTCATGCACGCCATCGCCGACAAGGCACTGACGGGCACGTGGCCCTGCCCCGTTCCCGCTGACCGTCTGGGGCAGATCCCCGGGGCACGGACAGCGACATCCCCGCTGCCGCCACCGCCCCTGCCGGCCGGGGCCATCCGAGCCCAGCGCAAGGTGCACGCAAGCGGCCGCTTCATGATCAACGGGCAGTTCATCAAGCTCGGCCCGCGGCATGCCGGAAAGATCGTCACCGTCGTCATCGAGGACACCCACTACCGGATCCTGCACGGGGAGGACGAACTTGCGGTCAGGCCCCGCAAGAGCCTCGGACCGATCACCAGGCTCTACGTCAAAGGCATGGGCACCGAGAAGGAGCGTCAAGGATCTCCTGACGACAAACCGTCAAGGAAGTCCTGAGACCCCACACCGACAGAAGTGGCGCGAGAGTGGCGATGGGCGTCTCGTGCCGCTGCCGAGCGTGATCGCGGCAAAGGTCCGTTGGCCGACGACCAGGACCTGTGCGCCACGCGATGCCATGAAGCGGCTCAGTGCGCGCCCGATGCCGGACCACACTCTTGTCTCATTTCATGACGCTCTCGCTTCCTGGTGTTCGTCGGGTGGCAACACTGTTGCGCGTGGCTTCCCCCACGTTGCGGCTGCCAGGCGCCCCGAACGCGTTCGCGCGCCGTAAGTGCAGTTCTTCGACGCCGCATAACAGGACATGTGGCCAGGCCAGCGGGGTCGGAGCCTTCGTTGGGCGTTCGGGGCGGAGATCAGCAGTGCACCGGTCTCAGTACCCCCGGCCGATCCACTCGTCGAGATGCGGGGCCTCGGCGCCGATGGTGGTCGGCTCTCCGTGGCCGGTGCGGACCACCGTCTCGGGCGGTAGGACGAGCAGGCGGCCGCGGATGGAACGGATGATCGTCGGGAAGTCGGAGTACGACCGCCCGGTGGCCCCCGCTCCGCCGGCGAACAGGGTGTCGCCCGTGAAGACGGTGCCCAGGGCCGGGGCATGCAGGGAGATCGCTCCCGGCGCGTGCCCGGGAGTGTGCAGCACGATCAGTTCGATACCGGCCACGCTGATCCGGCGCATGTCGGAGAGGTACCCGTCCGGGTTCCGGTCCGGGTGGGTGTGTCTCCACAGCAGCCGGTCGTCGAGGTGGATCAGGATCGGTGCACCGGTCGCGTCGGCGAGCGCGGGTGCGGCGTCTATGTGGTCGTCGTGGCCGTGGGTGCACACGATGGCCCTGACCTGCCGATCGCCTACGGCAGCCACGATGGCCTCGGCGTCGTGGGGGGCGTCGATGACGATCACCTCTTCGTCGTCGCCTACGATCCACACGTTGTTGTCGACGTCCCAGGTGCCGTCGTCCAGGCTGAAGGTGCCGGACGTGACCAGGTGCTCGATACGGGCGGCCGTCACAGTTCGACCACGGAGCGGAGCACCTCGCCCTTGTGCATCCGGGCGAAGGCGTCCTCGACCCCGTCCAGGGCGATCGTCTCGCTGACGAACGCGTCGAGGCCCAGACGGCCCTGGAGGTACAGGTCGATCAGCAGGGGGAAGTCGCGCGAGGGCAGGCAGTCGCCGTACCAGGACGACTTGAGCGCGCCGCCGCGGCCGAAGACGTCGAGCAGCGGCAGTTCGAGCTTCAACTCGGGCGTGGGCACACCGACGAGGACGACCGTCCCGGCCAGGTCACGGGCGTAGAAGGCCTGCTTGTACGTCTCCGGGCGGCCGACCGCCTCGATGACGACATCGGCGCCGAAGCCGCCGGTCAGCTCGCGGATCGCATCGACGGGGTCGGTCTCGCGTGAGTTGACCGTGTGCGTGGCGCCCAGGCCGCGGGCGGTCTCCAGCTTGCGGTCGTCGATGTCCACGGCGATGATCTTCGCCGCGCCGGCCAGATGGGACCCGGCGATGGCCGCGTCGCCCACACCGCCGCAGCCGATGACGGCGACCGAGTCGCCGCGGCCGACGTTGCCCGTGTTGATCGCGGCACCTATGCCCGCCATCACGCCACAGCCCAGTAGGCCCGCGGCGGCCGGTGACGCGGCCGGGTCGACCTTCGTGCACTGCCCGGCTGCGACCAGGGTCTTCTCGGCGAAGGCGCCGATGCCCAGGGCCGGGGACAGCTCGGTGCCGTCGGTGAGGGTCATCTTCTGCCGTGCGTTGTGGGTGTTGAAGCAGTACCAGGGCCGGCCGCGCAGACACGCCCGGCACTGGCCGCACACCGCACGCCAGTTGAGGATCACGAAGTCGCCGGGCTCGACGTCGGTGACGCCCTCGCCGACCGACTCCACGACGCCGGCCGCCTCATGGCCGAGCAAGAAGGGGAACTCGTCGTTGATGCCGCCCTCGCGGTAGTGGAGATCGGTGTGACACACCCCGCACGCCTGGATCCGTACCACCGCCTCCCCCGGCCCCGGGTCGGGGATGACGATCGTCTCGATGCTGACCGGCTCGCCCTTCGCCCGCGCGACGACGCCTCGTACCTGCTGGGACATTGCTGGGTTCCTCTCACTTTCCGCGGAGATGACTGCGACGGAGCTGATGTCGACGGCCGGTCAGGGAGTCGGCTGGACGCGCAGGGTAGGGACGCCCACGAGCGCAGGGTGTTGTTGGGTGGCGGTGCGGTGTGCCCGTGAGTTCTATCCGCTCGACGCGGCGGGCCAGGGCGGTCAGCAGTGCCTCGGCCTCCAGACGGGCCACGTGCCGGCCGATGCACTGGTGCAGACCCATGCCGAAGCCGACGTAACCGAGGGGTCACGGGTGAGGTCGAAGCGGTCTGGGTCGTGCCAACCACCGGGCCGCCGGGATGCGCGAGTATGCCGCCGAACACGACTGGCTCACCATCGTCAACTTCCCTCCTACGTACCGGACTTGAATCCGATGGAGGGTGTCTGATCGCTGTTACGGCGTGGACCGCCGGCCAACACCGCCTTCATCGATGATGAACACCTCGAACGCGTCGTTCGCCGGGGCCTGCGCCACATCCAGCTCCGCCCGGACCTCATCGATGGCTGTCTTGGCGGCACCGGACTCACACTCACACGCCGACCGACAACACCCCGTAGAGCTCAGTAGGCGCTACGCAGTTCTTTCGGGTGTCAGGCCGCCCGCTACGCGGGCGGCCTCGAGCACTTGATCGAGAAGTGGTACACAGTGGTCAGGGCTCAGCTGTCGTGCTGATCGCCGGCCACAGTCCAGTGCTTGTGTACGAGTACGCGGCTCTCGGCTTCGTCGGCAACTGCCAGTGCCAGGTCGGGCACGTTGATGCCCGCGGGCCTGCCGCCGTCGTGGAAGATCATGTAGTCGACACCGAGACGGTAGGTGCCACTGCCCTTTCCGGGGCGGTAGAGCCACGGCGGCGACAGGAAGCTCCACGTGAAGTCGGTGCGTCCCACGAACAGATCCAGGGAGATGCGGCACGCCTCCAGAAGTGGCACCTTGTCCCAGGCCTTTACGTACTCCTCGACGACGGGGTCGAGCTCGTACTCTCCGAGTTCGCCTCGCTCACGTCGGGCCGCGGCCTCGTGGAAGAACTCCTGCCCGGTGATGTCCCCGAGCCAGTGGAGGAAGACCGCGGGTGCCGTGCCGAAATACCAGTGTGGGAAACGCTCGTCGTCGAACATCTGCACGTCGGGTTTGACGTACAGGCTGGCCGCCCCGCCGACGTACAGGAGGTAGCCGGCCCCCGCGTTCTTGAACGCCTTGATGACGCGACGGGTCCCTTCCGTGTGACGGTAGAAGACAGCCGGGTCCATCGTGTGGCCCCCGGCAAACGCGGACACCACGACATCCTGTCCTCGGAGCGCCTCGGTCAAGGCCTCGGTGTCCCAGATGTCGAGCGTGCGGCTGGTGAGGCCGGGGCGCGACGCGATCTTTTCGCCGTGGGTGGAGAGCCCGACCACCTCATGGCCGCGTTCGACGAGGGCGTCGGATATGGCTTTGCCGCCCATTCCGGTGTGGCCGAGCACTGCGATTTTCATGCGGCTCCTTCAGAGTCAGTCATCTTGCGGTGGGCAATCAGCAGTTGCGGGTCGCATCTGCTTCGGGATCGACGCAAGGAGGCGTCGCCCGTCTCCTGCGTCATCAGGCAAGGCTGGTGCCGCGGGCAGAACTGGAGTGTGTGGCGGCTCTGCGTTGGTCCTGGGTTCGAGTCTCTGCCGGCCCGGGACGGGGGAGGCTGGCGGCGGTGGCCGCTGTTCTGGTCCACGGAGGACCTGTGGCTCGGCGGTGCGGTGCGCGTGCGGCGCGTGCGTTTCGCTGAGCGCTTTGGCCCGTGGTGTCCGGCCGGGGAGGGGGATGATCTCGGTGGGGTTTTCGAGTCGTTCCCGGCCGGCGCGGAGCCGGCAGGCGCCGGGGTCTTCGACGCCGGGGGTCCGTCAGGCGGACCGGCAGTCGGGTGTCCCGGGCGGGAGGTGTCGGACGTCTGCGAAGTGGGTCTCGAGTCGGGTCCCGGTCCCCGGAGCATGTGGGGTTCGGGGCGCTCGTGGATCATGGGGCTTGTTTCGCCGGGTGCTGCCGAACCGCTCACGTTGTCTCATGGCCGCCGTATCGCTTGGGCAGCAGCAGGTGGAACAGGTCCGCATTCTCCAGAGCCTTGACCACCTCCGGCGCCACTCGACGGGCCTCGGATCCCTGCGCCGCGTGCTCGCGGATCAGCGGAACCAAACTCGTGGCACGGCCCACCAACTCGGCATCCGGGTTGTCGATATCCGACGTTACGGCGCTCATCGACTTTGTCATAATGCCTCTCCCATCACCGCCTCGGGGCTCGATGAATGTCGTCCCCGACATCGCCCAGCGATGCAAACCACGCCAGCATGCGGATTACTCTGGTGACGTGTAAAGACCAGGAACTTCACCAGGAACTTCATGCCGGTGATGCAGTAAACGCATAACCCGTTCCCGACAGGGTCGAGGATCGGATTCGCGGTGGCCCCGCCGAACGTGTTCCCGCCCCGCACGTGCCGGAAGTCGTCCATGATTTGGAGGCGTTCAAGGAGCCGTTCCAGTAGTCGTTGCATCGCGCGACCGGAGGAGGGGCTTCCCGGTCGCGCGGCTACGGCCCCGGTGGAGTTCGCCCCGCCCTTTCCCGTTGCAGACCCCGCAGGGCGGAGCGTGGACAGAGCTGCTGCGCTCATCGACGAACCTCGTCGACGCTCAGCCGACTGGTGCCGCAGTGTCCAGGGCACGGTGAACTGCGCACCGCAGCAGCAGCCCCTAGCGGCGAACGCGGGGCGTGGAGGGCAGCGGTCATCGACCGCTCACCGTCGGTGACGTGCCGGCCGAAGCCCGCACCTGGCGCTGACACAGCCTTCCGGACCGGTGCACCTCACACCCCCGTCGGCGATGCCCCTGGGACACCGGGTCGGAAGCCACAGGTGGACCGCTCCTGCCGGCGCGGGCGCCGGAAACCGAGGCACCGCGGTTTCGCTGGTGGCACGCCCGTGGGCCGACGGCAGCGGTCTGACAGGAGTGCCGCCGAAACTCGTGGCCCCGCGCCGCGTGGCACGTCCGGCCCTGTCGACATGACAGCGGGCGCCCGGCGCGATACGCGCCGAACCGATCCGCCCACCGCCCCGTGGGGCGGAGCCGGCAGGAAGCCGTGCCTGCTGGTCGACCAGCGCGACGACGCACTCCCGGCAGGCTGTCGTGGTGTCCGCCTTCCCTCGCGGTGCCGACGGCGGCGCTGCCGGCCTGGCCCGCAGGTGCTCCTGGCCCTCACCGAGGTGGCAGGCGGGCTGGACACGGAGATCACCAGCGGTAATCGGTGGTTCGCACCCCGGGACCGGACCGGAGTACGTAGGTCCTCGAACTACGTAGTGGATACGTGTTCATCCGAATGTGGAAGTCGACGGGAAGGCGGAGCGTGGAGCGCATCTACAAGCACTCATGCGGAAATGATGTGACCACGATGATCGGCTGGGACTCCGAAAGCCGTGGAGAGGGACTGCCGTGGGCAGTCCGACGGGCCGCCGAGACCGCGTTCGCGGTCATGCAGGGGCGCAGTGTCATGTCTGGTGCCGCCACGTCTGGTTATGGAGGGTAACCATGCAACTGCGCGAACTCGAATGGTTCACCACCCTGGCCGAGGCGGAGCACATGACGGAAGCCTCATTGCGTTTGAACATCAGCCAGCCGACGCTGTCACGAGCGTTGGCCCGGCTTGAGCGCAAGCTGGGCGTGAAACTCTTCGACCGCCACCGGAACGGGCTGCGGCTCAACAAGTACGGGGAGATCTTTCGGGCCCACGCTCTACGGGCCATGAACGAGATCGACAGAGGCGAGGAGCGGATCGCCGCACTGGTCGATCCGGAGCGAGGCTCGGTGTCGCTCGGATTCATACACTCATTCGGTGGTTGGCTGATACCTGACCTCCTGAGCCGCTACCGCAAGCGTGCGCCCAGTACGTCCTTCGAGCTGCGCGGCGGCGCCTGTGAGACCGTCGTCGACGACGTACGCCAAGGGAACATCGACATCGGCTTCGTCGCTCCCGAGCCGGCCGCGGACGATCTGGACTGGATTCCGCTCGGGCGTGAGCAACTGTGCCTCGATGTTCCTCCGGGGCATGCGTTCGAGGGCCGCGACCATGTGGCGCTCGCCGACCTGGCGCACGAGCCGATGGTCGCACTCGGGGCCGGGTTCGGCCTGCGCCAAGTAACGGACCGCCTGTGCAGAGAGACAGGGTTCAGTCCCCGTGTCGCGATCGAGGTGACAGAGCTCTCCACCCTCCGCGCTCTGGTGGCGGCGGGAATGGGCGTGGCTGTCGTGCCCGCATCAAGGCCAGGGCACAGCCCGGGATCCCCGCTCCCCAGCATTCCGTTCAGTGACCCCGCCTTCCGGTACTACGGGGCGGTCACCCGGCGGGGCGGCCCGAGCGGGCAGGCCGCGCGACGCTTCCTGAGGTTCGTCGCAAAGGGCTCGCAGCATGCGCCGCAGGCGGGGCTGCCGTCGGGCGAGCGAGCTCTGGGGGGAGTGCTTGCAGCAAGCGGGTAACCCCTGATCCGTGCAAATCAGCTTGGGATCCACCGTTCGGAGCGAGACTCCGGGGTGGTTCGCCTCCTGATCCGGTCGGGCCGGACGCCGCCGAAGCGAGTGATCGGCGGCGCGCCGGCGTCCTGCGCGACCGGTGGGGTGCAGGGCGGCGGTCACCGGTAGGCGCAGACGGGTTTGCCCGCGTGGCGTGTCGGCGGAGAATGGCCTCCATGAGCAGGCACGCAGTCCCCTCTCGACCGTCGGCGTCCCCTCCAACCGATCTGTTCGGGCGCGAGCGTGAGCTCGCCACTGCCCGTGACCTGTTCTCTTCCAGCCGTCTCGTGACGCTCACCGGTCCCGGTGGTGTGGGCAAGACCTCGTTGGCTGCCGCGATGGCGACCAACCTCGAACGGGCGTTCCGAGACGGGGTGTGGTTCGTCGAGCTGGGCGCCCAGCGGAGCCCGGACACCATCGCGGAAACGGTGGCGACGAACCTCGGGCTAAGTGCCGCACCGACCATGGACGCCGAGGAACAACTCCGCCGTCATACGGCCGGCCGCTCGATGCTCCTGGTCCTGGACAACTGCGAGCACGTACTCCCCGGATGCCAACGACTCGTCTCCGCATTGCTCACCGCCTCCGGCGAGCTGCGTGTGCTGACCACCAGCAGAGAGCCGCTGGGGATCAGGGGTGAGCGGGTGATCGTGGTCCGTCCTCTTCCGGTACCTCCGAAGGACCGGGACATCACCGTGGACGAGCTGCGTGACTATCCGGCCGTGGCCATGCTCGAAGCGCGAGCCAAGGCCGTCAACGACCAGTTCGAGATCACCGAGCACGAGATGTCGTCGGTCGCGGAACTGGTCGCCCGCCTGGACGGGATGCCGCTGGCCATCGAGCTGGCCGCGGCGAGACTGAGGTCCCTGCCGGTCAACGAGCTCCTGGACCGCGTCAACGATCGATTCGCGCTCCTGAATCGTGGCGACCCGACCGCGACACCACACCACCACTCGCTCGACGCGCTGGTGCGGTGGAGCTACGACCTCTGCTCCCCGGAGGAGCAGCTGCTCTGGGCGAGGCTGGCCGCGTTCAGCGGCAGCCCCGATCTCGCGGGGATCCAAGCCGTGTGCGGGTTTCCGCCCCTGGAGGGCACCGAACTCCTCGACGCGCTCGACGGCCTGGTGTCCAAATCGGTCCTCCTCCCTGAGCTCACCCGGGGAGAAATGCGCTACCGGCTCCTTGAGACGCTGAGGGAGTTCGCCCTGGAGCGCGCCCGCGGGAGCGAGGACTACGTCCACGCTCGAAACGCGCATGTGGAGCACTACCGGGCATGGGCGACGCAGACGGCGAAGAACTTCTTCGGCCTCGGCCAGGCCGATTCCCTGCAGCGGTTGGAGTCCGATTTCACGAACCTCGAACTGGCATTCAACGGGCTCCTCCGGGACCCCGACCGCTCCCGTGACGCGCTGGAGCTCGCGTCAAGCCTTCGCTTCTACTGGATCACCGGCCATCTCCGCGAAGGCCGACAGTGGCTGGAAAGGGCACTGGCGACGGACCCGACCGATTCCGTCGAACTCGGCAACGCACTCTGGGCCGCGGCGTCCGTTGCATCGCTCCTCGGTGAACTGCCCAGTGCCGAGGGCTTCCTGAAGAAGGCCGACGAGATCGCGCGCAAGACCGGGGACCCGAGACTGGCCGCGCACGTTGCCACGTGGACCGGCCAGTACGCCATGACGTCGGGGGATATCCAGGCTGCCCGGGAAGCCTTCGACGTGGCCCGCGCAGGGCATACGGCTCTGTCGGACGCGGAGGGGCTGATGATGACGCTGTTCCTGCTCGGGTTCCTCAGGAGCGCGCTGGGAGACCACCAGGGGACGTCGGAGGCCTGTCTGGAAGCCGTCGTACGGAGTGAGAGCCTGGGCGAGACGTGGGGCCGCTCCTACGCTTTGTGGGTGCTGGCCTTCGACGCATGGACACGTCAGGACCTGGCCGTCGCCGGTGAGTTGGCCGAGCAGAGCCTCGAACTCAAACTCGGCTTCCGGGACGACCTCGGCACGGCACTCGTCGTCAACCTGATGGCCGCCATAGCCCTCGACAACGGCGACCCCAAGAAGGCGGCTCAACTGCTGGGAGTCGCCTCCGCGCTGTGGACCTCGCTCGAGACCGAGGCTCTCGGGCCTCTGCTGGGCGCGCGCTACGAGGCGATCACACGCGCCGCCCAGGACCGGCTCGGGGAGAGCACGTTCCAACGTCTGCACGAGAGCGGGCGGCGTCTGGAACCCGGCCGGCGTAGGAGCCTCGCACTCGGTGGTGCTGCCGCCACTTGCAGTGATCAGGAGGGCGCGGTGCCGGCGTCCGATCTACTTACTCCGAGGGAGAGGGAGGTCGCGTCGCTCCTCGCGGAGGGCCTCAGCAATCGTTCCATCGCCACCAAGCTCGTGCTCTCCCCGAGAACAGTCGAGGTCCATGTCCAACACATCCTGACCAAGCTCGGATTCCGCTCGCGAACCGAGGCGGGCGTATGGGCGGCCCAGGCGCTCGAGGGCAAGAAGTGAAGCCGCCGGCGTGAGTTCGTTCAGGACAGCGTCGGCCGTCTGGATTGTCACCGATGACCATCGGTCCTGGACCGTCACTGGATTCGTACGATCAGACGGCGAGGGCGCCCTCAAGTGTCGGGCTGGTCCAGCATCAGCGGTAGGTCGAGTCGGGTGCGAAGTTCGGCGGTGGTGATGCCGTACGTCTCCCGCACCCTGGCGCCGGAGGGGCCGAGTTCGAAGACGGCGAGGTCGGTGTAGACCCGGCTGACGCAGCCGACACCGGTGAGCGGGTAGGTGCACGCGGGCACCAGCTTCGGCGCGCCGGACGTCGTGAAGGGCGTCATCCGCCGCCCGAAGGGCGTCCGCACGGCCGAGTAGACGAACGCGCTCATGACGCGTCGGCGGGGGCGAGGGCGATGTCGAACCTGACCCGCGTCCAGTAGCCGTCCATCGGACGGCCGTCAGGGGTCGGGGTGCCCGCGGGCTGCCGCACGAAGTCCTTGACCAGCGACTCCTTCACCCCGAAGACACTGTCCGATCCGAGCAGCTCGTCACCGCGTACGAAGATGTGCGTCACCAGCCGGCGAGTGCCCGGCGCGGTCACCATGAAGTGCAGGTGCGAGGCGCGCATGGGCGACCGGCCGACGGCGGCGAGCATCCGGCCGACGGGCCCGTCGTGCGGGATCGGGTACGGCGTGGGCGTGACCGCCCAGAAGCGGTAGCCGCCGTCCTCGTCGGTGAACAGATGGGCACGCCCGGCCACGCGGTCGTCGTCGTACTGCACGTCGTAGAAGCCGTCGTCGGCCTCCCACACTTCGACGCGCGCGTGAGGCAAGGGATTGCCCTCGGAATCGGTGACGGTTCCCTCGACCCAGCACGGCTGCCCCTTGGCACCGAACGCGATGTCGCCGCCGTTGTCGATGCGCGGCGAGTCCTAGACGAAGAAGGGTCCGAAGACGATGGCCTCCGTGGCGTCGCCGTACGCCTCGTTGTTGATGGCGATGGTCTGCATCGAGGCGCCCAGCACGTTGGAGAGCAGGATGAACTCCTGGCGTGTGTCGGTGGTGATGTGGCCCGCGGCGTTGAGGAACTCGATGGCCGCCGACCACTCCGCTTCGGTGAGCCGGACCTCGCGCACGAAGGCGTGCAGATGCCCGACGAGCGAGCGCATGATCTGGTCGAGCCGGGGGTTCTCGCAGTTGTCGAAGGAGCTCAGCACGCGCTGGACGAGGGCGTCCTCGCGGGCGCGCTGCTCGACGGGGAGCTCATGGGTGAACGTCATCGGCTCTCGCTTCCTTGCGTGGGCGAGGTGTGTCGAAGACGCGGGTCGCGTGGTTCGTCCTGGCTGGTGCTGATCGCGGCTCCGACGAGTTCCATGGCCGTGTCCCACGTCACCGTGTCCGTCAGCAGCGTGCGCAACTCGACGAACAGGGAGC
Organism: Streptomyces sp. NPDC002896; assembly: GCF_040295225.1. NCBI lineage: Bacteria > Bacillati > Actinomycetota > Actinomycetes > Kitasatosporales > Streptomycetaceae > Streptomyces > Streptomyces sp. NPDC002896. The sequence continues at coordinate 167,055 of NZ_JBEOVA010000011.1, read as the reverse complement.
GGTGCTCGAACGCGAGTACACCCACCAGTTGGTCCTCGCGGCCGTAAAGGACGATCGAGCCGTCGGCGGTCCGTCGGGTGAGAGTCCTCTCGTCCCCGCTGAGGAAACCGGCGAACTGTATCCGCACACCGTGTTGATCGGAGCAGAGGTAGGGAACGGTGGCGCAGCTCTCGGTGCTCCCACCGCCGACGGATCTCGCCGCGTTCAGCCCGGCAATGCGGCCCTGTTCGGCGGCGTTCGTCCAGTGCTCCCCACGCATGTGGGTGCCGTAGCGCGGATTGGACCAACGGGCGACGTCGCCGGCCGCGAAGACGCCTTCGTGCGCCCTCAACTCCGCGTCGCAGACGATGCCGTTGCGGAGGGTGAGCCCGGACGACGTCAGCCATCCGGTCGAGGGCCGGCCCCCGTCACCGACGACGATCACGTCGGCCGGCACCAGCGCTCCGCTGCTCAGCCGCAGGAACCGGTTACGCCCGGCCTCCAGGACGTCGACGACCCCGTCGCCGAAGTACTGTGCCACCCCCGCCTCCTCGTGCAGGGCGGTGTACGACTCCGCCACGAACGCACCGAACCGGCCCAGCGGCTGAGGAGAGACATCGATCAGTGAGACGGCGCGGCCGCTCCGTGCGAGAGCCGACGTCACCTCACCACCGGCGAAGCCCGCTCCGACGACGGCGACGGATGCCGAGGTGTCGGCCAGCGCGGCACGAAGCGACAGAAGGTCCTCCCGCCGCCCGAGTGTGACGACTTTCGGCCGACCGGCCAGGAGCGCCGGAACAGCGGGCTCGCTGCCGCAGGCGAGAACGAGCGCCCCGTACGAGACGGTGCCCTTCCCCAGGTGAAGTTCCCGGCGATCGACGTCGAGGCCGACCGCTCGGGTGCCCAGGCGCAGGTCCACGCCTTCGTCCCGAAGCCTCCCGAACGAGCGCAGGGTCGTCGCGTCGAGGTCCGTCGGCCGGGTGAGAGCCGTCCACGGCGATGGCGGCCGGTCGTACCGCGGCCGCACCTCTTCGCCGATCACCATGACCGAGAGCTCTCGTGCGACCTTCGCTACGGTTTGAGCCGCGTGCAGCCCGGCCACCGAGGCGCCGATGATGACGACGTCCCGGGACAGCGCCCCGCGCACCTCAGCCATGCGTCCCACGCTCCCGCAGCGTGGGGAGGAGTCCGGTCCGGGTGGACGCCTCCCCGGGCTGCCCCGTCGCGATCGCTGTCCTGGAGGCGGCGCCCGGTCGGAACGGGCCTACGACGACATCGTCGAGGTGGTCGTCATCGGCGGTGCGGGAGTTGGGCACGGGTCTCCTCCGGTGCGTGATCCGGGTGCGTCCATCGTGCGGTGCCGACCGCATGGTGTGAACCGCCGGGATCTTCCGCCGCTTCATGCGTCAGGTGCATAGGAGATGGCGCGGAGAGGTGTGGCGGCGTCGGCGAAGGCGCTGATGGCGGAGGTCCGGCGCTTCGTGGCGGATGGTCAGGCGAAGCGGAGGTTCCGTACCGGGCACAGGTCTTCTCAGCGATCACAGAGCGTCGCGGCCCGTGCCCGTTTCCCGGTCGAGGGGGGCCACCTGCGTTCCTGCCGGCGTGACTCGGCCCTGGTCGGCGCAGCCTGTTCGAGGCGGCATGAACGGCTCAGCCGGTCGGCTCGCCGACCCCGTCCGCCGCGAAGAGCGCGGCAAACCGCTCGGCGATGGGGGTCACGATCCCGTCCTGCCTCCGCACGAGGCCCAGTGGCAGTTCGGGCCAGCCGCCGGCGACGGGGACCCGGTCCACTCCGGGGTGGTGCGCGGCCATCTCGTCGCTCATCACCGATACGCCCAGACCAGCGGCGACCAACGTGGCAGCGGTCTGCACCGTGGGGACGGGGATGATCTTCGTGGGACTTCCGCCCGCGGCGGTGAAGAGGTCGTCGATGAGCCTGGAGAGGCTTCTCGCACCTGGCAGCCTTCCGGGCAGGATCCACGTCCTGTCCCTCAAGGACGCGAGGGGAAGAGGCTCTGAGACGCTGAGATTCCAGCTCTGCGGCACGATCAGGGTCAAGGGCAGCGTGGCAACGATCTCCACCGTGAAAGCGACGTCGTTGACGGGCGGCAACGGCTCCTGGGGCAGAACGGGAACCACGGCGAGGTCCAGGTAGCCATTGGCAAGGTTCTCGAGCTGAACCTGTGGCGTCGCGTCCATCAGTTCGAGGGACACCCGGGGATGCTCGGCCAGGAACGATGCGACCCGTGTGCTCACGACCTGCCACAGCCCCATGGGCTCGGCTCCGACGCGCAGCTCCCCCTCGAGCCCTTGGCCTATCGCCCGCAAGGTCGCCGACAGCCGCTGCTCCTCGGCGATGAGGCGCTGGCCGGCGACCTGCAGATAGCGGCCGGCCGGTGTCAGGGTGACGCCGCGAGGCATCCGGTTCAGCAGGGTGACGCCGAGCTCCGACTCCAGCTTCGCCATGGACATGCTGAGCGGCGGCTGGGAGAGATGCAGGATCTTCGCCGCCTCCGTAATGGACCCGGCGTCCGCCACGGCGAGGAAGTACCTGATGCTGCGGAGATCCATGCATCCAGTGTATAGGAGCGCCAAATCAACAACATTGGACCAATGGCTCACTCTCCAGCATCGTGACCTGAGGCTCGCGGTCCGCGTCGACCGACGGTTTCCGAGGCTGGAGGACTGGTGGGAGAAGAACAACAGGTGATCGTGGTGGGAGCGGGGCCCACCGGGCTCCTCAACGCACTCGGGCTGGCTCAGCAGGGCGTCGTCGTCACCGTGATCGAGCGGGCGCCGGGCCTGCAGGACTCCCCGCGGGCGATCGTCTACCACTGGGCGACACTCGATGGCCTGGCTCGGCTGGACCTCCTCGACGACGCGAGCCGGGCAGGGTTCCTGAAACAGGACTACGCCTACCGAGTGCACAAGACCGGCGAGATCATCGAGTACGGGCTCAAGGCGCTTGACGGCAAGGTGCGGCATCCCTACAACCTGCACCTCGGACAGGGCGCGCTGGCCCAGGTGATCCTGCGGCGGCTGGAGACGTTCGAGAACGTCCGCGTCCTCTGGGACCACGAGGTCACCGCGGTCGCCCAGGACTCCGAAGGGGTCGTGGTCACGGTCCGCGCGGCAGGCGGCGACAAGGTTCTGCGTGCCGAGTGGCTCGTCGGTGCGGATGGTGCCGGGTCCAAGATACGTGGTGAAACCAGGCTCGGTTTCGACGGCATGACATGGCCCGAACGGTTCGTCGCGACGAACGTGCGCTTCCCCGACAACCGCCCGGGCTGGGCGCAGTCGACGTTCTACGTCGACGACGTCTACGGTGCGATCATCGCCAAGATCGACGAGTCGGGCGAACACGGGCTCTGGCGCTACACCTACATGGAGGACGACGCGCTGCCCGCGGAGTCCGCGGCCGAGCGTCTTCCGGGATTCCTCGCCAACGTGTTCGGGGAGGACGCCGGGAAAGGCACGGAACTCGTCGCGATCTCGCCCTACCGGATGCATCAGCGCAGTGCGTCCTCCTACCGCGCGGGGCGGGTGCTGCTCGCCGGCGACGCGGCGCACGCCACCAATCCGGCCGGCGGGCTCGGACTGACGATGGGTCTGTTCGACTCGTACGTCCTGAACGAGGCCCTCGGCGCGGTGGTTCAGGGACGTGCCGACGAGACCGTTCTCGACGTCTACGCGGAGGCCCGCCGCCGCGCCTTTCTGGAAAAGGCGAGTCCGCGGGCTGCCGCGAACAAGCGATTGCTCTTCCACTCCTCCGATCCGGTCAAGCTCGACCAGGACCTCGAGGTCTTCCGGCGCATGTCCCGCGACCGCGAGTTCGCCGCGGAGCGCCTGTACTTCACGAAGACGTTGGAGACCCCGTCCCTGCTCGCCGTCTGAACCCGGTGTGGCGATGAACGAAGGATTCGGCATGAACCCCCTCGACGGACTCGTCGTTGTCTCCCTCGACCAGGCCGTCGCCGCGCCGTTCGCGACGCGTCAACTGGCTGATCTCGGAGCTCGCGTGATCAAGATCGAGCGCCCCGGTGTCGGCGACTTCGCCCGCGGCTACGACGAAACGGTCCGCGGGCTCGCGAGCCACTTCGTCTGGCTGAACAGATCGAAGGAGTCGGTGGCGCTCGACCTGACAAGTGACCACGGCAGGTCGGCCGTCGCGGCTCTGGTGAGCCGGGCCGACGTCTTCGTCCAGAACCTCGCACCGGGTGCGGCCGAGCGGCTCGGCCTCGGCGCCGAAGCGCTCCGGGCGGTGAACCCCCGCCTCATCCACGTCTCGATCTCCGGCTACGGCGGCGACGGACCCTATGCCGGCAAGAAGGCATACGACCTGCTCGTTCAGTGCGAGGCCGGCCTGGTCTCCATCACCGGGACCCCGGACGAGCCTTCGAAGGTCGGCATATCCATAGCGGACATCGACGCCTACAGCGGCATCCTCTCCGCACTGATCCAGCGAGGCCGGACCGGTGAGGGGGTCGAGATCGAGATCTCGATGCTGGAGGCTCTCGCAGAATGGATGGGCTATCCGCTCAACTACGCCATGTACGGCGGGACACCGCCGGCGCGGACGGGTGCGCGACATGCGGCGATCGCTCCGTACGGGCCGTTCCACTGCGGTGACGGCCGACAGGTCTTCCTCGGTCTCCAGAACGAGCGCGAGTGGGTCACGTTCTGCGAGCGGATTCTCGGCGAGCCGACGCTCGCCTTCGACCCGAGATTCATACGGAACTCGTCGCGAGTGGAGCACAGCGCGCAATTGCAGGTCGAGATCGAGCGGGCGTTCCGCGAAAGCACGGCCGAGGAAGTCGCGGAACGGCTTGAGGCAGCGGGCATCGCGAACGCCCTTCTGAGGGACATGGCCGGTTTGGAGGATCATCCGCAGCTGGAGGCCCGAGGCCGATGGCTGGACTACGAATCGCCGGCCGGGACACTGCGCGCGCTCATTCCGCCGGCAACCTTCGTGGGCGCCAAGCCGGTCATGGGCCGGGTTCCGGAAGTCGGCGAGCATACCGATGCCGTGCTTGCCGAGTTCGGAGCAGTGCCGTTGGCAGAGCCACCGACAGCCACGGTCAGGTGGGGGCGACGAGCATGACGCACCCGCATCGGGAGAACACCGTACAGACGGCGAAGTCGCTTCTCTTCGTACCCGGCGATCGCCCGGAGCGCTTCGACAAGGCGGTCGACTCCGGCGCCGATCTGGTCGTGATCGACCTTGAGGACGCGGTCGCGGAAAACCGGAAGGACACCGCGCGCGCGTCAGCCGTCGAGTGGCTGTCGCGTGGTGGTCGCGCCTGCGTCCGGATCAACGACCCGTCGAGCCCGCTGTGCGGCGCGGATCTGGACGCCCTGGCCGACGCCCCCGGGTTGATGGCAGTGATGCTTCCGAAGGCCGACTCGCCGGAGTCGTTGACGGTTGCCGTCAAGCGCGCCGGCGTGCCGGTGATCGCCTTGATCGAGTCGGCGACCGGCATGGTTCGAGTCCATGACATCGCCTCCACTCCCGGAGTCGCCCGCCTGGCCTTCGGGCACCTCGACTACGCACTCGACCTGGGCGCCGACACCGGCTGGAGCGCGATGCTCCATGCCCGCTCGTCACTGGTGCTCGCATCGAGGGCGGCTGGACTGCCAGGCCCCGTCGACGGTGTCACGACGGCGTGGGACGACGCCCAGGTACTTCGCCGGGACCTGAGACGGGCCAAGGAGATCGGCTTCACGGCAAAACTCCTCATACATCCCAGGCAGGTGCCCTTCACCCACGCCGCGTTCCGGCCCGACGAGGAGGCGGTCCGCTGGGCCCGCCGCGTTGTCGAATCCGTCACCGGGAGCAATGCCCCCCCGTGTGGACGGAGAAATGGTCGACGCGCCGGTGGTCGCCCGGGCGAGGGCGATTCTGTGGAACGCGGGCTGACGCTTTGGCCGGCGTACCAACAGGCGAGCTGCTCTTTCTGCCGCGCGGTCTTCGCGCACCCTCATGCTTCAGATGAATCGCTGGGCCAACATTTCCGGCCTCGCCAATTCTGACTCAAAGTAACACCCTTTGTTTACGGGTGATATCCGCCATATGACAGGCAGGAGAAAACATGTCCCTCACCGCCGAGTGGCACAGTGACCTCGACCGGAAGCGCTTCTTCATCGACGGCGCATGGGTCGACCCGAGCAGCGACCGCCTGCAGGACCAGATCGAGGCGGCCACGGGAGAGCGCATCGGCGTCGCCGCGCTCGGCACGGAAGCGGACATCGACGTCGCGGTCCGCGCGGCCCGACGTGCGCTGGACGAGGGCCCCTGGGGTCGTACCACCGCGGCCGAACGTGCCGTGGTGCTGCGCGGGTTCGCGGACGCGCTCGAAAAGCGCGCCGGGGACACCGCCACCCTGGTCAGCCGTGAGAACGGCATGCCGATCGGGCTCTCGCAGATGCTGAACGGCGGGGCGCCTGCCGTCCTCCTGCGGATCTACGCCGACGTCATCGAGAACCTCCCGCTGGAAGAGGTGCGCCCCAGCCAGGCCGGGTCGACGATCGTCCGCCGCGAACCGGTCGGCGTGGTCGGCGCGATCACTCCGTGGAACTTCCCGCAGGCGCTCGCCATGTTCAAGATCGCGCCCGCGCTCGCCGCCGGCTGCACGGTGGTGCTGAAGCCCTCGCCGGAGACCGCGCTCGACTCGTACGTCTTCGCCGATGCCGCACAGGAGGCCGGGCTGCCCGACGGCGTGCTGAACATCGTGCTCGGTGACCGCGACGCTGGCGCCGCGCTCGTGTCGCACCCCCTGGTCGACAAGATCGCCTTCACCGGGTCCACCGCGGCCGGCCGCGCCATCGGCCAGGAGTGCGGCCGGCTGGTTCGCCGCGTCACCCTCGAACTGGGCGGGAAGTCGGCCGCGATCTTCCTCGACGACGGGAACGTCGAGACACTGCTCGCGGGACTGGACAACGCGTCCTTCCTCAACAACAGCCAGACCTGTACGACACAGTCGCGCATCCTCATCGCCCGCTCCCGCTACGACGAGGTCGTCGACGCCGTCGCGGGCTTCGCGAACGCCTACCGGCTCGGTGACCCCCTCGACCCGACGGTGACGATGGGCCCGATGGCCACCCGCGGCCACCTGGAGCGCGTCCTCGGCCACATCGAGACAGCCAAGAACTCGAACGCCCGGCTCATCACCGGCGGGGGCCGTCCGGACCACCTGGACCGGGGATGGTTCGTCCAGCCCACCGTCTTCGCGGATGTCGACAACGCCGACCCGCTCGCCAGCGAGGAGGTGTTCGGCCCCGTCCTGGCGCTCATCCCGTTCGACGACGACGATGACGCGGTCCGCATCGCCAACGACAGCAACTACGGTCTCGGCGGCTCCGTCTGGAGCGCCGACGAGGACCGGGCGCTCGCCGTGGCACGTCGGGTCCGTACCGGCACGATCGGGCTCAACTACTACACCCTCGACCTCGGCGCGCCGTTCGGCGGATACAAGGACTCGGGCATCGGCCGTGAACTCGGGCCGGAGGGGATCAACGCATACCTCGAGTACAAGTCGGTCTACGCCTCGACGAAGTACCTCCCGGCGTGATCCGAACGCGAGGAATCACGAGGAACAACGAGAAAGGACAAGGGACATGACGAGCCCTGTCGAGGTCGTCACCGCCTACTTCGACGGCGTCACCGCGGCCGATCCGGAGGCCGTGGCCGACCTGTTCGCGCCGGACGCGGTACTCCAGAACGCCGCGGGCACACTGACCGGTGCCCACGCGATCAGGCGGATGTACGAGAACGGCCTCACGCCCGGTGCGATGAAGCCGACCCCCAAGCGGTTCGTCGTGGACGACGAGCACGTCGCCGTGGAGATCGACCTGATCGCCAACGGGAATGCCGTGGCACTCGCTGACTTCTTCACGATCCGCAACGGGAAGATCGAGCGTCTCGCCATCTACAGCCTCACCCCCACCGACGGACGCCTTTTCGACAAGGTCGGCGTCGACCCCGACGCGAAGTGACGCGGCGATCCGTCGCGTCACTTCGCGCCGCCCCCCACCAGTTCACAAGGAGAACCATGAAGGTCGCAGTCTTCGGCCCGGATCGTCGGGTCGGTGTGGTGCACGAGGACACCGTCGTCGACATCAACGCCGCGTACGCGAAGTACCTGGCCGAAACGACGGATACCGCCCGGCCCCTCGCCGAGGCAGCCGTGGCCGTCCCCGCTCGGCTCAACGCGTTCATCGAGGAGGGGGCGCGGGCCCTCGACGGAGCCCGAGCAGCGCTGGCGTACTTGACGGACAACGCGCAGGACGACCGTGGGGTGGCGGGGGAGCAGCTCCGGTTCGGACTCGACGAGGTCAGGCTGCACGCCCCGGTCGAAGGTCAGTCCCGGATCCTCTGCGCGCTCGCCAACTTCGCCGACCACATGCTCAGCGCGGCTGAGAACTCTCACGGCGAGGACAACGAGGCCACCATCAACCGTCTTCTCGCCGGCGGGCCGAAGTTCTTCATCAAGGACCACCGCGCCGTGTCCGCAAGTGGCGATCCGCTGCGCTATCCGGCACGTACCGAGCGGTTGGACTACGAGGCGGAGATCGCCGTCGTCATCGGCAAGGCCGGTCGCGACATCAAGAGCGATGATTTCGCTTCGCACGTGTGGGGCTTCACGTTGTTCAACGACTGGTCGATCCGGGACAACGTGTCCTTCGGTCCCGATTTCGCGTACGCGAAGAACTTCGACTCCTCCGCGACGGTCGGCCCCTGGATCATCGTGAACGAGGGAACCGATCTGCAGGACATCCCCATCGAATGCCGGGTCAACGGCGAAGTGCGCCAGAGCGGCAACACGAGGTCCATGGTGCACAGCTTCGCCGCGCTCGGCGAGCACCTCTCCAGGGACACGACCCTGCTGCCCGGCGATCTGATCGCCAGCGGCACGCCCAAGGGCACCGCTGTCGACTCGACCCGACAGGAGGCGGACGGTTCCCACGCGGACACGTTGTTCCTCAAGCCCGGCGACATCGTGGAAGTCTCCTCCGCCCTGATCGGCACCATCCGCAACGAAGTCGTCAAGCCGACCGACTGAGGAAAGAACACATGACCAAGAAGCAGTTCCCGGTCGGCGGTGTCCTCTACGACCGTCCCTTCAAGATCCGGCGCCTCAACCACTTCGGCATCAGCGTCGACAACACCGGCGAGTCCGCCGCGTTCTACCGGGACGTGCTCGGGTTCTCGGTGGCAGACGTGGTGGATGTTCAGAAGACCGACCCGGGCCCCTGGCTCGACGGCGTCCCCGACACGCGCCTGTTCTTCCTCCGGCACAACAGCGACCACCACACCTTCGTGATCATGCCGCGCCCGTGGATCGAGCACAGGGAGCCGTCGGCCCGTGCCGACATCACGGTCAACCAGATCACCTGGCAGGTGGGCACACTCCGAGAGGTCGTCGAGGCGCGGATCTGGCTCGCCGAGCTCGGGCAGAAGATCGAGCGCTACGGCCGAGACCCCGGGTCGAACTGGCACACCTACTTCCCGGACCCGACCGGCCACATCAACGAGCTGGAGTACGGCATCGAGCAGGTCGGCTGGGACGGCCTGAGCAAGCCGGAGGCGCTGTGGCCGTGGCTCAACGAACACCCTGAACTGCCGTACAAGGCGGAGTCGACCGAGCTCGCCGAAGCCCGCGCCAAGGGCATCGATCTGACGTCGGGTCACCAGTGGCTGGACGAGCTGCCGAAGACGTACGACGTCGGAGGCGTGCTGCTGGCCCGGCCGTTCAGGCCGGTGCGGATCGGACCGGTGAGCATCTTCGTCGAGAACCTCGACGAAGCGGAGCGTTTCTACACCGAGCGTCTCGGCATGGAGAAGAGCGAGGAGGCCGAGATCGCCGGCCATCGCGTCCTCTTCCTGCGAGTGAACACCGAGCACCACAGCGTGACGCTGCTCCCCCTGGAACTGCGCGGTGTGCTCGGTGTCCGGGAGGACAGCACCATGCTCGCCTTCGGCGTGCAGGTCGGTTCCTACGAGCAGCTCCGCGCGGCGAAGGAGTTCCTGGAGGAGAAGGGCGTCAAGCTCGTCGACCTGCCGCAGGAGATCCACCCGGGGATCGACTACGTGGTCCACGCGGTCGCCCCCGACGGTCTGTTGATCCAGTTGTACTACTACATGGAGCAGGTCGGCTGGGACGGTCGCGTGCGGCCGAAGGAGGAGCGCCGGAAGGTCCAGGCCGGTGTGTGGCCCGAGTCGCTGACGCCACTCTCCGACACCTATCACGGTGAGACCTTCTGGGGACCGCTCGGCTGACGTCCCGTCCCATCTATGAGGAAGCGAAGAAGCACCATGAGCCGAATAGTCATCAGCGGAGCCTCGGGAGACCTCGGGCGCCGCGTCACGAAGTTGCTGCTCGACCAGGACCCGAGCTCGGAACTGACCCTGGTGACCCGCACACCGGAGAAGCTCGCCGACCGCGCGTCCGCAGCCATCTCCGTCCTGAAGGGCGACTACACGCAGCCGGAGTCGCTGGACGCGGCGTACCGCGGGGCCGGGACGCTCTTCCTGATCAGCGGGCTCAACCTCGGCCGGCGGGTGGCAGAGCACCGCAACGCCATCGCCGCCGCTCAGCGAGCGGGCATCCGCCACATCGTCTACACCTCGGTCGGCGGTGGTGAGCACCCGACGAACCCCGCCATGTCGGCCAAGGACCACTACCGGAGCGAGCACGACCTGCGGGCCTCCGGGATCCCGTTCACGTTCCTGCGCAATCACCTCTACGCCGAGATCGTCAGCAACATCTGGATCGCCCCCGCCGCGGCGAGCGGCCGGCTGGAGATGGCGACGGGGCAGGGCTCCCTGTCCCCGGTGGCCAAGGCTGACGTGGCCCGGAGCGCTGCCGCGGTGCTGCGCGACCCCGAGCGGCACGCGGGTGCCGTCTACGAGATCTCCGGCCCCGAACTGCTGAGCATGCACGACATCGTCCGCATCGGCTCCGAGGTGCACGGGGTGCCGATCACCTACGCACCGGTGACCGAGGAGGAGCGGCTGGCCTACTTCGACTCCGTCGGCCTGCCCCGCACCTACGACCCCGACATGCCCCCCAGCCCCGAAGGCCACATGTGGGCCAGCGACGAGCTGGTCTCGGCCGATCTCGCGGTCGCCGAGGGCTATCAGGCGCTCCAGTCCCAGAACGTGAAGCTGATCACAGGTCGTGAGGCCGAGCCGCTGCGAACGGTGATGGAGCGCGTCAAGTCCCTGCGCTACGACCAGATCGACGAGGCGGCGTGACAACCGATCCGTCCGCCGTGCCTCCAGTGCCGCGCGGACTTGGTGTTCCGAAGAGTTTTGAGTGTCAGAGAAGGAGCTTTGTTCATGAACGCTAACGAAAGCGCTGCCGCACCCGTTGGTCCGGGCGGGACCGGGCCGGTGACCATCCAGGACGTTCCTGTGTACCCGGAGATCCTGACCTACGGGAACATCCTGGGCAGTCTGCACATCTGGGAGGGCGACGGCTGGAAGCAGGAGTCGATGGCCTGGAAGACGGGTGTCTACCTGGCGTCGAACCTGAGCGGGCTGCCCGAGATGACGTTCAGCGGTCCGCACGCGCAGGAGCTCCTGTCGCGGGTGAGCATCAACAACGTCCACAAGTGGCCGGTGGGCAGCTCGAAGCATCTGGTGATGCTCGACGAGCGCGGGTACATCGCCAACCACGGTCTGGCGGTGCGTGACAGCGAGGACTCCTTCCGCCATCTCGCCGCGATGCCGTGGCCGATCTTCAAGGCCCCGGCGCTGGGCCTGGACGTGGAGATCACGCTGCGGGACATCTTCCTGTTCCAGGTCGCGGGTCCGAGCTCGCTGCAGGTCCTGGAGCGGCTCCTCGGTGAGCCGCTGCGCGATCTGAAGTTCCTGGGCATCCAGAAGGTCAAGGTTCCGGGGATCGACCCGGCGGCGGACATCGAGCTGTCCCGGATCGGTATGTCCAACACTCTGGCCTACGAGCTGCGCGGGCCCCTGGAGTACGGACCCGCCGTGTTCGACCTGGTGTTCCAGGCCGGCAAGGAGTACGACATCAAGCGGCTCGGATGGCGCACCTACGTGGTCAACCACACCGAGGGAGGGTTCCCGCAGCAGGGAAACACCTTCCTGCCGGCCGCGTTCACCGACCCCGAGTTCGTCAACCACCCGGTGTTCGGGGCCAACCTTCCGCCGTCGCACGTGAGCAGTCCGCTGACGGGCAGTGCCGAACCGGGCGACGTGCGCGCCCGGCTGCGGACTCCGTTCGAGGTGAACTGGGGCTGGATGGCGAAGTTCGACCACGACTTCATCGGCCGCGAGGCACTGGAGGCCGAGGCCGCGAACCCGCGCCGCAAGACGGTCGTGCTGCGCTGGAACAAGGAGGACGTGCTCGACGTGTTCGCCTCGCAGTTCGAGCCGGGCGAGGAGTACAGGAACTTCGAGTTCCCCCTCACGCCGGCGGCCCCGGCCGCGGGTCACGCCGATCTGGTCACCAAGGACGGCAAGCAGGTCGGGATCTCCTCCGTGGTGGCCTACTCCTACTACTACCGGGAGATGATCTCGCACTGCACGATCGACGTGGACCTGGCCGAGATCGGCACCGAGGTGGTCATTCACTGGGGAGACCACGGTTCACGGATCAAGCCGATCCGCGCCACGGTCGAGCGGTTCCCGTACCTGGACCTGGCCAGCAACAAGGACATCGACCTGAACTCCATCCCCTCCGGAGTAGCACCCCAGTAGGCGCGGCTCAGTAAAGGAACCACTTTCATGAATCTGCCTGCTCAAGACGCCGCTGACCGTGGACGACTGATCGTCCAGGGCGCCGACGGACCCGGGATCGTGGCTTCGGTTTCGTCTGTGCTGGCGCGGGTCGGCGCGAACATCATTTCGCTCGATCAGCACTCGACCGATCCGGCCGGCGGCCGCTTCTTCCAGCGCACCATGTTCCACCTCGACGGTCTGCCAGGTCGGCTGACCGAGCTGGAGGAGGAGCTGGACAAAGACCTGTCCGCGCTGGGGCTGAGCTACCGACTGGTGGAGGCGCGCAAACCCAAGCGTGTCGCGATCATGGTGTCGAAGACGGACCACTGCCTGCTCGACCTGCTGTGGCGGCAACGCCACGGCGAGATCCCCATGAACATATCCATGGTGATCTCCAACCACCCGGACCTGGGCGACGATGTGCGCGGCTTCGGCATCCCGTTCTTCCACGTGCCTGTCGCCAAGGACGGAAAGGCGGTCGCGGAACAGGAGCATCTGAAACTGCTCAAGGGCAACATCGACCTGCTGGTGCTGGCCCGGTACATGCAGATCATCTCGGGGGAGTTCATCGAGGAGCTGGATGTGCCGATCATCAACATCCACCACTCCTTCCTGCCGGCCTTCATCGGCGCCGGGCCTTACCAGAAGGCCAAGGACCGCGGCGTGAAGCTGATCGGAGCGACCGCTCACTACGTGACCGAGGACCTCGACGAGGGCCCGATCATCGAGCAGGACGTCGTGCGCGTCTCCCATGTGCAGACGACGGCGCAGCTCCAGCGGCGAGGCGCCGATGTCGAGCGTCAGGTGCTGTCCCGGGCCGTGGCCTGGCACTGCGAGGACCGGGTGATCCGGGACGGCAACCAGACGGTGGTGTTCTGACCGGGCCGTGCGCGGTCTCAGGCTCGAAAGAAACGAGGATGCGGAAGTGGCGGCACAACTTCTGGACGGCCGTTCGGTGTCGTCGGCGATACTGGCCGAACTGAGGGCGGAAGTGGTGGAGTTCGGCCGGGTGCACGGCCGACGGCCGGCACTGGCGACGGTGCTCGTGGGCGATGACCCGGCCTCACACACGTATGTACGGATGAAGGTCAACCGCTGTGGTCAGGTCGGGATCCAGTCGCGCCGGCTCGATCTCGACGCCGGCATCGACACCGAGGAACTGCGCCGTGTCATCAGCGACCTGTCGGCCGATCCCGAGGTCGACGGCATCCTGCTGCAGCATCCGGTGCCCGACCACATCGACGAGCGCGCCGCGTTCGAGGCGATCGACCCCGCCAAGGACGTCGACGGGGTGACCCGGACGTCGTTCGCGGCCATGGCCTTCACCGAGGAGGGGTTCGCGTCCGCGACGCCGGGCGGGATCCTGGCGCTGCTGGACGCCTACGACGTGCCACTCGCAGGCCGCCACGCGGTGGTGGTCGGCCGTAGCGCCATCCTGGGCAAACCCATGGGGATGCTCCTGCTGGGGCGTGACGCGACAGTGACGTACTGCCATTCGCGGACGGCGGACCTGCGCGAGCACGTCGAGCGCGCCGACATCGTCGTGGCGGCGGTCGGAGTGCCGGAACTCATCAAGGGCGAGTGGATCAAGCCGGGCGCGGTGGTGGTCGACGCGGGGTACGCCGACAACCGGGGCGACGTCGAGTTCGACACGGCCGCGGAGCGTGCTTCCTTCATCACCCCGGTCCCCGGCGGCGTGGGGCCGATGACGATCGCGACCCTTCTCGTACAGACCGTTCGCGGAGCCCAGCGGCGGACAGCCGCCGCCGTACCGGCCCGCCAGCACGTCTAGGGCCTGTTCCGAGTTGCCCCGCGGTGTCGCGACGCCCGGCACGCACGCTCGCCGCACCGGCCGAATGTCCGAGTGGCTCCGCTACCAGGTCATTCGGCCGGCACGCCGATCGCACGCACCGAACACCGCTCCTTCTCCCACGGGGCGACTCAGAACAGGCCCCAGGCCGGTTCGTGAGTCCGGGGTGCGAGGGCCCGGGCATGCGCAGCCTCGCCGAGTGCCGGGGTGCCGAGATTCCGTAGTGGGTGGGGCGTGGTGGCCCGTCACGTTGACCAAGGCGACGTCCGCGTGAGTGGTGTACGAGGGCCGTGCGGTGATTTTGTCGGGCGGCCGCGCGGCGAACTCGGTGGGCAGGACGGTCTCGTCGTCCGCCCCTGTCGAGCGGACCGGGCCGGCGTGGGCGCCGGAGACGACAAGCTCCGCTCGGGCCAGGAGGAAGGCCGTGTGCAGGGCACGCAGACCGGGGAAGAGGGCTCGCAGCCCCTCCGTGCCCATCGCCTGGTTGATCGGGTTCCTCCGGGGGCCCAGAACCCGTCGACGGCGTGCGCCACCGCGTTGAGCCCGCTGGAGACGGCCAGTTGGCCGGGCAGGCTCGCCATCAGGGACGCGTCGTAGACGACGACCTTCGGCAGCACCTTGTCGTCGACGCCGGTGGTCTTGCGCCCGGCCTCGGTGATGCCCCACACGCTCGTCGCCTCGGAGCCCGCGAAGGTGGTCGGCACCGCGTCGATCGGCAGGCCGGCGTCGCGGGCGACGATCTTGGCCAGGCCGATGGAGGACCCGCCGCCGATGGTGATGACCGCGTCGGCCTCCTGTGCCCGCGCGAGTGCGACGGTCCGCGCCGCGTTCTCGATCGGCACGTGCTGGACGATCTCGTGGACTCGCGCCACGACGGGGTCCGTTCGGCGATCGCGTCGGACAGCGCCGACGCGAACACGTCCGCGATGAGGAGGACCCGCTTCGCGCCGAGGCCTTCGACCGCCTCGACCGTGTTGGCGACCGCGGCGCCGGTGCCGAAGAGCACCCGCTGGCCCTATGTCGTGTGGTCGAAGGTGATCGTCATGTGGTTGTCCTTGAGTCGTGGCCGTCGATGCGCAGCAGCCAGTCCACCAGGTGCGACGCGACCGCGGCGGGTGCTTCGAGGGGCGAGAGGTGGCCGATCCCCTCCAGGACGTGCAGCTCCGCGTCCGGGATCGAGCCCGCCATCTCCTCGCTCAGCCCGAGAGGTGTGATCGCGTCCGCGTCGCCAGCGACGATCAACGTCGGCACCGCGATCTTCGAAGTCTCCGATGTGCGGTCACGACGGCCCAGCACTGCGAGCTGCTGGGCCTTGAAGACCTCGGTCCCCAGGTCACGGGCCATGGAGGCCGCGAGGGCGGTCACATCGGGCCGGTTCGGCGCGACGGTGCCACTGATCCGGTCCACCGCCTCGTCGAACCGACCGGACTCGGCCAGCGCGATGAGACCGACGGAGCTTTTCCTGCGGTCGGGCGGTGCGGCGATCGCGGACGTGTTCAGCAGCGCCAGCCCCGCGACTCGTCCGGTCCCCCGGAGCACGACGTCAAGGGAGACGTAGCCACCCATCGAGATCCCGGCCAGGTAGAACCGGTCCGGTGCCTGGGCGAGCACGTCGTCCGCCATGGACTCGATCGAGTCCCCGGTGGCCCGAACGACCACACATTCGACTGCGATGCGCTCGTGGACGTGGTCGACGACCGGCTGCCACAGCCGGGCGTCGGAACCCAACGCGCGCACAAGGACCAATGGATACTGGAGCAACGGCCGGCTCCCTTTCTTGTCGCTCTGCGGCACCGGATACGGCGGGTGCGGGGCTTGGACTAGGAGGCGGCGCCGTCGACGCTCAGGATGGTGCCGGAGGTGAAGCCCGCGTCCTCGGAGACCAGGTACGCGACGGACGCCGCGATTTCGTGCGCCGTACCGGTCCGTCCGGCCGGAATCGCCGCCCGAATGGCGGCCTGGTCGGTTTCGCGGAGAGACTCGAACACCGTCCTCACCCGGCCCTGCTCGGGGAGAATGAGCCCGGGGGAGACCGCGTTCACGGTGATTCCGCTGCGGGTGAGGTCCTTGGCGAGCTGCTTGGTGAAGCCGTTGATCGCCGCCTTGGACGTCGCGTAGGGAAGCAGTGCGCCGACCGTCCCTGACGGGCCGGAGAGACCGCCCGACACCGCGGACGAGAAGTTGACGATCCGGCCGTGGCCGTTCCGGCGCATGATCGGAACGGCGTACTTGCAGCACAGGAACATGCTCGTGACGTTGTTGCCCAGCACCGTCTGCCATGTCTGCGATGACAGGTCTTCGATGTCCCGGACCTGCACCGTCCCGCTGCCGCCCGCGGTGTTTACGAGAACGTCGACGCGCCCGAACTCCGCGTCAATCTCCCTGAACGCGTCCGCGACGAGTTCCTCACCGGAGAGATCCACCGGGATCGCCTTGACCGGGGTCTCGGCGAAGCGGCTCTCGATCTTCTCCTTGGTGCGGTCCAGTCCTTCTTTCTGCAGGTCGAGAAGGGCGATCGCGAATCCCTCACCGGCCAGGCGGAACGCGATCTCCGCCCCCAGCCCCTGGGCCGCACCCGTAATGACGGCACTCCGCCGGTTCGCCACGTCACTCACTACTGACACTCCTCGTTGATCGCACAACCACCACTCGTCCCTCGCCGCTGAGACACGGCGAGGGTTCTTCAGCGCATGAACTCGTCGACGGCCTGCCAGCGCAGTTCCCGTCGCAGCAGCGCCCGCAGCCTGACGAACTGAGCGCGCCGTTCGAAGGCCAGCACGCCGGCCACCACCTCGCCCCTGCGGTAGAGGATGAGCAGGCCGTCGTCGGTGCTGCTCTCCACGATCTCCTCGTCACCGGTCAGATGGCCGGCGAACTGGATGCGGACGCCGTGCTGGTCCGACCAGAAGTAGGGCACGTTCGCGAAGTCGTCGCCCTTGGCCCCGGAGATGAGTTTCGCGGCGTTCATTCCCGCGGCGCGCCCCTGTTCGGCGGCGCTCGTCCAGTGCTCGATCCGCATCGCGGTGTCGAACCGCGCGTTGGGCCAGCGGACGATGTCGCCGGCGACGAACACGTTGTCCGCCGCCCGGAGGGTGGCGTCGGCCAGGATCCCGTTGTCGAACGTCAGCCCGGAGCCCCGGAGCCAGTCGATCGATGGACGGACGCCGACGCCGACGACGATCACGTCGGCGGGAACCAGTGTCCCGTCGCCGAGCACCAGCCGGCGGCGCCCGTCCTCCTCGGTGATGTCGACGACGCCGTTGCCGAGGAACAGACCGACGCCCGCGTCCCGGTGCAGCGCCGCGTAGGCGTCGGCGACCCGTTCGCCGAACCGGTCCAGGGGCTTCGCCGCCAGGTCGATGAGCGAGACGGTGCGCTTCGCCTTCACGAGCGTCGAGGCGAACTCGCCGCCGATGAAGCCGGCTCCGACGACGGCGACGGAGGCCTCCGGGTCGGCGACCGCCGCGCGCAGGGCGGTCGCGTCCTCGAAACGGCGCAGCGCGTGCACACGGGGACGACCGGCGAACAACGGCGGGACGATCGCTTCGCACCCGGTCGCGATGACGAGCGCGCGATAGGTCAGTGTCCCGTCGGGCAGGACAACGGTGTTCGACTTCGTGTCGAGCGACAGGGCACGCGTGTTGAGCCTGAAGTCGACACCGCTGTCGCGCAGGCCCGCCGCGAACGGATAGACCAGCGCGTCCACGTCGAGTCGGTCGTCCAGAGCGACCTTGGACAGCGGCGGGAGCTCGTAAGGCAGATGAGGCTCGTCGCTGATGACCGTGACGCTGAGCTCCGGGGCGTGTCGGGCGACGGCCTCCGCGGCCCGAAGACCGGCGGTCGACCCGCCGACGACAGCGACGTCGGTAGTGGATGTGGTCACGGTCTTAGGCCTCCGTGAGAGTGCACACGGCGGCGATGGTGCCGTCCGTGCCGCGAGCCTCGGCGCCGCGCCCCAGCCCGTCCGCGCCGGGGACGACGGTGATGGTCTGCGGCTTGGTCAACGGTGAGACGAAGCGGTAGGCGAAGATCCTGCCCTGCAGGCCGATGCCCTGGCGGCGGAGATGCTCGCCCGCCATGAGCGCCAGCAGGGGTCCGTGGATGACGAGACCGTCGTACCCCTCCTGCTTGCACCAGTCCAGGTCGTAGTGGATGCGGTGCCCGTTGTAGGTCAACGCCGAGAACCGGAACAGCAGCCGCTCGTCGACCGCGAGGTCCAACGTCGGCCCGGCCGGCGCCGGCGGCGGCGCCGACGGGGTCGGCAGCGCCCCGGAGCCGGGCGCACGGTAGACGATGTCCTGCTCCTCCCGGATCACCAGTTCGCCGCCCTGGAAGATCTCCTGCAGCACGGTCGTCAGCGTCAGCGGCCCGGTCCGGCCCACCTTGTCGACGGAACTCTTGATCGAGGTCACCTTTGTCGCGGGTTCCCCGATCACCTGGCCGCCCAGCGTCGTCACCCGCCCGCCGCCGAACATCCGCCGGCGTCCCGGGCCGGGAGGAGCGGGGATTCCCGTCACGGGGTGCCCGTCCTCGCCGAAGTCCTGCCCCAGGCTGCGCTCCAGCAGATACGTCCAGTGCCACAGCGGGGGCACGGGGTCTCCCGCGGCGTGCGGGATCTCGATGTCCAGCGCGGCCGCCAGAGACTCCGCCGGCTCGGACGCGATGACCTCGGTCCGCTCGACGGTCTGTGTCACCTCGCTCGTCACCACGTCACTCCTCTCGTCTTCCTGCGCGAAGAGCGCGCAGCAGCTCCGACAGGTCCGGAGCGGTGTCCAGGTTCTCGACCGCCCGCACCAGGTTGCGCGCGACCCCGGGCCCGTAGGGCGCGAGCAGTGCCTGCGCCTTGTCCACGACCTCCGCGTGCGAAAGCGGCTTCTGCGCCGATCTCTTGGCGGTGGTGGGGTTGCCGGCGAAGAGCGTCACCGTCTCGCCGTCCGTGAGCTCCACGTCCAGTCGCGGCCCGTCCTCCAGCTGGATGTCGCTGTCGATGTGCATCGAGATCTTCTGGAGCGTCGCCCGGATGCCGGGATCGTCGACGCGCGGCGGGTCGAACTGCTCCAGCCCGACGCTCCTGTTGTTCAGCGCGACCGCCACGGCGTACGGAAGGCTGAACTGGGCGTCGAAAACCGTCTCGATGGGGTCGACCGACAGCATGTTGACCGCTGTCTCCCCGGCCGTGATCGCGATACGACGTACGTCCTCGGGCTTGAGATCCCGTGTATGGATGAGCGAGAGCAACGTGTCGATCGTGGAGTGGCTTCCCCGGCAGCACGCGTAGGGCTTGAGGTACGCGGTCGCGACGTTGAAGTCGACGCCGAGTTCGTGCAGCGCCTTCTCCGGGAATCCCTGTCCGCCGTTGTAGAGGGAGAACAGGCCGCCCCACTCGGCCTCGAAGATCCGCCGTGGGCCGGTGACCCCGGCGCGCGAGCAGCGCGGCGTCGACACCGGTCTCCCCGGCTTTTCCGGGATGGATCCCCTTGGTCCACGCACCGTCCTCGATGAACGCCCAGACGCCGCCCGTGAAGGAACCTGCGATGCCCAGGGCGTCGGCGAAGCGTTCGGCGTCCAGTCCCAGGGCCTTTCGCGCCGGCGGCGGCAGCGGCGAGGCTGCCCATGGTGCCGCTGGAGTGCCAGCCCCGGTCGGTGTGCGCGGCGAAGCCGCCGAGCGCCTGCAGGGCGCGATAGCCGATGTCGTACCCGGCGATCGTCGCGGCGATCAGCGCCCGTCCGTCGGCCCCGGTCGCCTCGGCGACGGCTATGGCTGTCGGCAGCACGGTGGACCCCGCGTGCCCCGGCCCGCCTCCGTCGTCGAAGTCGCGCGCGTGGGCCGACGTCTCGTTCGCGAGTGCCGCGTGGGACGGCGGGAGCAGGAACGGCGTCCCCCAGACGGTGCTCCCTGAAGTGGTCTGCTGCACGCTGGTCAGAGCGGTCCTGACCTGCTGCGCCTCGTCGGTGTTCACCCCGGCGAGCGCCACTGCCAGCGTGTCCAGGATGTTGTCCTTGACCCGCTCGACCTCTTCGGCCGGGATCTCGTCGAACGACAGGTCGGCCAGTGCGAGGCAGACGTTCCGTCAGTGAACTCTTCGTGTCGGTCATCACGCCCCGCCTACGGCCTGAGGTCGACGGCGAGTGACTGCACGAGCCACCGGCCGCCGAGCTGCCCGATCTCGGTGTCGTCCTCGTGGACGACGGCGTTCGGGAAGCGCTTGACCAGGTACGCGACGACCTCTTCCATCTCGACCCGCGCGAGACCCTGCCCGAGGCAGTTGTGACTGCCCGTGCTGAAGGTCAGCGGCTGGTTGCGCTCACGCCCGAGCACGAACTCCGAGGGGTTCTCGAAGCGCGCCGGGTCGCGGTTGGCCGACCAGACCGCCACGTGCACGTCCGAGCCGGCCGGGACGACGGTTCCGTTCAGCTCGATGTCCTCGCCCGCGATCTTGCTCACGATCCCGGGCCGGGGATAGAGCCGGAGCACCTCGACGACGGCATCCGGGATGAGCGAGGGATCCTTGACGAGTCGCTGCCAGATCTCGCGGTCGCTCAGCAGCGTCCACACCACCAGACCCGTCTGGTGGGTGGTGTTGACCGAGCTCGCCTCCAGCATGGCGGCGGCTTCGTTGAAGAGCTCGTCCTCGGTGAGCTTGCCCGCGTCGTGCTGCCCGATGAGGAACGACAACATGTCCTCGCCCAGCCCCTGTGCGCGCTTGCTTGCGACGAGGGCTTTCAGATAGGCGAACAGTTCGGCGTACGCGCTGATGATGGTCGGCGTCTGGCTCGGGTCGCGGTTCAGCAGCGACAGCGTCCGCTCGGAGAGACTCGCGACCTTGGGGGCGTCCTCGGCCGGCGCGCCGGCGAGGTGGCAGTACACCCGCGCGGGGAGGCGCTGGTCGACGGCACCGTGGAAGTCGACCGGCGCCGACGGGTCGAGGTCGGCGGCGAGGTCCTGGATGATCTCGCGCAGGACGCCGCGGATGTTCTCGACGGTCGCCGGCCCCATGAAGCGCGCCAGCGGCATACGCAGCTTGAGATGGCGCGGGCCTTCGGCCCTGAGCATGCTGTTCGCGCGGAACTCGTGCACCGGGCCGTCCGTGATGCCGAATTCCTCCATCAGCGTGAGGGCGGCGTTCTTGAACCGGCCGTCACGCAGTACGGCGGTCGCGAGCTCGTAGCTCAGGACCGTGTAGCCGTCGGAGCCCAGTGCGAGAGCGCCCTCGGCCAGGGCACCGCCCGGGTGCGCGACGGCATCGGGCGAAAACGGTTCGAAGTGCGGCAGTGTGGTGGTCATGACCGGGAGATCGCCCCCAGAGGACAGCAGAGGATGGCTTCCTCAAGCTCATCCGCTCGATCGTCTTCGACGTCGGTCTTCAACTGCTCCAGCAGCCCGTCCCCGCCGATCCGGAACACGTCCGGCATCAGTGCCGCACAGGTGCCGTTGGCATCGCACCGGGCGAAATCCACTTTGACCTCGACCATCTTGAGAACTCCTTCCTTGCGGAGCCCTCCCCGGTGGATGCGCGTCGAGCCAAGCGGTCGGGGGCTCCTGCTGCCTCAACACTGCGCCGGTCGGTGCCATCTCACAAATATAAAAAGTATGCATCTCGGATATGGAAAATAGATGACTTGCTGCCGGGATGAGAGCGGCCGTGGCTGACGGCAGCCGGGGGAGGCCCCGTTGGCGCCGGACGGTCGAGCGCACGCACGCTCAGCCTCGGTTCCCACGTCGAGCCCTGCGTGCCGGCCGCAAGTGGTTGCCCGACGCGACCGGCACTTCAGGTCCGATCCGCCGGGGCCCGGCGTTCGTGCCCCTCTGGCATCGGGCGACCAGCAACTTCGAAGTTGGCACGCGCTGCTGGGCGCTCGCCGCGCTCACCGCCGCCCGGGCCGACGTCGGCCGGGCGCTCGCCCCCGACGTGCCCCAGGACCTGCCAGATCTGGAAGCGGCAGCCGAGAGCCAAACGCCAACGGAAGCGTGACTCCAGGCCTATCGGCGACGCCGAGGCTCGCCGCGCCTACGTGGCTGTCACGCGAACCTGCCACCGACCCGATATGAGGCCTGTCTTGGAGCGACAACCGCCCCGACGGGTTCCGCCCATGACATCGAGCTGCCCCCGGACAATTGCAGCGGGACGGGCCCCCGTCGGCAACACATTCGGTCAGGCCGCGTGTATGAGTTGCTCGGCCCAGATCGTCTTGCCCGTGCGGGTGTAGCGAGTGCCCCACCGCTCGGTGAGCTGGGCGACGAGCAGCAGCCCGCGGCCGCCCTCGTCGCTCAGCCGGGCTCGGCGCAGATGTGGGCTGATGCTGCTGCCGTCGGACACTTCGCAGGTGAGCGTCTGCTCCTTGATCAGACGCAGCCGGATCGGCCCGGTGGCGTAGCGGATGGCGTTGGTGACCAGCTCGCTGACGACGAGTTCGGTGATGAACGCAGCGTCGTCCTCCAGTCCCCAGGCGGCGAGGCGGTCACAGACGCGCCGACGGGCCTCGGCCACTATCGCGGGATCGCTGGGCAGGTCCCACGAGGCCAGATTGTCCTGGCCGAGGCCCCGGGCGCGGATCAGGAGAAGGGCGACGTCGTCGGCGTCTGGTTGCGGGTGCAGCGTGTTCAGGACGGTGTCGCAGAGGGCTTCGAGTGAGGGCGCAGGCCTGGCGAGTGCCTGGCGCAGGGCGCGGATCCCTTCGTCGATGTCGTGGTCGCGGCTCTTGCACAGGCCGTCGGTGAACAGGGCGAGCAGGCTGCCTTCAGTTATCTGCGGCTCGGCCGTCTCGAAGGGCAGGCTGCCCAGTCCGAGGGGAGGGCCGGCGGGCAGGTCGACGACCTGGGTGGTGCCGTCCGGGTGGACCAGGATCGGAG
Organism: Streptomyces sp. NPDC002896; assembly: GCF_040295225.1. NCBI lineage: Bacteria > Bacillati > Actinomycetota > Actinomycetes > Kitasatosporales > Streptomycetaceae > Streptomyces > Streptomyces sp. NPDC002896. The sequence goes on along the minus strand of NZ_JBEOVA010000011.1, from coordinate 143,670 downwards.
CTGGATGGCCGGCCCGGGCCAGGGCGCAGGATCTGGAGACGGGGTTGTAGACGGCGTAGAGGCAGGTGGCGCCCACGTCACCGGGGATGACGTCGTCGGCGACGTCGTCTGGAGGCACGGAGTGGGTCACGATGTCGTCGAGGTGGGTGAGGAGTTCGTCGGGCGGCAGGTCGATGTCGGCGAGGGTGCGCACCGCCATGCGGAGGCGGCCCATGGCGGCCGAGGCGCCGATGCCGTGGCCCACGACATCGCCGACGACGAGGCCGACCCGCGCTCCGGGCAGGGGGATCACGTCGAACCAGTCACCGCCGGTGCCGGCGCTGCCGCCTGCCGGCACGTAGCGGGAGGCCGTTTCCACGGCCGGATGGACCGTCGGCCCCCGGGGAAGCAGGGAGCGCTGGAGCGCCAGTGCGATGCCACGCTCGTGTGTGAAGCGGCGGGCGTTGTCCAGACAGACCGCGGCTCTGGAGACCAGGTCCTCGGTGATGGTCAGGTCGTCGGGGCCGAAGGGATCCGGTGAAGTCGCGTACCTGAGGAGAAGGACCGTCCCGAGGACCACGCCGTGGGCCCGGATGGGCAGCGCGATCAGGGAGTGCGCCCCGAAGGCGTCGGCGTGGGCCGCGTGGAGAGGGTCCTCGGCCAGCCATCGGATGATGTCGGGAGCCTTGAGATCATGCAGTTCCGCAGGGCCGCCGGCCAGGCAGCGAGCGAGGGGGGACGAAGGTGGTGGTGTGTGGACGTCGCCGGAGTCGAGTACGGCGCTGCGCGGAAGGGGGCGGGAGCAGCTTTGTGCCGCCCGACGCAGTACTGCAAGGCCGGGCGCAGGCAGCACACCGCGAAGGACGACGTCCAGCAGATCGACGCTGACGAAGTCGGCGAACCGGGGTACCACGACGTCCGCGAGCTCCTGCGCGGTGCCCGCCACGTCGAGGGTCATGCCGATGCGGGTCCGGGCCTCGCTCAACAGGGCGAGTCGCTCGCGGGTGTTGTACTGCGTGGAGTAGTCCTCTGCGGCCAGGCCCACTGCGCACACACGGCCGTCCACGTCCTTGAGAGGGAAGATGTCGAGGCCCCAGGCATGTGCTCTGGTCTCCTCTGGAAGCCGTACGAACAGTTCGGTGGACTCGGGGTTGCCGGTTTTGCCCACCCGTAGGATCCGCCGCTCGACTTCCTCGAAGGGGGGCCCAAGGAAGAATTCGGTGACGCGTTGGCCGCGGACCTCGTGATCGGGGAAGCCCGCCACCCGCTCGGCGGCTGCGTTCGCTGAGAGCGTCCGCCCGTTGGGATCAAAGATCGTGAGGACTCGGGGCTGTAGTTCGAACATCCACTGTTTGAGCGTGTTGTCCCTCGGCGTCAGTGCTTCCGACGCCGGCAGGGCCGTCACCAGGGCGGCCTGCTCTTGTCGCGCGTCCAGCAGGGGGAACAGGTGGGCCCGGGTGTCCAGCAGGCGCCCGTCACGGTGGCGGAACGTGGAGCCGTCGGGGGAGAGGAGACGGGCCAGGGGACTGCCGATGATCTCTGTTGGGGCATATCCCAGAAGGTCCTGTGCTTCGCGGCTCCAATACGCCACAAGTCCGCGGCTGTCCGTCACGGCGACGGTGACGGAGGCGTCGAGGCTTGTCCCATCCGGTTGGCGAGTGCGACGGTCGGGCAGCTCGCCGAAGTGCTCCATGGTGGCGTTCCTGGCCCTTCTGCCTCATGAACAGGCACGCTCCACGATCGTCTGGCAGGTGACGAATGGCAAGGCGGGCGGTGGTCGGACAGTGAGGCGAGGACGCCGACGGCCCCTTGCGGCATGCCGCCGTCCGATGTGTGGTCAGTAGGCCAGTCGCAGGGGTGTGACGATGTTCGCGGCCACCAACGAGGCCCGGCCCGGGCGGACGTGTGGCGTGTCCGTCCGGGCCGGGCCGGGGTGCGCTTCAGAAGATCGTGTTGTCGTTCGCCGATGTCGCCGGCACGGCCTGCATTACGTCCCAGTGCTCGACGATCTTCCCGTTCTGCACGCGGAAGAGGTCGACAACCGACTGGCCGCGGTCGCCGGGGCCGGTGATGAAGTTGCTGTGGACGGCGACCAGGTCTCCCTGGGCGATGATCCGCTTGGGGAGGGCCGTCGACTGCGGGAACGCCTCGAAGTAGGGGCTCAGCGTGGCCTTCAGCCCGTCAGGGCCGTCGGGGGTGATCGGGTTGTGCTGGATGTAGTTGGGAGAGTCGTACTTGTCGATGGCGGACAGGTCCTCGCGCACCATTAGCTGGTCGAAGAACGCGGTCACCAGCTTCTTGTTGTAGGCGGTGAGCGACTGCGGTCCGAGCTGCTGGGTCGGGGGCTGGCTGTTCATGGAGAACATGTCGTTGCCGCTGGCCGTGGTCGCGGGCACGTCCTGGATGCTGTCCCAGTGCTCGGCGATCTTCCCGCCCTGGAAGCGGTAGATGTCGAACTGGGCGCTGCCGAGGGTACCCGGCGTCGCGATGACGTTGGAGTGCACGACCACCAGGTCGCCCTCGGAGATGACCCGCTTGACGTTGACCTTGGCGTCGGGGAACTGCTGGTGGATGGCGATGCCGAGCTTCTTGAACGCCTCGGTGCCGTCGGGGAGCGTCGGGTTGTGCTGGATGTAGTTCGGGAGCACGTAGCGGTCGACGACCTCGGTGTCTCCGCGCTCGAACAGCCCCTTGAGGACCGCGACGGCAACGGACTTCTGGTAGGCGAGGCGGGCGCTCTCGCCGTGGCCGGCGGCGACGTGGTGACTGGCGTGCCAGGCGGTGGCGGCCGACGGGGTGGCAGCGGTGGCGGGCACGGCGGCGACGGCGGTGAGGCCGGTGAGGGCTGCGGCCACGAGCGTGGCGGCGAGAGTCCTGCGGGCGGATGCGGTGGTAGTCATGACGCTCGAATCTCCGAACCTGGTGAGGAGGGCATAGTCGCTGGAAGTTCAAATTTGAACCTTCGACCTCTATGTAAGCACCAGATGGTTGAAGGTTCAAGTTCTTGAGGGGGTGATGTTTCAGTCCGGACTGCTCCGGGGATCCCTCGCCCCTGATCGCATCGCGAGGGGTGGGGCGGGGAGGTGGTGGACGTTCGGCGGACCCGTACGCAGACCTCCTGCTGGGGTGCCGGTGGGCCACGGGTCCCAGCCCTGCGCAGGGCCGGCAGGACTCGCCCGCACGTCGACCGGGCGGTGCTGTCAGGCCCCGAGCCGGGGGCTACGTCAGTTGCGAGAACATGTCGTGGCCGCTGGCAGTCGTCTCGGGGACCTCCTGGAGCACGTCCCAGTGCTCGACGATCTTGCCTTCGCTGTTGAAGCGCCAGATGTCGACGACCGCCGAGTTCAGCGGCTTGTAGTACGAGTGGGCTACGACGAAGTCGCCCTCCGCGATGACCCGGTGGACCTCGACCCCGACCGGGCCGAGTTCGCCGAAGAGCGCCCTCAGTGCCTGGCGTCCGTCGGGGTCTGGGAGTTGTGCTGCACGTAGTCTTCGACCATCAGGTCGTCGAAGGCGTTCACGTCTCTCGCCCGGAGTGCGGCGAAAACCCTCGCCACCGCCTGCTTGTTGCGTTCCGTGTGCGTCATGAGTCCTCCTCGTGTCGTCTGCTTGTCGTGATGGCTCAAAGGCACTGCTCGAACAGGGGGCCGTCAGTCTCCGTCGGCATGCCGGGGATGGCGTGTGGTCGCGCCTGGTGGCCGTGCTCAGTCGTGTGGGCCGAGGGTGGCGATCAGCGGATTTCGCCGGCGGTCTGTATGCCGCTCCAGCGGCTGGCCTCGGCACGGTTGTTGATCCAGTCGCCGAGCTGTTCCCGCTTCCAAGGCGGCACCTTGGTCGCGGAGACGTTGAGGTCGCGCGCGACTCCGACCACGCGGCATCCCCGGTTGACCGCGAAGCGGCGGAGGTCGAGCTCCTGACGGACGGGGGAGGTGGTCTCTTCCGTGAGCCGGAGAGGCGGATGGAGAGGAGAGCACGAGGCGCATTTGCCGGGAGGTCTGCTTCTCTGACTTGGAGATCCGCGAGCTCCCGCAGTTCCGCAGCTGACCACTCTATGTCGTGCACTGGCCGAACCTAACCGTCGATTGCCGATTGACGGTTTTGGGCGCAGGCCGCACCAGCGGCTACAACATACGCCCCTGCCTGGGGCGTGGCCGGACATCCACATGTCGCCCGCTCAGGGAGTCCAAGCACACCTTGACCTGCAAGGACACAAGCCGCATGGTGTGCTGCTGCCGATCCACTGGGGCACCTTCAACCTGTCCCTGCACCCGTGGGCGGAGCCGGGGGAGTGGACGAAGGACGCTGCTGAGGAGGCCGGGCAGGCGGTTGCGTCTCCGCGGCCTGGCGAGCCCTTCGAGCCTGCGGGGACACTCCCCACCGACCCTTGGTGGCGGGCCGTGTCTGTCCCCATCGCACATCCGTGGCGCCGCCCTAAGGGGCCACACTTCACACCGGAGGTCACGCGGGCCGATGTCGACTTTGCCGGCGAGCGGTGACGCCGGCGATGGCGGACACGGCCTGCTCGCCACCGCGACCATGGGACAGCTGCGTACCGCGGCGCAGACGCTCGCCGACCTCGAATTGGCACCCGACGAACTCCTCACCCACACCGACGATCTTGTGCAGAAGCTCACCGAAGAGGCCGCCCGTGTTGCCCATACGAACGCTCCAGGGCCCCCACTTCCCTCCCAGAGCTGCTGGTGAAGAGGCAGTGTTCCGAGTCTGCGCTATTGAGGGACGGTGAGCAGTACGCGGCCATGGCCTCCGGCGTCGACGCGGTCGTGGGCCTCGGCGATGTCTTCGAGCGGGTAGCGGTCACCGACGTCGATGGTGAGGGCGCCGACGGCTGCTGCGGCGGTCAGGTCGCGGGTGGCCTGCCTCCTGGCCTCGGCCGGGAAGTCGTCGCTGCCGAGCAGCCGCAGGGTGACGTTGTTGAACAGCAGGGGCCAGAAGGGGATCTCGGTGCGGTCGGCGCGGGTGGCGTAGGCCGCGATGACGGCGTTGTTGGCGGCGACGGCGTTGTCGAGGTCGGCGTTGTCGGACAGGGCCACCTCGATGATTCGGTCGACGCCCTGGGGTGCGTACGAGCGGATCGCCGCCGCCGGATCCTCCTGGTCCAGGGCGATGGCGTGGGAGACGACGGCCGGGGCGACCTGGTTGAGGTCCGAGCTGCGGCGGACGGTGGCGAGCACGGTGGCCCCGCCCCAGCAGGCGAGTTGGGCGGCCAGGGAGCCGACCCCACCGAGGACGCCCTGCACGAGGACGAGCTTTCCGTCGACGGGACCGTCGGCGAAGACGGTGCGGTGGGCGGTGATCCCGGGGATGCCGAGGCTCGCGCCGAGGTCGTCGCTGAGGTGGTCGGGCAGGGGGACGGCCTGGTGGTCGGGTACGACGGTGTACTGGGCAGCGGTGCCGAAGGGGCGGTACGACTGGGCGCCGTACACCCAGACCCGCTGCCCCAGTCGGCGGGCGTCGCCCCCGTCGCCGACTGCGTCGATGACGCCGGCGGCGTCGCTGTGCGGGATCACCTGCGGGTAGGGCATGGATGAGCCGAGCCAGCCGCGCCGCTTCTTGGTGTCGCCGGGGTTGACGCCGGAGACGGTGACGCGGACGCGGACCTCGCCGGGGCCGGGCGTGGGGTCGGGGAGTTCGCCGACGTGCAGGACGTCGGTGGCGGGGCCCTGTTCGTCGTACCAGGAAGCAAGCATGGGCGGGTATCTCCGGGCCGGTCAGCTCGCGGGTTCTTCGAGCCGAGGGGGATCGTTTTCGGTGCGCGCGGTGACGGGCGCGGGCGGCTCCTTGCCGAGGACCTCGCGCAGCCAGGTGCGTTCAGCGGTGCTGATGGCGCGGGCGGTGAGCAGCATGCCACGCCGGTAGGGATCGGTGACCTCCTCGGCGCGCAGCGGCCGTTCGCCGTCGTAGAAGAAGCTCGCCGGCTCTTCCAGGAACTCCAGCCGCCTGCGAAGCACCGCGTGCTGCTCGGCCAGGTCGGGCAGGTGGGAGAGGAAGGCCAGGATGGTGAAGAACCGGGTGAAATCGGTGATCTCGTGGTCGGCGGGCTTGCGCAGGCGTTTGCGCAGCTCCGTGCGCCCGGCCTCGGTCAGGCGCAGCACATACCTCGCGGCACCCGCGGCCGGGTCCGCGCGCCGCTCCAGCAGGCCCGCCTTGGCGAGACGGTTGATCGCCGGGTACAGGCTGCCGTCACTGACCGGCCGCGTGTAGCCGGTCAGCTGGGCGACGCGGCGGCGCAGCTCGTGTCCCGGCAGGGGGCCCTCCGTGAGGAAGCCCAGGATCGCTAGTTCCAGCATCTCTCCATCATCACATACTCACATCGAACCGATGTTTACATCGTTTCGATGTTACGGTTGTTGCAGGCCGCCTCACTGTCGAGGCCCGCTTCCGCTCCCGTCCCCACGCCGACTGGCCAGTCCCCGGGCCCGGCAGATCTCCCGCGAGTGGCGATATGAACCTTCCCCGCACCTCTGGTGTCCCCCTCGGTCCGGTCGCAGCTGCGGCAGGCGCCCCGACCGACGTACTGCCGCAATCCTCTATGGTCGTCGCAGCGTTCTCCACGGTGGTCGAGTGGTACGACTTCACGCTCTATCTGTTCATGACCACCGTGCTATCCCGGGTCTTCTTCGGCTCCGGCGCCGACTCCGTGCTCACCACGCTCGCCGTCTTCGCCATCGCCTACTTGATGCGTCCACTCGGTGCCCTCGTCTTCGGCCACGTCGGAGACCGGTTCGGCCGACGCAAAGTCCTGCTCGCCTCGATGACGGTGATGACCGCCGCCATGGTGGTCACGGCCCTGCTGCCCACCCGGGAACAGATCGGTCCGACGGCCGGAGCGTTGCTGTTGCTGCTGCGGTGCGTGATGGGCTTCTCGGTGGGCGGCGAGTACACCGGCGTCATGACCTACCTGGTCGAAGGAGCCCCGCCCCGGCGCCGTGGCCTCGTGGCGTCCCTCGCCTCGGCCGCCAGCGAGGTCGGCGCCTTGCTCGCCGTCGGCGTGGCCGCGCTGACCACAGCGACGATGAGCAGTCGGTCGCTGGAGGCATGGGGTTGGCGCCTTCCGTTCTTCATCGGCGCCCTCCTTGCTGCGGGCACCCTGATCGCTCGCTCGACCATGCGCGAATCCCCGGCCTTCGAGCAGGTCCAGAGGGCCCACGCGACGAAGCACGGACCGCTCCACGAGACGCTGCGAACCCAACGTCCGGCCCTGTATCGAACGTTCACCATCTCCGCGCTCGGCTCAATCACGTACTACGTCGGCATCACCTACCTCCCTACCTATCTGACCTCGGTCGGCGGTTCCGCCGAAGGTGACGCGCTGTGGCTGGCAACTCTCGCCTCCGCCGCGGTCATCGCCGTCACGCCCGTCGCCGGTCTTCTGGCGGACCGGATTGGACGGCGGCCCACGCTGTTGTTGTTCGGCGGGCTGTCTCTGGTTTTGCCGGTGGCGATGTTCGCGTTCATGGTCGACGGCCACCACACCCAGGCTCTGGTCGGCGCGGTGGTGCTGGCCCTGGTCGCGGGCGGCGTCAGTGCGGTGGGCGCCTCCGCCGCTCCGGAGCAGTTTCCGGTCGAGGCGCGGCTCAGCGGGCTGGCCGTGGCGACGGTGGCCACCACCCTTTTCGGCGGCTTGACGCCGTACCTGTCCCAAGGTCTGATCGACACCACCGGCTGGAGTCTCGTCCCCGGCCTCATGGTCGCCATCGTCGCGCTCGTCGCCGTGCCGGTCCTGTGGCGCCTTCCGGAAACCGCCCCCCTCCCCGTCCTCGCCAGTCGGACACCGGAGGCGTCCACGACCGAGTCCACCGCCTGATCCGCCACGAGGCCGTCGTCCGACAGCACCCCACCCGTCACATCACCGAAGGGAAATGACCATGACCAACACACTGTCCCGGCAGACCTTCGTCACCTCTGCCGACGGCACGAAGATCGCCGTCGCCGTCACCGGCCAGGGACGTCCGCTCGTGATCTCCCCCGGCGCTCTGAACGCAGCCCAGGACTGGCAGCTGCTGGCCGACGCCCTCGCTCCACACTTGACCACCTACGCGGTCGACCGCCGCGGCCACGGCGCCAGCGGAGACAGCCCCGATCACAGCCTCGAGCGCGAACAGGAGGACATCGCCGCCGTCCTGGATCTCGCGGGCCCCGACGCGGTCCTGCTGGGCCACTCCTACGGCGGCATCGTGGCGCTGGGCCTGGCGCTGCAGCGGCCTCCCGCCGCCTTCATCCTCTACGAGCCCCCGGTCCCGCTGCACGGACCCGTCGGAGGCGACGCCATCGCGCCCTTCGAAGAGGCCGTGGCGGAAGGCGACCTGGAGCATGCCCTTGCCTTCGGCACGCGGAACTTCCTTCGGATGCCGGAGGAGGCGATCGAGGAGTTCCGGCGCAGCCCCGTATGGGCCACCCGGGCGTCCATGACGCCCACCTGGGCGCGGGAAGTCCGGGCCATCGACACCTTCGGCGACGACCTCGACCGGTTCGCCCGCCTCACCATTCCTACGCTCCTTGTCACTGGGGAGCTCAGCCCGCCTGTTCTGCTCGACATCTCCCGGCGCCTCCAGGAAGTCCTGCCGATCAGCCGTCTCGTCCAGATCCCCGGTCATGCGCACGAGGCATACCTGACCGCCCCCGAAACACTGGCCGAGGAGATCCTCCCCTTCGTTGCCAGCGTCGGCACGTGATCAGCCCGCTGGTCGGTCAACAGGAGAGAGGCATAGGGATATGTTGCTTGAATCATTCCAAGACGTCATGAATCACTTCGTCGACTTCGCTGACACGGCCAATGGCTGGTACAGCCTCGCCGCTCCTCGGTCTGAGTAGCGACCTCTGCGGCGAAAGCGTGTGCATCGGCAACAGTTTGCTCGACATGATGTCGTTGGGCTGGTTCTGCCGCTACGGCATGGGGTTGTGTGAAGTCCCAAAAGACTGGACCGAGTTCAGCGCTTACCTGAAACGTGTCGTCGACGAGGGCCTCACACATGTCGAAGCAGGCACGCAGGCCATCCGTTCCCTGCTGGTCGACACGCCTTCCCCGCTACGTTGGCTGCCAGACCGCCTCTGCGGGCCGGTCGGCCGCCGACTCGGCCGCCTCCAAGTCTGGGTAGCCGCCGCGACGCTGCCCCCTCATCCGGGACCGCATGTGCCTGACGTGGACCACACGCGATGCTGCGGGCTTCGCGGTCTTCCGCCGCCTGATACGCATCCTGGCGGGCCCTCCTCCCGCACGACGCCCGCTACCTGCCCCAGGCCCGTGTCGGCTGGCGCCGCCACCACACCACCCGGCAACCTGCCACCCCGATATCGGCCGACACCTGCGGTGCAGGAAGCGCACCACGATCACCGACAAGACGGCGCCGCCCGCGCCGGACCTGGTGAACAGGGACTTCACCGTGAGAACGCTGAACGCGAAGTGGTGCGGCGACATTACGTACATAGTCGCGACTGTCTCTCGATGCCTCGCAAGTCGTGGGGCGTCGAGAGACAGCCGCACGCGGGTCAGCGAGAAGGCGCCCAGCGTGGCGGGCGGTGTTCGCGGAAGGCGCGCATGCCTTCCGCGGCCTCCTCGGACGCGAACAGGTCGGCGGAGAGCTTGACCATCGCGTCACCCTGCTGCGTGAGCACATGGCGCACTCGCGCCGTGGTCAGTTTCTTGGACTCGGTTAGACCCTGTCGGGAGCACAGCCGCGGGGCGCTGACGAGTTGCCGGACGCTGTCCTCGGCAGCCGATGCGTCGCGCGTTGCCTCGGTCAGCAGGCCCACGCTCTGCGCCGTGGTGCCGTCGAACGCCTCGCCCGTCAGGAAGTAGCGGCCGGCTGCCCGTTCGTCGATGCGGGGCAGGACGGTGAGGGAGATGATCGCGGGGGCCAGACCGAGCCGGACCTCGGAGAAGGAGAAGGTCGTGTCGGCGGGGGCCACCGCGATGTCGGCGGCCGCGACAATGCCCAGTCCGCCAGCCCGGGCATTGCCGTGCAGATGGGCTATGACGGGGACCGGGGTCTCGACGATCCGCCGCAGCAGCCCCAGCAGCGTCTCGGCGCCCTGCTGCAGACGTGGAGTATCCCGGTGGCGGGGTGCCCGCACACGCACCGGTCCCGGTGCCCGCCGGCCGTTGGAGGGTCCGAGCCACCCATACCAAGGCGAACGAGGAAAACTGGGTCGGCTTGGTCCAGATCCTGCCCGCCGATGCTTGAACGGGCAGTCGCTTCAGTTGAGTGCGGTCAGGTGCTGAGCGCGAGGTTGTGCAGATGGGCGATGCCGAGCATCGCGTGGTGAACGCCATCGCCTTCAGTCGGCAGTCGCGGTGGCCGCGCGAGGGCATGGTTGATTGCCCCGGCTGTAGGGCTGGGGTGTGGGAGATCAGGCGGGTGCGAGGCCGGAGGTGTCGACCCCGAGGGCGCTCAGTTCGGCGATGAGCCGTTGCTGCCGTCGCTTGACCTGGTGCGGCTGCTGTTGCCAGTGGCTGGGTCCAAGGTCCCGGTAGTCGGTGTCGTTGGTGAGCATGTGCCAGGTGGCGATCACGATCTTGTGCATGATTGCGACGAGTGCGCGCTTCTTGCCCATGCGTCTGATTAACCGTCGGTAGTGAGCGTTGAGGTAGGTGCCCTTGGTGCGTGCCGCGGCGGCGGCCGCATCGCCGAGGGCGCCCTTCAGCCAGACGTTGCCGTGTGTCGTGGCGCCTGAGTAACTTCGGCCCGCTGACTGGTTGTTCCCAGGAGCCACGCCACTCCAGCTTGCCAGAGCGGCCGCGGTGGAGAAGCGCGTCATGTCGGCGCCCGTCTCGGCGATCACGACCTGCGCAAGGCGGGTTGAGACGCCGGGGATGGTGACCAGGAGATCGTGCTGCCGGCGTAAGGGCGCGGTCTCGGCATCGATGCGCTGATCGAACGCGGCGATCTGCGAGTCGATGGAATCTATGTGGGCCAGGGCCTGGGATGTCAAGAAGGCGTGGTGGTCTTCGAAGCGGCCGGTCAGGGCCTCGCGGAGATCCGTCATCTTCGAGCGGGCCTTCCCGACGGCCAGATCGGCCAGCACTACCGGGTCACGCTCACCGGCGATGAGTGCTTCGATCATGGCGCGGGAAGACATACTCAGCGTCTTGGCCAGTACGAGCGAGGTCTTGATGCCCGCGTCCTCGAGCACTTTCTCCAGCCGGTTCAGCGCGCGGGAACGCTCTCGGACCAGGCTGGTGCGTTGCCGGGTGAGGTCACGGAGCCGTCGGATGCGCTGGGGTGGCACGAAAGACGGGGAGACCAGCCCGTGCTGGGCCACCTGGGCGATCCAACGGGCGTCGGAGACTTCGGTCTTGTGGCCTGGCACCCGCTTGATGTCGCGGGCATTGACCAGCCAGACCTCAAACCGTTCCTCGAGCAGGTAGAACACCGGTTTCCAGTAGTCCGCTGTTGCCTCCATGACCACCAGCTGAACGTCCTGCTCGGCCAGCCAGTCCGACAACAACAGCAGTGACCTGGTCATCGTGGAGAAGGTGCGGACCTCATCCCGGTAGCGTCGTGAACCCTGGGAGACCGGCCCGCGGACGCAGGCCTTCACATCACCCTTGGAAACGTCGAGTCCAGCGACTCTCTCGACCAGCACATCCATAGCGAACCACCACCTCGGAGACCGTCATCGCCAAACGGCCCCGGCCTGGTGAGGGCACAGCCAACTTAAGAATCTGACTCGCGTGCTCAGAGGCAACAGTCCAGGGCGCCTTCCCCAGCCCTCGCGCCAAGCTTCCACACGGACTCAACCGCACCAAGATCCTTCGACGTCACCCAAGCCGGAGCCGCCGTCAGAATTTTCCCCAGTCAAGGACGCCGCAAAGCGGCCCGGACAGCTTCCAGTTCTTCATCCGCGCGAAGGCGTGCTCGATGCGAGCGCGGACACGGCGGTGCGAGGCGTTGTGCTGCTGCTTCCATGCGGCGAGCTCCTCGCCTGGCTCATGCCGGTGCGGATGACGAGTCCGGTGCCCCGGTAGCGGCCGTCGGCGATGGTGGTTACCCGGCCGACCATGGCCTTTGCGCCTACGGCGTCTGTGTTACACAGCCCGTCCGCCGCGTGCTGCCCCATCGGCAACACCGCTTTCATGCCGGAACCAGGAGTCAAGGATAGCCAGGGTGTCGCTGGTCCGGCGAGCCAGGCGGCCGTTGCACGGCTGTTCGTGTGGCTGATGTGTGGGAGTCGGGGGCGGGGTGGTGGATGGGGCCGGTGCCGCGGGACAGGGGCAGGCTGGTGCCGTGATTGGCGTGGGCGATGATCTCGGCGGTGATGGAGAGGGCTGTTTCTTCGGGGGTGTGGGCGCCGAGGTCGAGTCCGATCGGGGAGTGCAGGCGGGCCAGTTGGTCCTCCGGTACGCCGGTCTCGCGTAGCGCGTCCAGGCGGTGGTCGTGGGTGCGGCGCGAGCCCATTGCGCCGATGTAGCCGAGGGGGAGGCCGAGGGCCAGGCGCAGGAGCGGGATGTCGAACTTGGCGTCGTGCGTGAGGACGCAGAGCGCAGTGCGGGCGTCGACTTCGGTGTGCTCCAGGTAGCGGTGTGGCCAGTCGACGACGATCTCGTCGGCGTGCGGGAAGCGGGCGGGGGTGGCGAAGACGGGGCGGGCGTCGCAGACGGTGACCCGGTAGCCGAGGAAGTGGCCGGCCTGGCTGAGTGCGGCGGCGAAGTCGATGGCGCCGAAGATCAGCATGCGGGGGCGGGTCGCGTGGGTGTGGACGAGAACGGAAAGTTTCTCGGGGCAGGTGTCGGCGTCCCCGCCGACCTCGACGCGGGCGGTTCGCCCCGCTCGCAGCAGGGCGCGGGCCTGGGCCGCCACCGCCCGGTCCTCGTTCTCGCCGCCCAGGGTTCCGTCGTATGCGCTGCCGTCGCCGAGCAAGGAGAGGGTGCGGCCGAGGAGGTGCTCGGGGCCGTCGACGATCTGGGCCAGGGCGATGGGCCGTCCCGACACCGCCTCTTCCAGGGCCATGGTGAGGTGGGGTTGGGCCGTGGGTTCTACGCGCTGTACGAGGACGTCGATCTCGCCGCCGCAGGTGAGGCCGACGGCGAAGGCGTCGTCGTCGGAGTAGCCGAATCGGGCCCGTGCGGGGGTGCCGTGGTCTACCAGCACCTGTTGGCACAGCTCGTAGACGGCACCTTCCACGCAGCCGCCGGAGATGCTGCCGACCACCTGGCCGTCGGTGTCGACGGCGAGGGCGGTGCCGGGTGGCAGGGGTGCGCTGCCGCTGACCTGGATGACGGTGGCGAGGGCGAAGGGGCGCGCCTCGCGGCACCAGTTGTAGAGCGTGTCCGCGATGTTGAGCATGGGCGGGTCTCCGGGTGAGACAACGTGGGACGACGACTTGGGTGGCGGGCCGCCGCCGTGTCGTCGGGGGGAGCGACATGGCGGCGGCCCTGGGGAGTCCGGCGGCCGGGCATGGTCGGCCGCCGGACGGTCGGGCGAGCATCCGGGGACTCGGGCTGGGTGAGCGCCCGTGTGCCTCAGAGCAGGGCTTCGACGGTGATGGGCAGTTCGCGGACGCGGCGGCCGGTGGCGTTGAAGACCGCGTTGGCGATGGCGGGAGCCACGCCGATGTAGACGACCTCGCCGAGACCCTTGACGCCGATGGGGTCGGCCTTGAGGTCCTCGCCGCCGTCGAGGTAGATCCCCCGCAGTTCGGGGATGTCGGCGTTGACGGGGACGAGGTAGTTGGCGAGGTCGGCGTTGACGATCCGGCCGTCGCGGTGGTCCGTGGTCGTGTGTTCCAGCAGAGCCTGGCCGATGCCGCCGACCATGCCGCCGAGGGCCTGGCTGTCGGCGAGCTTGGGGCTGATGATCCGGCCCACGTCGTAGACGCCGAGCATACGCCGCACCCGTACGAGGCCCAGGCGGGCGTCGACGGCGACCTCGGCGAACGTCGCGCTGTAGGTGTACATGGAGAACCGGGACTCGCCGGGAGTGAAGGAGCCGAGGACTTCGAGGTGGGTGCGGTTGTTGCGGGTCAGGAGCTGCCGGTAGGTCTCCCCTCGGGTCGGGTTGTCTCTTACGTGCAGCCGTCCGGCGCGGACCACGATGTTGGCGGCGTCGGCGCCGTACAGGGGCGAGCGTTCGTCCTCGACGGCGAGCTTGATCGCCTGCGTGCGGAGTTTGTCGCAGCCGTCCAGGACGGCGGAGCCGACGTTGGCCATGGTCTGCGAGCCGCCGTGCGGCGGGGTCGGCGGCATGGTCGAGTCGCCGAGCCGGAAGGTCACGTTGCGCATGGTCAGGCCGAGGGCGTCCGCGGCGAGCTGGGTTTGGGAGGTGTAGGTGCCGGGACCCATGTCGCTGGTCGCGGCCTCGACGAGGGCGGTGCCGTCGGCGTCCAGCCTGACCCGGGCCTGGGCGGGGCTGCGCAGGACGTCGTAGGTGCCGGTCGCCATGCCGGTGCCGATCAGCCAGTCGCCGTCACGGGTGGAGCGGGGCCTGGGGTTGCGCCGGTGCCAGCCGAACTCGCGGGCACCGACGGTCAAGCACTCACGCAGCCGCCGGGTGGAGAACGGCAGTCCGTTGGACGGGTCCTCCTCCGGTTCATTGCGCAGGCGCAGCTCGACCGGGTCGATGCCCAGCTTGTCGGCGAGTTCGTCCATCGCCGACTCCAGGGCGAAGGCGGCGGTGGCGAAGCCGGGACCGCGCATCCACACCGGCGTGTTCACGTCCAGCGGCACGGTCCGGTAATCCTGACGGACGTTGGGCGCGTTGTAGAGCATCTGCCCGGCGTGCTGGACGCCCTCGGTGAAGTTCTCGTAGCTGGAGGTCTCGGCCTTCAGGTTCTGGACCATGGCGCTCACCCGGCCGCGCCGGTCGCTGCCCAGCCGCACCCGGTACTCGTACGAGGGCCGGAAGCCGGTCCCGAAGTACAGCTGCCTGCGGGTCAGCATGAGCTTGACCGGGCGGCCCGTCTCGCGGGCGGCGAGGGCGGAGATGGTGATGTGCGGCCAGGCGCGCATCGCGTTGCCGAACGCGCCGCCGACGAACGGTGAGATGACGTGCACCGAGTCCTGCGGGATGCCGAACACGGCGGCGAGGTCCTTCTGCGTACCCTTCGGCCACTGGGACTTGTCCCACAGGGTGAGCTTGTCGCCGTCCCAGCGGGCGATGGTGGCGTGCAACTCCATCGCGTTGTGATGGGCGCGGGCTTGTTGGTAGGTCGCGTCCAGCCGGACGGGGGCGGAGGCGAGCGCCTTGTCCGCGTCGCCCCGCGAATAGGCCACAGGCGGGCCGGCCGGAGCGGAGGCCATGTCGGTCGACGACTGCTCGGCGGCGTAGCGGACCTTCACCAGGTCCGCGGCGTGCTGGGCGACCTCCAGCGTGGTGGCAACCACGACGGCGATGGGCTGGCCGTGGAAGAGGACCCGGTCGTCCTGGAAGACCCGCAGCTGCTTGCCCGGCGGATCGTACGACTCCGGGTTGCCGCGGTAGGCCAGGTTGGGCGCGTTGAGGTGACTGATCACCTTCAGGACGCCGGGCTGAGCGAGGGCGGCCCGGGTGTCGATACCGGTGATCCGGCCGCGGCCGATGCTGCTGTCCACGACGACCGCGTGGACGACGCCTTCGATGTCGTGCTCGGCGGCGTACGTCGCCTTGCCGGTGACCTTGAGCCGGCCGTCGACCCGGGAGAGCGGCGCTCCGACGGCTGCCTGGGGCTGCGGGCTCACTTGGTACCTCCAACGGTGCGCAGCTGGCGTTCGACGGTGCGTTTGAGCAGTTCGACCTTGAAGCGGTTGTGCTCCAGCGGGCGGGCCCCGTCCGCCGCCCGTTCTGCCGCCTCGGCCCACAGCGCCTGCGACGGCCGCTCGCCGATCAGGTGTTCCTCGACGGCGGGGAGCTTCCAGGGCACGGTGCCCACGCCTCCGGCGGCGACCTTCGCCTCGCGGATCACTCCGCCGCGGATGTGCAGGGCGACGGCAGCCGAGGTGAGGGCGAACTCGTAGGACTGCCGGTCGCGCACCTTCAGATAGCCCGACTTCAGCGGGCGCGGAAGGGCGGGGATCTCCACCGCGATGATCAACTCACCCTGCCTGAGGGACTGTTCGCGGTTCGGGGTGCCGCCCGGCCGCAGCAGGAAGTCAGCGAACGGAACGGTGCGCTCGCCGTCCGGGCCCAGCAGGTGCACGTTCGCCTCCAGTGAGGCGAACGCCACGGCAACATCGGAGGGATGCGTGGCCACGCAGGCGTCGGAGGTGCCCAGGATCGCGTGGGTGCGGTTGACGCCCTCCAGCGCGGCGCAGCCGGATCCGGGATCGCGTTTGTTGCAGGCAGCAGTCACGTCACGGAAGTAGGTGCAGCGGGTGCGCTGCATAATGTTGCCGCCGATGGTGGCCATGTTCCGCAGTTGGGCTGATGCGCTCAGTTCCAGTGCCTGGGAGATGACCGGGTAGGTGGTGCGCACTTTGGTGTGGGCAGCTGCCTCCGCCATCCGCACCAGCGCGCCGATCCGCAGGCCGCCGCGTTCGGTGACGGTGACTTCGCGCAGCGGCAGGTCGCTGATGTCGACGAGGGTTTTGGGGCGTTCGACGGTCTCGCGCATGAGGTCGACGAGGGTGGTGCCGCCGGCGATGTAGCGTCCGCCGCGGCGGCCTGCGTTGAGTGCCTCGGCGGTGTTGGAGGCTTTGGTGAAGGTGAAGGGATACATGGGGCTGGGCCTCATTTCCTGTGGGCGGTCTGTTCGACCGCGCGCACGATCTTGACGTAGCAGCCGCAGCGGCAGATGTTGCCGCTCATCCATTCCCGGATCTCGTCCGCCGATCCGGTGTGGCCTTCTTGGATGCAGCCGACGCCGGACATGATCTGCCCCGGGGTGCAGTAGCCGCACTGGAAGGCGTCCTGCTCGACGAACGCCTTCTGCAACGGGTGCAGTTCGTCGCCGTCGGCCAGGCCCTCGATGGTGGTGACCTCCGCACCCTCCAGCCGCACCGCCAGCGTCAGGCAGGAGTTGACCCGGCGGCCGTCGACCAGGACCGTGCAGGCCCCGCAGGCACCGGCGTTGCAGCCCTTCTTCGAGCCGGTCAGGGCCAGGTGTTCGCGCAGCAGGTCCAGCAGCGAGGTCCGGTTGTCGACCGTGACGGTGTGACGCTTCCCGTTGACCGTCAGCGAGACGTCGCTGCTCGGCGGAGCCTCGGCGGCCCCCGTCTCCGTGCCGAGCGCGGCCGGACCCGCAATCAGGCCGCCGGCCACGACGGCACCCCCGACAGCGGTGGTCGTCGCGATGAACGTGCGCCGGGACGGCGCGGAGGTGGGCTCGGTGGGGGGAGGAACAGCTGACTCGGTGAGTTCAATTGACATGCGTACGCTTTCGGATCGGCGGAAGGTCAATGGCCTTACTCGTCGGTGTGCCCGGAGGCAGATCCGCGTCGTCCGTCACCACTGGGGCGAACAGCGGTGCTGTACTGGGCCGTTCTGGTGACGGACGCGGCGATTGGCTGCGGCGCGGCCCGAACTCACCTCTGCGGTGTGAGCTCGAGGCTCGGCTTCAGGGATGCTCAGGCGTTGGTGTCGTCGTATGCGAGGTTGGCGCCGAGTTCGCGGGAGGCTTCGGCTTGTGCGAGGAGTTCGTTGGCCTTGGCCTTGACGCCTTCGATGGCGTCGGCGCCGGCGATGAAGCGCTGCGGGGGCTTGTCCTGGTTGGCGATGGTGAGCAGGGCGCGGGCGAGCTTGGCGGGGTCGCCGGTCTGCTGGCCGTTCATGCTCTTCCAGGCCGCGATGGTCGCGGTGGTGCGCTCGGCGTAGTCGTCGATGGTCGGCTCGGGCCAGATGGTGGAGCCGTCCACGAGCAGCTCGGTGCGGAAGAAACCGGGCTCCACGACCGTGGTGTGGATGTTGTACGGCTCGACGTCGTAGCGCAGCGACTCCATCCAGCCCTCCACGCCGAACTTGGAGGCGGCGTAGGCGACGCAGAACTCCTGGCCGATGATGCCGGCGGAGGAGGAGAGGGTGATGATGTGGCCGGCGCGCTGCTTGCGCATGATGGGCAGGACGGCGCGGGTGACGTTCATGGGGCCGAAGAGGTTGGTCTCGATCTGCTGGCGCATCTGGTCGGGTGTGATCTCTTCGAAGTAGCCGGCGTAGAAGTTTCCGGCGTTGTTGATGAGGACGTCGATGCGGCCGAAGCGGTCGACGGCGGCCTGCGCGGCGGCCTGGGCGTCGTCCAGGCTGGTGACGTCGAGCCGGGTGACGAGCAGGTTGTCGTGGGGTCCGCCGAGGGTCTTTTCGACCTGTTCGGGGCGGCGGCCGGTGGCGACGACCTGGTGGCCGGCGGCGAGGGCTTCGCGGGCGATGTCGGTGCCCAGACCGCGTCCGGCGCCGGTGACGAGAATGACCTTGCTCATGAGGGGGTCCTTTCAGGCGCCGTATCCGGCACCCGTGTGTGATGGGGTGATGATGTTCCGAGTCGCGGGAGGTTGCCGAGTGCCCCGGCCCACCGCGCGCTCGTCCCTTACCGAGGCGCGCCGTGGCGGTCCCCTGCGGATGGCCGGGCGACAGGTGCGGTCAGGCTTGGTCGGTGGGCATGATCCACAGTTCGCCGATGGAGGCGTGGCGAGGGCGGGTGACCATGTAGGCGACGCCGTCGGCGATGTCCTCGGGTGAGAGGACCTCGGTCGCCTCGTAGAAGGGGTCGATCATCTCGCCGCGGATCTCGGGCTTGTTGTGGGAGCCGAGTTCGGTGTCGACGCCGCCCGGTTCGAGCACGCCGACGCGTACGTGGCGCTGGGTGACTTCCTGGCGCAGGGACTCGGTGAAGCCGTTCACGCCGAACTTGGTGAGGTTGTAGACGCCGTATCCGTTCCAGGCGACGCGGCCGGCGATGGAGCTGATGTTGACGATGTCGGCGACCCGGCGCGGACCGTCCTCGGCGGCCTTGAGCAGGTGCGGCAGGGCGGCGCGGGTGGTGTAGAGGAGGCCCTGGACGTTGACGGCGAGCATGCGCTCCCACTCCTCGACGTCCGCGCCGACGACGGGCCCGAGGAGCATGAGACCGGCGTTGTTGACCAGGATGTCCAGTCGTCCGAAGTGCTCGACGGTCTGCTGCACGGTCACCTCGGCCTGGGCGCGGTCGGTGATGTCCGCCTCCACCACCAGGGCGGTGCCGCCGGCCTTCTCGATCTCGGCGGCCAGCTCTTCCAGACGGTCCTTGCGGCGGGCCACGAGCGCTACGGAGGCGCCGTCCTCGGCGAGTTGGCGGGCGGTGGCGGCGCCGATACCGCTGCTCGCGCCGGTGACGAGCGCGACGGTACCGGTCAGATTCGTTGCCATGGGGTGGTTCTCTTTCTGGACGTACGACATGGGGGGCAGACGGCGGGGTGTCACATCAGGCGCCTGGGCCGACGGGATGCGTAGAGCCCGGGTCAGGAAGCGAGGGTTGCCGGGGCCCTGTGGCCAGCGGTGTGACACTCGACCTGGGCTGGCCACAGGGGTGAACCGGTCACTATGGGTGAGGCAGAGCGGCTGCTAGGCGGTCGGTATGGCGCCGATCTGCTGGAGGATGGTGAGCATGTCGAGCTGGGCGCGCTCTTCGACGATCTTGCCGTGGGCGAGGCGGTAGAAGGCCATGCTCTCCGCGTGGACCTTCTTGCCGGTGCCCTCGTACCCGGCGAAGGGCCCCTCGTGGGTGCCGGTCATGGTGTAGCGGATGGCCACGGTGTCGCCTTCGGCGCGCATGTCCTCCACCGTCCACTTGAGGTCGGGGAATGCCTTCTGGTTCGCAGCGACGATGCCGAGGTAGGTGTCCCGGCCCTGCTGTGTCGTTCCGGCGAAGTGAATGACGATGTCCGGGCTGAGGAACTGCTTCGCCAGCGCGGGGTCGCCGGTGGGGAGGAACTCGCTGGTGAAGCGCTCCATGATGCGCTTGTTCGCCTGGGCGGTCCCGTGGTTCCACGAGACGGAATCCGCGGCCACGGTGGAGCCCGTGTTGACGGTGGCCGTGCCCATGTCCGCAGCACTCACTCCGTAGGCCGAGGCGCTGAGTGCTGCCACAGCTGTGACCACGAGGGCAGCCTTGTTGGATCGACGCATGGTTATTCCTTCTGCTTCAGAAATTCGCAGCGCCGACGGCGCCGCGGAGAGGCACTGGAGACGGGCGCCAGGTGCGCCGCCGCCGTCGGGCCATTCACACCACCATCGGCGGTGCATCCCCTAGAGAACCGGTTGGCGCGAGCGGGCGGGAGACCCTGATGAGGGGGTCACTGACAGGGACCCCCAGCCCTGCGGAACCGCTCGTAGAGTGGAGGACATGACAGGTAGAAACGACCCATACGACACCAACCGTGATGTGCCTGGTGATTTCCGTGCGGAGATCCGGGAATTCCTGGGCACGCGACGGGCCAGGGTCACCCCCGAGCAGGCCGGACTGCCCCTGTACGGCGGAGACCGCCGAAAGGTCACAGGGCTGCGCCGCGAGGAGGTGGCCCTTCTCGCCGGCATCTCGAGCGAGTACTACACCCGGCTGGAGCGCGGCAACGCCACCGGCGTCTCCGAGAGCGTCATCGACGGAATCGCTCAAGCGCTGCAACTCGACGAGGCCGAGCGAACCCACCTGCTCGACCTTCTGCGCGGCGCCGGCACGACCCGTCCGCCGCGACGCCGACCGGCACAGCAGCGCGTCCGGCCCGCGGTGTGGCGCGTCCTCGACTCGATGGTGGGCACGCCAGCGTTCGTACTGAGCGGGCGCCTGGACATCCTGGCCGCCAACCACCTTGGGCGCGCCCTGTTCTCGCCGCTCTACGCTGACCCGTTGAGGCCGCCCAGCAACGCCCGATTCGTCTTCCTCGACCCTCATGCGGCCGAGTTCTTCCGTGACTGGGACGAGGTGGCCAACGACACGGTCGCCATGTTGCGCGCCGAGGCCGGACGCGATCCCTACGACCGGCGGCTGACGGACATGATCGGAGAACTGTCCACCCGCAGCGAGGAGTTCCGTCGCCGCTGGGCCGCCCACAACGTCCGGATCCACACCACCGGCATGAAGCGACTCCACCACCCGGTCGTCGGAGACCTCGACCTGCCGTTCGAGACCTTCCCGCTGGGCGCCGATCCCAGCCAGTTCCTCCTCACCTACACCGCCGAGCCCGCATCACCCTCGCAGGACGCCTTGAACCTGCTGGCCAGCTGGGCGGCGACTACCGGCGCTATCGAGCAGTCCGCGTCGACTGACGACTCCGAACAGGCCGCGTCGGCCGAGACGTCCGACTGATCGACGGGCCATAGCGTGACAGCGTGTCGATTCGCGGGCGTCGTCAATGTCTCCTGCGTCGCCGCCCGATCCGTCGCCTCCGAATGAGTCGGTCCGTGACTTCCTCGGCCCGAGCCCTCACCCACAGTGCAGGCAACCGGGCGTAGCTGGTCCGCAAACACGCCGTTGAAGCCCGCCCGGGCGGCTGCATCGACGAAGTCGCCCGCGGGGCGCGGGGTCATGCTGCCCAGCGCCCCCAGACGTGATGCCGGAGCCGTCGCTCCAGGAATCCGGCTA
Source organism: Streptomyces sp. NPDC002896 (assembly GCF_040295225.1). Lineage (NCBI taxonomy): Bacteria > Bacillati > Actinomycetota > Actinomycetes > Kitasatosporales > Streptomycetaceae > Streptomyces > Streptomyces sp. NPDC002896. Next base: position 122,211 of record NZ_JBEOVA010000011.1, on the reverse strand, counting down.
TTTCGCCGTGTCGGCATCCTGCTGGAGACCAGGCAGATCGAGGGATGCTGTACGCATGGCGACCTTCCGGATCTTGCCCGTCACGGTCATCGGGAACTCGTCCGTGAGGGGCACATAGCGCGGGATCTTGTAATGCGCGAGATTGCCGACGCGGCACGCCCGCACGACTCGGCGGTGAAAGAGGGGAACCGCGATTACGCCGCCCAGCCCCTCCCACTCCACCTTCCACTTGAAGTGGGGTGTGATGTTCTCGGCGCGCTGGTAGTCGCTTACCCAAATCTGGCGGTGGCGCTCGATTACCTGCCCGTCGAGCCCGCGGTCCGTGGACACGACGACTCCGCCTATCGCTGGTGTTCACCGTGTCGCAGCCCGATCTGGCCGCTGCTATCCGGTTCGCAGAGCCACGCCACATCGACACGGCTCGAGGCCGGGACGTCGTCCACGATCCGTCGCATTGCTGCGGAACCGTCGAGAAGGGCCAGGATCTGGCTGTAATCCTCGGTGAGTTCGGACAGCAGGTTTGGCTGCGGCGGCTTTGCCGCTTTAGTGCCACAGGAGTTGTGGTAGGAGGCCTTCCGCCAAGCCACCAGGGCTGAAGCCCGTGATCACAGTTCTGCGGCTCAGACCGCGAGCACGGCTCTACAGCTCATCGTCATTCCTGCTCGAGCTCCAGCGCTACCTCCAAGTGGAGACCTCTGTCGGGAGCCCTCCGACTGGAGGTACGAGGCCGCTGGCAGGGCGCGCAGGATCTCGGCCACCCGCCAGAGCAGGCGGAGTGGTGACGAACGACACCTGACATGCGCGACCTCACAGCGATGCGAAGCGCCGTGCAGCCAGCGAAATGGAGGCACTGGCGGCTTCAGCCCCGCACCTTGCCCTACGAGCCGGCAGGCGGCGAGCGGTTGGATGCCGCGACCGCCCTCACTTTCCCTCGTCACGAATGTGACGACCTGCACGATGATGGTGCGTTCCCCGGCCTTGAGGGTCAGACGTCTCCTCTGCTCCCGCCTGGTTGATGTCGACGACAGCCGCGTCAGCGCTCTCATTCGGGAATGCGAGGGTGTCGCGCGCCTCGATTCCAACGCTGAGCCGGTGGCGTCCCTCGCGGGCGATCGGTGCTGGACAGGGCATGTTAACGATGGTTAACGTGGTGCTGGTCGTTGCCGGTGTCCTTGAGTATGCGAGATGCCGACCGCCAGGCCTCGGGACGTCCAGGGCCGTCATGCGGCCACTTGGCGACTTGAAGCGGGGATGCCGATTCTCAGGCTCCGCCGTCACACGCACCGGACATGCGCGGCTGATAGCTGCACGGAGGTGAGACTCGTCGTGGTGGCACGCCTGCGCAACCGCGGTCGGCCGGACGACACCGAGCCGCATGGCCGGAGGGTGAGCCACCGGGCCACGTGCCTGGTCCGGCGGCTCCTCCCGTCGTCCGCCCGATGCCGGCGTGGTGCGCGACGTCACCCGCCGAGGAGCCTGCGCAGCCATGCCAAACGGGCGGCCACGGTGGCCTGGGAGAGCGCGGCCTGCGGGGCGAAGCCCTCGTAGCCGTGGAAGCCCCCGGGCCACACGTGCAGTTCGGCCACCCCGCCGGCCTGCCAGATCCGCGAGGCATAGGCGACGGTCTCGTCCCGGAACGTCTCCGCGGAGCCGACATCGAGGAAGGCCGGGGGCAGCCCGGACAGGTCCTCGGCGCGGGCCGGAGCCGCGTACGGGGGCACGTCCGGGCCGCCGCGTCGGTCGCCCAGCAGCGCGGTCCACCCCGTCTCGTTGGACGTGCGGTCCCAGATGCCGAGGCCCGCCATCTGGTGCGCGGACGGGGTGTCGTTGCGGTCGTCCAGCATCGGGCACAGCAGCATCTGCCCGATCGGCTGCGGACCCTCGCGGTCGCGGGTCAGCAGGGCCAGCGCGGCCGTCAGACCACCGCCCGAGCTGACTCCCTCGATGACGATCCGCTCGGGATCCCCGCCGATCTCCTTGGCGTGTTCTGCCGTCCACAGCAGACCGGCGTAGACGTCCTCCACCGGCGCAGGGTGCGGGTGCTCCGGCGCCAGCCGGTACTCCACGGACACGACGACGGCGTCCAGCTCCCGCGCCCAGTCCAGGGCCATGGCCACGGCGAACCGGTTGTTGCCGAGGATCATCCCGCCGCCGTGGGTGTGGTAGATGACGGGTCGTCCACCGGTGGACGCACGCGGACGGCAGATCAGCAGCGAGATGTCGGGGGCGCCCTGCGGACCCGGCACCGCCCGCTCCTGGATCTCGAAGGCCCCGCCCTGGCTCAGCTCTTCGTCGCTGAGGTCCAGGACGTCCAGGGCCCGGCGCATCTCGGGGATGTCGGCGATGGTGAAGGACGAGGGCAGTGCCTCGCCGACCGCCGCGAGGACGGTGGCGAGCTCGGGGTCGAACGGGGGTGGGACCAGAGTCATGGCGTCTCCCATCGTGCGTTGGGGGTGGATGTCCTCGTAGCGGTGACGGGTCCGCTCGATGATCTGGGTGATGGGCAGCTCCGGTACCCGCAACCCCGGCAACGGGGTTGGAGAGGGAACCAGCGGTTCCGGCGAGATTGATGCGTGCCGCGCAAGGAGTGGCGGTCGGTCCGTCGGGCCGACCGCCGACGCCGGCACAAGGGTCAGCCGCGGAGGGACTTCAGATACTCTTCGCGCTCCCGGGCGAACTCGCGGAGCGACTTCGGCCGCTTCCCGGTGAGCTTCTCCACGTCCTGCGATTCGACCTTCATGAAGCCCAGGCGGATCGCTCGTTCCACCGTGACCATGTCCTCGCTCGACCACGGCACGGCGTCGACCGACTGATCGGCGACGGCGACCCGCGGAATTCCCATGCTGTCGAAGTGGGCGTACATCGCTTCCTCGTCCACGTCGAGGTATTCGATCGGCCGCTCGGCGACTTCGGCAATGGTCTCGGCGACCTCGCGGTAAGTGAGGAGTTCCGGCCCGGTGATCTCGTAGACGACGTCTTCGTGGCCGGGGGTGCTCAGGACCTCGACCGCCGAGTCGACACAGTCGTCGCGGGTGACCAGCGGCATACGGCCCGAGCCCGTGCTGGAGAGCCAGCGTCCGGTGCGCAGCGGCATGCGTGCGCCGGCTTCGACGAGCGCGTCCGTGTACTGGGCGTTGCGCAACACGGTCCAGGTCATACCCGATTCGCGCAGTTGGTCCTCGGTGGCTCGGTGATCTCCGACGGCGAGCGAGGGGTTGTCCGGCCCCTTGCCGATGTAGGACGTGTAGACGACGTGCCTGACATCTGCGGCGCGTGCCGCGTTGATGGCATTGGTGTGCTGCGGGATGCGGCTGCCCACTTTGCTGGCGCTGATCAGCAGTACCTTGTCCGCGCCGGCGAAGGCGCTTTTCAGCGACTCGTAGTCGTCGAAGTCGCCGTAGCGGATTTCGGCTCCGCGTGCCGCGTAGTCGGCGAGCTTCTCGGGTGTGCGTGTCATGAGGATGAGTTCGTTCGCCGGGAGGCGCTCGAGCAGCAGGTCGACGGCGCGGCGACCGAATCCGCCCGATGCGCCGGTGAGGAGGATGGCCATGTCTCGGCTCTTTTCGTCTGTGTCCCGTCGCGCCACGTCGGTTGGTCGACAAGTGGACTAACCCTGACCGGGCGGCGGCAAGAGGTCGGTGGCTGTACTCCGGGAGGACCGGACGGTTGCCGTCCGGTCCGCGTCGGACGGGGGGTGCTACGCCTCGTCGGTGTAGCCGGACGTACCGCCCCGGATGAGCTTCGGCAACGGGGTGCCCAGGGCGCGCAGCGCGGCGAAGTAGTCGCGCAGGTGCGTCGCGGCGTCACCGACCGCGGCGACACTGCCGTCCTCGGCGTAGTGGATCATCGCGCCGTGGACGGTGAACGTCGCGTCCATCACCTCGGGACAGGTGTCGCTCACCTTGAGGGTGTGGGTGGATCCGGCGGGCTCGTAGAGGTAGGAGCCGGCCCGGCTGTGCGGCGAGTCGGGGTATTCCAGGTAGCACCACTCGCCGGCGTGGGTGAAGGCGTGCACCGCACCGGTGTGCAGGTGGGGCGGAAGCTGGGTGCCCGGCCGCATCTGGATGCGGACGGTGAACACGGCGCCTTCGACATCGGCCATCAGCAGCTTCAGCCGCACGCCGGAGCCCTCCCCGCCCCAGTCCTCGGCCCAGGGCACTTCGGGCTCGGAGACGTGCAGGGCCTCGGGGGCCTCGGCAAGAGATACGGGAGCTGTGGAAGTCGGAACCGGGAGAGGTGCTTCGGAGATCGTCATTGATCTGCTCCAGTCATTGGTGACGGGGTTGACGGGGTTGGTGAGGGTCTTCAGGCGTCGGCCGCTGGCACCGGTGACTCGGCTCCGGTGACCGGGTGGGGGTAGTGGAAGGGCAGGAACTGGCGTCCCAGCCGTTTGTCGGCAGGGGCGGATGCCACATCCGGCGGGTTGAGTTCGCTCGGCGGGGCGCTCTCGAATACGGCCCGGTCGAAATCGCCGACGGTGGTGTAGAAGGTCGGCACCCAGTGCAGCCGCTCGATCCGCCACTGTTCGCCCTGCTTGACGTAGCGGTTCTCGTAGACGCCTTCGGCGAGCAGGAGGCGGCCGGTGCCGGGCGGGGAGTTGCCGAGGATCAGCGCCCGGGACCGGCAACGCGCGGTCCGGCCGTCCTCCGACACGGTGATCAACGGTTGGAGCTGGATGTGGTCGATCACCTCATCGGTGACCAGTCCCCAGCGCCCCTCGCCGAGGATCTCGACCAGGAAGTCCCGGACCCGTTCGCGGCCCGTGTACGAGCCACGCCGTCCGATTTCGATCGATGGCGGACCGTGCGCGTCGTCGCAGAACAGCTCCGCCACCTCGTCCCACATCCGGTTGTCGAGGTAGAAGCCGTACTGGTACTGAAGGCGTTCGACCGCGTCACGGGCCTCGACAGCGGCGAGCCGACGCTCCAGTATGCGAACCGTACTGTCCAGTGAGCCCGGTTTCGTCATCGGCTCGTCCTTCCACGAGGCACTTCATGATCACGATCCGGCAGATGGAGATCTTCACGGAGGTCGTCCGGTACGGCAGTCTCCGCCGCACTGCCGAGGTGCTGGGCATCTCGCAGGTCGCGGTCAGCGAACACGTGCGGGCCCTGGAGAAGTCTCTGGGTACCGCGCTGTTCACACGTCGGGCCGGTGCCGCGGTGATGCTCACCGATGCGGGGGAGGAGGCAAACCGGCGGATCGCCGGGATCCTCGCCGGCGTTCGGGGCTTGGCCGACGGCCTCACCGGGCGGCAGTCGATGACGCTTGCCGTGCCGCCGTTCGTCCTGTTCCGGCTTGAAAAGCGGCTGGAGGGGTTCCAGGCGGCCCGACCCGAGGTCGAGGTGCACATAGACACGGCCGACCGGACCCTCGAAGAGGTCCGGGGCGCCGTGGACGCCGGCGACCTCGACGCCGGCTACGCGTTCTGTGCCTCGGGCGTGACGGGAGCGGTGGGCGAGCGGGTGGGCCGCGAGCCGCTGGCCATCGTTGTGGGACCGACGCATCCGCTGGCGGGACGCAGCCGGGTGACCGTGCGCGAGCTGCGGCAGTTCCCGGCGATCCACCTGACGCGCGGGCGGTCGCTGCGGACCCTGGTCGACGGGGCGCTGGCGTCGGTCGGGCTCGGCGACACGGATGTCGAGATCGAGTCCGACGAATTCGGGCTGCTGCTCGCCACCGTGCACCGCGGACGGGGGTTCATTTGCATGTTCGCCCCACAGCAGGACGTCAGTGGCACGGAAGGCATCAGGCATCCGGCCGATCCGATGACCTACGGTCTGGCCCGGCTGGCGCTGGAGGTGCCGCTGCCGTCGCTGGATGTCAGGCGCCTGTACGCGCCCGCCGGACGGCGCCATCCGTCGCTGCGCGGTCTGCTCGACGTGCTCGACGCCCCGGACCTGCCGGGTGCCGCCGGGCCTCCGGCGGTCAGTGCGTGAGAGCACCGGCTCCCCGGTCGGCGTGGTCACCTTGACCCGCCCGTCTCGCCCGCGGTGAGGAACGACTTGGCCTCGGTGTACGCCAGAAGGCCCTCCGGGCCGCCCTCCCGGCCCACGCCAGAGTGCTTGAACCCGCCGAACGGCACCGACGGATCGAAGCGGAAGCCGTTGTGCGCGATGGTTCCGGCTCGTACGCGCCGGGCGACACTGCGGGCGAGGGCCTCGTCGTGGGTGAACACCGCGCCGTAGAGTCCGTACGCCGAGTCGTTGGCGATCTCGACGGCCTCGTCCACGCTCGTGCAGGTCAGCATCGACAGCACCGGCCCGAAAATCTCCTCCTGGGCGATCCGCATCCCCGGCTCGACATCGGTGAACAGCGTCGGCTCGACGTAGAAGCCGCGCTCCAGGTCCGTCGGCCGCCCCCCGCCGTAGGCGAGCGTGGCGCCCTCGGCGCGGCCGGCCTCGATGTACGACTCGACGCGGTCGCGCTGACGGGCCATCGACAGCGGACCCATGTCGGTGGCCGGGTCGAAGGGGTCGCCGACCCGTAGCGCCGCGAACCGCTCCCTCACCGCGTCGGCCAGTGCGTCTCGCCGGTGCTTCGAGACCACGACCCGACTGAGCGTGGCGCAGACCTGCCCGGTCGACGCGATGATCGTCCGGACGAGGGTGTCGGCGGCGTCCTCGACGTCGTAGTCGTCCAGGACGATGGCTGCGGACTTACCGCCGAGCTCCAGGGTGTAGCGGGCCAGCCGGTCCCCGCACACCGAGGCGATGTGCTGCCCTGCCGCCACTGAGCCGGTGAAACTCACCTTGTCCACACCGGGGTTGCGCACCAGGTGGTCGGAGGCGTCGCGGTGCGCGGGGACGAGGTTGAGGACGCCGGGCGGCAGACCGATTTCGTCGGCGGCCTCGGCGATCAGGTGCGCCTCGATGGGGGTTTCGGGTGCGGGTTTCATCACCACGGTGCATCCGGCGAGCAGGGCCGGGGCGATCTTGCCGGTCATGATGCCGTACGGGTTGTTCCACGGTGCGATCGCGGCCACCACACCCACCGGCTCGCGGAAGACAGTAGCGCCCGGGTGGACAGGTTCCTCGGCGGGGAAGGTCGCGGCGAGATCCGCGTAGTAGTCGAACCACGCGGTGCCTCCGCCGATGACGAGCGGAGCTGCGACGGCCAGGGCGCCGGTCTGGTCGACCCATGCGCGGGCGAGCCGCGGCTCGCGCTCGCGCAGGGCGGCGGCGAGCCGCCGCAGGTACCCTGCGCGTTCCGGGTAGCTGAGCCTCGGCCACGGGCCATGGTCGAAAGCCGCGCGAGCAGCGGCGACGGCGGCGTCCATGTCGGGCTCGGTGGCCTCGGCAACGGTGATCAGCACGTCTTCGGTGCTCGGGGATACCACCTCGATCCGACTCGGACCGGTCGGGGTGACCCATTCACCGCCGAGATAGACCTCGTCGGGGTGGCCGAGCCGTACCGGGGCCACGGCCACGGTACGAGGAACGGTGCTGGTGCTCACTGGCGGACTCCTTCTGCTTCCTGGGAACGGGCGTTGCGCAGGCCGAGGGGTGCGCGCCCGAGGATGAGGTCGGCGGCCTTCTCGGCGATCATGCGGGTCGGGGCGTCGGTGTTTCCGCTGACCAGGCGGGGCATGACGGAGGCGTCGACCACGCGCAGGCCGCCGACGCCGTGCACCCGCAACGATCCGTCGACCACCGAGGTGGCCGGGTCCGAGCCCATCGCACAGGTGCCCGCCGGATGCATGCCGGTCATGACGTTGTCGCGGATGCAGGCGTCGAGGGCGGCATCGCTGTCGTCCACGTCCGGGCCGGGCAGGAGTTCGCCGGTGACCAGCCCGGACAGTGCCGGAGCCGCGAAGAACCGGCGCATGAACCGCAGGATCTCGCGGGCAGCCCGGCGGTCGTCCTCCTCGGTGAGCAGGTTCAGTTGGATCCGTGGCGGGGCTGAGGGGTCGGCCGAGCGCAGCGTCACCGTGCCGCGAGAGAGGGGCCTCAGCCGCATTCCGGCGGCCGTGAGGCGGTTGCCCGGGCGTCGCGAGGGGCGGATCCAGGGACGGTCGAAAACCGCCCGGTAGCTGATCTGGAACTGGGTGTCCGGCCAGTCGTCGTCGGAGTGGGTGTGTACGAAGCCCTGCACCGCGAGCGCCGCCTGTCCCAGCGGCCCGCCGCCGTTCCTCAGCCAGCCCAGGTAGGACAGCGCCACCCGGTCGGCGCGCAGCGGCCCGTCCAACGCGAGCTCGTCGGCGACCCGGACGGCGGCCGGCAGCAGCGGATGGTCCTGGAGGTTCGCCCCGACCGCCGGGGCCTCGTACCGGACGGGAATCCCGACGGCGCGCAGGGCGGCAGCAGGCCCGATCCCGGACAGCTGAAGCAACTGTGGCGAGTTGTACGCACCGCCGCAGAGAACCACCTCGCCTGCTGAGACGCGTTCGGTGCGCCCGGCGTGCTGGTACTCCACGCCGGCCGCGGCGCCGTCGCGCAGCAGAACCCGCAGTGCCAGTGCTCCGGTTCGTACGTGCAGGTTGGGACGGCGCCGGGCGGCGGTGAGGTGGGAGGTCGCCGAGCTCTCCCGGCGGCCGTCGCGCACGGTGAAGTCAGGCATGCCGAAGCCCGGCCAGCCCTCCCCGTTGAAGTCCGGTACCTCTTCGTACCCGAGTTCGCGGGCGGCCTCGATCATCCGGGGGTAGAGCACCGGGTGCTTAGGGTTGGCAACGACCGCGACCGGACCGTCCGCACCGTGGTAGGGGCCCTCGCCGCGCCAGTTCGACTCCAGCGCCCGGAAGTACGGAAGGACGTCGTCGTATCCCCAGCCCGGCAGACCGAGGGCCGCCCACCCGTCGTAGTCGCCGCGGTTTCCCCGGGCGTACATCAGTCCGTTGACGGAGGAACTGCCGCCGAGCAGCCGCCCGCGGGCCTGGTGCAGGATCCGGCCGCCGGTGGCCTCCTCGGGTTCGGCACGGTAGCCCCAGTCGTAGCGGGCGGTCTCGGACACCTTGTGCCAGGCCAGGGGGATACGGACGAGTGGGCGGTTGGCCTCGCCGCCGGCTTCCAGCAGTAGCACCCGGTGCGCCGGGTCCTCGGACAGCCGGGCGGCGACTATGCAGCCGGCTGCGCCGCCGCCGACGACAACGAAATCGAACATCTCCATCGAGGTTCTCCTGAATTACGTGTGCTGATGGTCGGCGGGCGGGAATTCTGCGGAGCACGGAATTCCCGAACACGCCGTGGCACGGAGAGAGGAAAGTGGTAGAGCTGGACGGCGATTCCGGCATCCGGTCGCCGTCGCCGGGAACTGTTACGCGGGGACCGGTTCCGGGCGAGCCGTAGAGCGGCGACCGAAGGAGCGCAGGTAGGTGAGACCGACGGCGGAGCCCGCAATGCCCACGCCGACGGCAACCCACCAGAACACCTCGAATGCCTCGGCCGACGGCAGACCTGTCTTCGGCATCGCGAAAGACGTCACGATCGCCCCGAAGATGGCGCCCGAGATACTGCCACCCACGCCCTGGGAAAGGATCGGGGCGATCGCCGACACCCGGCCGACATGCTCGGGTGCGATGTCGTCGACGTACACCAGCACCCAGGCGGAGCAGCTGATGCCGGTACCGGCACCGATGACCACGATGCCGAGGAACAACGCGCCGACACCGCTGTGGTCGACGAGCAGCAGCAGATATCCGGCGGCTTGCACGAGCGGGCCCACGGTGAGGAATATCCCCTTGCCGTAGCGGCGGGTGAGGATCGCCACGACCGGCGCCATCCACACGATCATCAGCTCGGCGGGCAGCACCAGCATGGTGGCCTTCACCGCGCTCGTGCCCAGGCCGCCCACGCCCGGCAGCGGCGGGAGTTGCATGATCGTGCTGGTGGACGCGATGGAAGCGAAGATGAGGAATCCACCGAGGACGGATGCCGAGTTCGCGATCAGCACGGGCCGGGAGAAGAACACCGAGATGTCCACGAGTGGGTCACGGGTGCGCCGCTCGACTCGCGTCCACACCATGAATACCACCAGGCCGCCGACGACCAGCGTGAAGAAGGGCAGTGAGGTCCAGCCCCACCTGGCCGAGAAGCTGAACGCGACCACCAGGGCGGCGACCGGAACGATGAACCCGATGGCTCCCGGCAGATCGAGTGCCCGGGGCCGTCGGCCCCCGCCCGTCTCGGCCGATGCGGGCGGGTCCTTGGGGACGACCAGCAGCGCGGCGATCATGGCGGCGAACGGGACTGCCGCCGTGAGCCAGAACAGGATCCGGAAGCCGTCCGGCCGGGTGATCAGCAGACTCGCGAGCGTCCCGCCGAAGCCCGCGCCCAGGAAGACCCCGGACGAGATCAGCGCGACCGACGCCTTACGACGTGTCTCGGTGAAGTACTGGGCAGAGATGCCGGTCATCATCGGTGTGGACGCCGCGCCCACTCCCGTGATCACCCGGGCGACGATCAGCAGTTCCAGGCTGTCGCTGACCGCCGCGAGCGCGCCGCCGATCGTCAGGCATCCCAGTGCGACCACGATGATCTGCTTGCGCCAGCCCATCAGGTCGCCGAGTCGGCACAGGGAGGGAACGAAGAGGGCACCGCCGAGCAGTGTGCTCAGAGTCAGCCAGAGCGCGGCAACCGGCCCGATCCCGTACTGCTGCTGGAGACTCGGCAGCAGAGGGGTGAGCATGTTCGTTGCGATCGCGTAGGCCAGTGCCGTGCACACGAACAGAGCGGCGGCCGCGTTCATTCGGCCGTGTGTCCATACGCTGGGTTTCTGTGCGATGGCAGGCCGAATTGTCGTATCCATGAGTCAGACTCCCTTGTCTGGTGGGATAGAGACCGGTTTTTGGCGCACGAGAAGCGATGAGGGAAAGCAACTGGCGAATGAATTCGCGCGGTGAGGGGGTTGCTTTCGATCGATGGGGAAGTGGCGCCAGGGAAAGCCGGGGAATTCCCGCCCCGCTCTGTCAGAGACGTAAGCCGGATTTGCCTGGGGTGCGCACCCCGCGGAGGTCCATCGCGTCCTCGGGGATCTCAGTGAAGCGACGCGGAGATGGACGCGTCATCACAACGAAGGGGCGGTGTGCTACAGGAGCTCAGCGGGACAGCCGGCGTCGAGACGCTGAGCCGCCGCCCAATCCCGGCGCGGCGCGATGTCGCAGGCTGCTGGTCCGGGGCAGGGTTGCCTGTTCGTTGAAGTGCCTCATGGTCGTATCCATGAATCAGACTCCTTCGTCTGCGGGAGCGGGCCCGGCACCGAGGCTCAGGTGGCTGGGAGGAAGCAGCCGACCAGTCGGCCTTCGACAACACCGAGGCGCCTTTCGGTAACAGGCAGGGAAACTGCCTGCGACCGGTCCGTCGGAAACGTACGGCCGGTGACCTGGGGCACGGAAGCAAGCGCTGGGTTTATGGGTGTTAGGGCCTTGCCTTACACCCGGCTTCCTCGGCACCCGCCCCGCTCCGCCTGGTAGGCGCTCCGACGTGGGAAGGCCCTTCGACGTCCGCGTCTACAGTGGCCGGACCGATGCCACCACCTGCGGGGAGCACATGGACGAACCACTGGACGGGCCGCCCAGACTTCCCGGTTACTCGCTGCGGCAACTGCTGTACTTCGTCACCGCTGCCGAGAGCGGCACGCTGAGCGAGGCTGCCGCCCGGCTGCACATCTCTCAATCGGCGGTGTCGTTGGCGATCAGCGAGCTGGAACGGGCGCTGAAAGTGCAGCTCTGCGTACGGCGCAAGGCGCACGGCATCACGCTGACCCCGGCCGGCAAGCAAGCGCTGCGCGAGATGAGGGCGCTGCTACGGCAGGCCGAGGATCTGGCGGCGGACGTGTCCGGGACGCAAGAGGGTCTGTCCGGCCGGTTGTCGGTCGGCTGCTACGTCACGCTCGCGCCGACCGTGCTGCCACCGCTACTCCAAGGGTTCTCCGCGCTGCACCCTGCCCTGACCATCGACTTCGAGGAGGGCACCGGGGACCACCTCCAGCGCAGGCTGCTCGACGGCGACCTCGACGTGGCCGTGCTGTACGACACGGACGTGCTGCCGGAGATGGACCGCGCGCTGCTCTCCACCATGCGGCCGCACATCCTGCTGCCGGCCGGGCACCCGCTGGCGGACGAGCCCGTCGTCGCCCTGCACGATCTGGCCGCCGAGCCGATGGTGCTGCTCGACGCCCCGCCCAGCTCGCACCACACCCTGCTGCTCTGCCAGAGCGCCGGCGTCACCCCGGTCGTGCGGCACCGCACCAGGAACTTCGAGATGGCGCGTGCCCTGGTGGGGCGAGGTCTCGGCTACGCGATCCTGGTCCAGCGGCCGGCCAACGACCGTACGTACGAGGGCTTGCCCGTCGTGCACAAGGAGATCGCCGAGCTTCCCGAGGCCACCGTGTCGGTCCTGCTGTGCTGGCCACGCCAGGTGGCCCGGACCCGGCGGGCGTCGGAGTTCGTACGGTTCTGCCTGCAAAGCCCGACCACCAGCGAGCCTCCCGCCCTCTGAAAGTGCCCTCCGGCTGGGATTATGAGTTTCCCTGCGGTAATACAGCGGCAACCTGTGCTTTTCACGGGATGCGCCGCGCGTCACAGTCATTGCCAACCGTGCACCACCCCACGGAAGGCAGATCACCGCCATGACCCGGACCGCCGAGACCGCGGACACAGCCGAGGCCGCCGAGGACTACGCGAGCGGCATCCAGCTGCGGGACCTCTGGGAGGACCCGTACCCGATCTACCGACGGCTGCGCCGTCACCAGCCGGTCGCCTGGGTGCCCGCCGCGAACCGGTACCTGGTCACCAGGCACAGGGACGTCGTCCACCTGGAGCAGCACCCGGAGATCTTCAGCGCCGCCGAAGAGGAGTCGTTGATGATCCGGGTGATGGGCCTGACCATGCTTCGCAAGGACGGCCCCGCCCACCAGCGGGAACGCAAGGCGGCCGAGCCCGCGCTGCGCCCCAGGATCGTCAAGCAGCACTGGATGCCGGCCTTTCAGAGGATCGCCGACGAACTCATCGACGGTTTCCACGAGCGCGGTGAAGCGGATCTGTTCAGCGAGTTCGCCGGCCCGATGGCCGCCCGCTGTCTGGCCCTGGTGCTCGGCCTGCCGGACGTGGACCCGGCGGACCTTCAGACCTGGTCCCAGGCGCTGATGGACGGCACTGGCAACTACGCCGACGACCCCGTCGTCTGGCAGCGCTCCGAGGCCGCCGCCCGCGCCATCGACGAGGCCGTGGACACGGCGATCGGCCGTCTGCAGGCCCACCCCGACGCCTCCGTGATCTCCGCGATGCTGCACGCGGCCGACCCGCTGACCCCGGAGGAGATCCGGAGCAACCTCAAGATGTTCATCGGCGGCGGTCTCAACGAACCGCGAGACGTCACCGGCGTCGCGACGTACGCCCTCCTGTCCCATCCCGGGCAGCGCGCGCTCGCGGAGGCGGACCCGGCGCGGTTCAGGGACGTCTTCGAGGAGGCGGCCCGGTGGGTGGCGCCCATCGGCATGTACCCACGGCAGACCACCACAGAGGTAGAACTGGGCGGCACCCTGCTGCCCGCCGGCGCCCGGCTGGGAGTGGTGCTCGGCTCGGCCAACCGCGACGAGGACGTCTTCGCCGACCCCGACGCCTTCGACATCGACCGCAGGGAACGCGGTCATGTCGCCTTCGGTGGCGGCCCGCACTTCTGCCTCGGCTCCTGGGCGGCCCGTGCCCAGGTCGGCCAGGTGTCCCTGCCCACGCTCTTCCGCCGTCTGAAGGGCCTCCGGCTTGCCGACGCCGAGCCCGTCCGCCTCGGCGGCTGGGTCTTCCGGGGGACCCTCAACCTTCCGGTCCGCTGGGAACCGTAGACCGTTCCCGTTCCCGTCCCCGCCCCCCTCACTCACCGGTTCACCGAACGGAGAACGGAGTCTCCCCATGCCGAAAGTCGCCTACGTCCACCCGGACGGATCCCGTGACCTCCTCTACGTGCCCGAGGGCACCAGCGTCATGCAGGCCGCCGTGGCCCGGGGCATCGACGGCATCACGGGCGAGTGCGGCGGCTCGGCGATGTGTGCCACCTGCCACGTGTACGTCGATGCGGAACCGTCGCACGCCCAGCACCTGCCGCCGGTCGGCGCGGACGAGGACGAGATGCTCGACTGCACCGCCTGCCCGCGCGAACCGGGCTCCCGGCTGAGCTGTCAGCTCGTGGTCACCGCCGCCCTGGACGGCCTCGTCGTCCGCCTGCCGGAGCACCAGCGATGAGCACCGTCGTCGTCGGGGCCGGCCAGGCGGGCGCACAGGTGGCGGCCACCCTGCGCAAGGACGGCTACGACAAGCCGATCACACTGATCGGCAACGAGCCCGAACCGCCCTATCATCGGCCCCCGTTGTCGAAGGCGTTCCTCCTTGGCTCGGCCGGCGAAACAGCGCTGCACCTGCGTGACGAGTCGTTCTACCGGGACAACGCGATCGAGCTGAGACTCGGCACGTGGGTCACCGGCATCGACCGCTCCGCGAAGGAGGTGCGGCTCGTCGGCGCAACCCTGGCCTACGAGCATCTCGTACTCGCCACGGGCGCCCGCCCCCGTCCTCTCGCGGTGCCGGGTGCCGACTTCGACGGTGTCCTGCCGCTGCGCAGCCTGGCCGACGCACGGGAACTGCGCGAACGCATGGCGTCCGCCCGGTCCGTCGTCATCGTCGGCGGCGGGTTCATCGGGCTGGAGTTCGCGGCCGTCGCCGCCGCCGAAGGCCGGGAGGTGACGCTGCTGGAAGTTGGTGAGCGGCTCATGGGCCGTTCGGTCACCGAGCAGGTGTCCAGGTACTTCGCCGACGCCCACGTGGACAGAGGTGTACGGGTACGGCTCGGCACCGGCGTGGTCGAATTCCTCGGACGCCGAGGCGATGTGACGGGAGTCCGAGCCACTGACGGGCAGACCCATGCCGCCGACCTGGTGGTGACCGGTGTCGGCGTCGTTCCGAACAGTGAACTCGCCGACCAGGCCGGACTGGCGGTGAACAATGGAATCCTGGTCGACACGAGCCTGCGCACCGCCGATCCGCGCATACACGCCATCGGGGACTGCGCACGATTCCTCAGCGCCCATCTGACCGTGCCCGTGCGCCTCGAGTCCGTGCAGAACGCCGTGGACCAGGCGGGCCACGCCGGCCGCCGGATCGCCACCGGTGAGGCCCGCCCCTACCGCGAACTGCCCTGTTTCTGGAGCGACCAGAAAGGCATCAAGCTCCAGATCGCCGGACTGTCGACCGGCTACGACCATGTGCAACTGCTCGGCGATCCCGCCGGCGGCCGGTTCTCCACCCTCGCGTTCCGGTCCGGACGGCTGGTGGCGGTGGAGTCCGTGGGGCGCCCCGCCGAACACATGGCTGCCCGGCGCCTGCTGTCCTCCGGCCGCGAGCTGACCCCCGTCCGGGCCGCCGCGCCGGACTTCGACCTCAAGACCTTCACCGCCGACACGGCCGGTCTGACCGCCTGAGCCAAGGAGCGATCACACCATGTCACACCCACTCGGCAGGACGCCCGGCAAGGTGATCGCGGTCCACCTCAACTACCGCAGCCGGGCTCGCGAGCGGGGCCGTACGCCGTCCGAGCCGTCGTACTTCCTCAAGCCGCCGTCGTCGCTTGCAGGGACGGACGAGGCCATCGTCCGACCCGAGGGCTGTGAACTCCTCGGCTACGAGGGCGAAATCGCGCTCGTCATCGGCTCGCGCGCGCAGCGCGTGGCGCCCGAGGACGGCTGGTCGTACGTCCGCTGGGTGACGGCTGCCAACGACGCGGGCGTGTACGACCTGCGGTACGCCGACCGCGGTTCCAACCTCCGTTCCAAGGGCGCGGACGGCTTCACCCCGGTCGGCCCGCGGCTGTTGGACGCGCGCCGACTCGACCCGACGGCACTGCGGCTCCGCACCTGGGTGAACGGCGAGCCGGCGCAGGACGACACCACCGACACCCTGCTGTTCCCCTTCGGGCAGTTGGTCGCCGACCTGTCGCGTCTGGTCACGCTGGAGCCTGGGGACGTGATCCTCACCGGCACCCCGGCGGGCGCCTCGGTGGCGCGCCCCGGTGACCTCGTCGAGGTCGAGGTCACCGCCGGTGAGCTGTCCACCGGGCGGCTGCGCAATCCGATCGCAGAAGGTGATCCCCTCGCGCCGTACGGGGCGATGCCCAGGACGGATTCGGCTGAACGTGAGGCCGCGTACGGGGTGGCGTACGAACCCGAGCCGGTGCTCGATGCGCTGTTGGCGGACGGGCTGCGCTCGGTCGCCGTGGCGACGCTGAGCTCCCAGTTGCGCTCACGCGGTCTGCCGCACATGTCGATCGACGGCGTACGGCCGGTGAGCGGCGGAGCGCTGGTGGGCGTCGCGCACACGCTGCGCTATCTGCCGCTGCGCGAGGACTTGTTCAAGCGGTACGGCACCGGCATGAACGCCCAGAAGCGGGCCATCGAGGAACTGCGCCCCGGCCACGTCCTGGTGATGGACGCCCGGCGGGACCCCACTGCCGGCACGCTCGGCGACATTCTCGCGCTGCGGGCCCAGCGGCGGGGCGCGGCCGGGGTGGTCACCGACGGCGCGGTCCGTGACAGCGCCGCCATCGCGGATCTGGGACTGCCGGTGTACGCGGCGGGCAGCCACCCCTCCGTCCTCGGCCGGCGCCACGTGCCCTGGGACACCGGGGTGCCGATCGCCTGCGGCGGGGCCACGGTGCAGCCCGGGGACCTGATCGTCGGAGACGGCGACGGCGTGCTGGTCGTCCCGCCGGACCTCGCCGAAGAGCTGGTCGCCGACTGCCGCGAGCAGGAGCGGCAGGAGCGCTTCATCACCGAGAGGGTCGCGGCGGGGGAGAGCGTCGACGGTCTGTATCCGCTGGGTCCGGCCTGGCGGGACGCGTACGAGAACTGGTGCAAGGGAGAGACACAGTGAAGTTCCGCAGCGACCCGTCGGCGATCCGCGGGTCCATCGCCCCGGTCGTCACACCGTTCACCGCGGACGGCGCCGTCGACCACGACAGCCTGCGCGGCCTGGTCCGCTTCCAGATCGAGTCCGGATCGCACGGCATCTCGCTGGGCGGCTCGACCGGCGAGCCCAGCGCGCAGAGCGTCGCCGAGCGGATCGTGGCCATGCGCACGGCGGTTGAGGAGATCGGCGACCGGGTGCCGTTCCTGCCCGGTACCGGCTCCCACAAGCTGGACGAGACCCTTGAAATCACAGCTGCCGCCCAGGAGCTGGGCGCGGACGCGGCGCTGGTCATCACCCCGTACTACGCGCGGCCCACCCAGGAGGCGCTGTATCAGTGGTACGCGACGGTGGCCCGGGAGTTCCCGGACCTGCCGATCGTCGCCTACAACGTGCCCTCGCGCACGGCGGTCGACATCGCTCCGGAGACGGTGAAGCGGCTGTTCTCCGACTTCGACAACTTCGTCGGGGTGAAGGAGACGACGAAGGACTTCGAGCACTTCTCGCGCGTGCTGCACGCGTGCGGGCGTTCGCTGCTGGTGTGGTCGGGCATCGAGCTGCTGTGTCTGCCGCTGCTGGCGCTGGGAGGAGCCGGGTTCGTCAGCGCGGTGGCGAATCTGGCGCCGGGCGCTGTGGCCCGGATGTACGAGCTGTGGGAGGCGGGCGACTTCGACGCGGCCCGCGATCTGCACTACCGCCTGCACCCGCTGGTCGACCTGTTGTTCGTCGAGACCAACCCCGCCCCCGCCAAGTGGGTTCTCGCCCAACAGGGCCGCATCGCCTCGGACTTCGTACGCCCGCCGCTGGTGTCCCCCACCGACCAGGGCCTGACGAAGATCCGAGCGCTGCTGGCCGAGGGCGGCGACCTCACCGCACAAATCGGAGCCGACAAGTGACCCCTGAGAACCTGCCTTCGACCATCCGGCACTGGATCGGCGGTGAGCTCGTCGACGCCGCCGACGGGCGTACGTTCGATGTCTCCGACCCGGTCTCCAACACCACGTACGCGCAGGCCGCGCGCGGTGCGGCGGCCGACGTCGACCGGGCGGTGGCCGTGGCCAGCGCCGCCTTCCCGGAGTGGGCCGGCCTGTCCAACCGGGCACGCGCGAACGTCCTCTACCGCATCGCCGACGCCGTCGAGGCCCGCCACGACCGGCTCGCCGCCTTCGAGTCGTACGACTCCGGACTGCCGATCACCCAGGCACGCGGCCAGGCCCGGCGCGCGGCCGAGAACTTCCGCTACTTCGCGGACGTCGTCGTCGCACTCGGCGAGGAGGCGTTCCGGCAGGGCGAGGAGCAGTTCTCGTACGTCGTCCGGCAGCCGGTCGGGGTCGCCGGGCTGATCACCCCCTGGAACACGCCGTTCATGCTGGAGAGCTGGAAGCTCGGACCGGCCCTCGCTTCTGGCTGCACGCTCATATTGAAGCCCGCGGAGTGGACTCCGCTGTCCGCCTCGCTTTGGCCGGAGATCTTCGCGGAGGCCGGGGTTCCTGCCGGAGTCGTGAACATCGTCCACGGCATCGGCGAGGAAGCCGGACAGGCACTCGTCGACCACCCGGACGTACCGCTGATCTCCTTCACCGGCTCCACCGACACCGGCCGCCACATCATCCGTTCTTCGGCGCAGCACCTGAAGACCACCTCGATGGAGTTGGGTGGAAAGTCCCCGGTTGTCGTCTTCGCGGACGCCGACCTGGAAGCGGCCCTGGACTCGGTCGTGTTCGGCGTGTTCTCCCTCAACGGCGAGCGCTGCACGGCCGGTTCGCGGGTGCTGGTCGAGCGTCCGCTGTACGAGGAGTTCACGCGCCGCCTGGCTGAACGCGCCGCCAACGTCCGCGTCGGTCTCCCTTCCGACCCGGCCACGGAGGTCGGCGCTCTGGTCCACCCCGAGCACTACGAACGCGTCCTGAACTACGTCGAGATCGGCAAGAAGGAAGCCCGCCTCGTCGCCGGCGGCGAACGGCCCGCGCACCTGACCGAGGGCAACTACCTCCAGCCGACCGTCTTCGCCGACGTCGAACGCGACGCCCGCATCTTCCAGGAGGAGATCTTCGGCCCGGTCGTCGCCGTCGCCCCCTTCGACAACGAGGAAGAGGCGATCGAGCTGGCCAACGCCACCCAGTTCGGCCTGGCCGCCTACATCTGGACCTCGAACCTCAAGCGCGGCCACCGCATCGCGCACGCCGTCGAGTCCGGGATGATCTGGATCAACTCCCACAACGTCCGTGACCTGCGAACCCCCTTCGGCGGGGTGAAGGCCTCCGGCGTCGGCCGCGAGGGCGGCGCCCACTCCATCGACTTCTACACCGAAGCGAAGATCGTCCACGTCGCCCTCGGCGACGTCCACACCCCCCGCTTCGGAGCCACCTCATGAATACCCCGGCACCCGACGTCATCCGGTCCGCCTACGCCCAGCTAGCCGTCACCGACCTCGGCGCGGCCCGCTGGTTCTGGGTCGACATGCTCGGCTTCTACGTGCAGCACGAGGACGCCGACTCCCTCTACCTGCGCGGCACCGACGAGCTCACCCACCACTCCCTGGTACTGCGCAAGGGCGAGATCGCGGCCCTCGACCACATCTCCTACCGCGTCCGCACCCCCGGGGACGTCGACAAGGCGGAGAAGTTCTTCACCGACCTCGGCCGCCCCGTCAAGCGGTTGAAGAAGGGCGAGGGCACGCACGGCGTCGGCGACGCCGTGCGCGTCATCGACCCGCTCGGCTTCCCCGTCGAGTTCTTCCACGAGATCGAGCGCGCGGAGCGCCTCATCCAGCGCTACGACATCCGCCACGGCGCCGAGATCGCCCGCCTGGACCACTTCAACATCTGCACCCCGGACATCCCGGCTGCCTACGCCCACTACAAGTCCCTCGGCTTCGGCTGCTCGGAGACCATCGAGGGCGATGAGCACGAGCTGTACGCGGCCTGGATGTACCGCAAGCAGACCGTCCACGACGTCGCCTTCACCGGCGGCGCAGGGCCGCGCCTGCACCACCTCGGGGTTGCCACCCACGAATCCCACCAGGTCCTGCGCTGCGCCGACATCTTCGGCTCCCTGCGCAAGGAACACCACATCGAACGTGGCCCCGGCCGTCACGGCGTCTCCAACGCCTTCTACCTGTACCTGCGCGATCCCGACGGCCACCGGGTGGAGATCTACACCAGCGACTACTACACCGGGGACCCCGACCACGAGACGTACCGCTGGAACGTCCACGACGACCGCCGCCGCGACTTCTGGGGCAACGCGGTCATCGAGTCCTGGTACAAGGAGGCCACCCCAGTCCTCGACCTCGACGGGCGTCCGCAGCCCGTCACCGACTCCCTGCTCGACGAGTCCGCCGTACAGGTCGGCGCCGACGGTCTGGGCTGAACCAGCGGGCGGCGGGGCGTACGGCCCGTACGGGCGGGGCCGACGCGTTGCGCTGCTTGACCGGCCTGTCCTCCATCCCGGCGAGCAGTCTCAGCCCCGCGGGGTCGGCCGCGAGCAGGTCGTTGGTGCGACTGATCACGCAGGCGGGAGGGGCGCACGGTGTCCAGCAGCAGTTTTACCCCGGGCCGCACGGCGCGGCTGGGCACCGTCGGAGGTTCGCGTGCGCTCCGGGCGGTGCGCGTGGCGAGACTGCGCACGCACCGATCTGGACGTCCCCGACCTGACCCAGCTCGTCGGCGGACTCCTGCTCGGGATCCCAGAGTTCGCGCGGACGTGGGGGCGTTCGACATCAAGGGGCGCTGCCCACACCGTCCGCGTCGAGAAGGGCGACACCGTCGGGCCACTACCGGGTGAGGGGGTCAACTGCGATGCCGTCGCAGCGCGTTGCGCCTCCTCCTGCTTCGGGTCATTCCAGGTTGGCCAGGAGCTAAAGGGTGGATTCGATCGCACCCATCTGCGCCATAACGGTGCGGATGTAGGGGTCGCCTAGGGTCTTGTTCTGGTGCGGGAGGAGTATCCCGGCGATGAAGTTCCCGATGCGGTGGTGCTCGGCCAAGGACGAGCTGCTGGGCGGCCGGGTCTCGGTGCCCTTCCTGGTGCTGGCCGAGGGCTTGATGGTGCAGGCAGCCGGGATCGGCGGCGCCGCCACGGTGGTCGAGCGCCTGGGTGGCTTCGACGCCCAGTACCAGCGGTTCGAGGAGGTCCTGGCGGTGTGGCCGGTGGCTCGCTGGCAGGCGCCGTCAAGCATGCCGGGTGGGGTGCAGGCCCAGCCAGCCGGGCGTCGGCTCGCCTCGGACCTCGCCGAACAGCAGGACCATGGTCTGGCGCCACCATTCGACGGAGGCGCGGTCCTCCATGAACGTGTAGAACTCAGCCACGTGCGCGTTTGCGTGGGCCCAGACCGGTCCGCCGTCGGGGATGACGTCGGTGCGCACTCCCCAACCGAGGAAGCCCGTGCGCTGCACGTCGGTGGAGAGCATCCAGTTCAGGTAAAGCCTGGCGGCCGCGGGGTGGGGAGCGTCGCGCAGGATGGCCGCGCGCTGGCCCCAGGCCAGGAAGGGGTGGTGTCCTGTGGGCAGGTGCCAGGTGACCCCTGGGAGGCCGGCGTCCGCGCCGGCCAGGCCGATCGGCCTGGCCTTGGCGGCGACAGCCTCGCCCGGGGAGTTCGTGCCCCGGTGGAAGTCGAGGCCCTGGCCTGCGAGAGCCGTGAGCCAGTCCCAGCCGTAGACGTCGACGTACTTCTTGAACAGAAACAGCGTCGCGTCGTCGTCCCCCGGATGCGAGGAGGCGATCTTCCCCTGCCATTGCGGGTCCACCAGCTCCTCGGGAGTGCCCGGACCGCCCTCGGACCCGGTCATGTAGCTGAACGCGTACACCGCCACCGCCACCCACGAGCCGTCCGGGTCCTTGAACCCGTCATGGACCTGGGCGAAGCCGGCGGGCTTGTAGTCCGTGAGAACGCCTCGTTCTTTCCAGCGGGTGAAGTCGAAGCTGGTCTGCAGCTGGGTGACGTCGGGGACGAGAGTGCCGGTGGCGATCTGCCGGTCGATGCGCACGTCGTGGTACTTGCTGTAGTCAACGATCATGTCGAGCCGGACATCGGGGAACGCGGCGCTGAACGCCTCCACCACGCCGTCCTGCTGGGTGGGTGTGTCCCCGCCGGCATACACGGTCAGCCTGCCGCCCTCGGTACGAGCCTCCTCGTACAGCTCGGACAGGGTCCTGGCTTCTTCGTCCACCATGCGTGCGGTTCCTCTCGGAGGCTGGCAGTGCAGCTGCGTTGCCGTGTCGAAAACGAGGCGCGGCCGGTCTCTCACGGCGCGGCCGGAAAGGACGCGACCACCCCTCCCTGTCGAAACCGATTGTTCGCACGACACCGCCGTTCCCGCCAGCGCAGCCACCGCGTGCTGTTCACCGTCTGGCCAGGCCCGCAAACGAGCTCTCATCAGCGCACCGCCCGTGGAGCGCGACGACCGGCGGTGTCCCTGCCCGTTCCTGGGGGACGGCGGGCCAGCGGACCACGGGCTGGAGGGATTGCGACATGGCGGGGGTTCCAATCCAAGGGGAGGTGTGGGGGCTGGGGGCCGGCGCTGCCGGTCACGGAGAGGGGGAGCTGGGGTTGGCGGGCAGCAGGTGGCGGACCTCTGGCTCACCGGTGGCGTGTGCCCGTATCGCGTCCAGGAGTTCCTGGTCGTAGCCGGTTGTCCGGCCGTGATGCTGTCTCAGATGCTCGTCCCAGCTGGGGAGTTCGAATACCTCCACGTAGTGTCCCGGGCTGGCCGCATCGCGGAACATCCCCCACCGGGTAGCTCCGGTGCGGAGGCGGGAGGTGCCCAGGCGGCGGGCCGCCGCCAGGAACGCGGGGGCGTCGGCCTTGCCGACGTGGTACTCGATCTCGACGAGGACCGGTCCGCCCTCGGGGTCGGGGGTGAAGGACAGCACGGGTTCCGGCCAGGCAGCGGCGAGAGTGCGGTCCAGGGTGCCGGACTGCGGCAGCAGCGGCAGCACGGGCATGGCGAGGGCGGTGAGCAGCAGCAGGGCGGCGGACAGGACCAGGGCGCCGGTGGTGGTGAGCGGGCGGGCGAGCAGTCCCCACAGCAGGGAACCGATTCCCTGGCCGCCCATGAAGACCATCAGGTAGACCGCGAGGCCGCGCGCGCGGACCCAGGCCGGCAGGCTCAGTTGCATCGTGGTGTTCAGCGCGGACAGCGCCAGGAGCCAGCCCAGGCCGGTGGGGACCATCAGCACGGTGACCGCGGCGAGGCTGTCCACGAGTCCTGCGGCCAGCGTGCCCAGCGCGAACAGCACGCTTGCCGTCGCCACCAGGTGACTTGGCGTCAGTATCTGCCGCACGGGCCCCATCAGGGCGGCGCCGAGCACCGCGCCGAGGCCGAGGGCGGCCAGTAGCAGGCCGTAGCCGCCGGAGCCCTGGTGCAGGCGGTCGGAGGCGACGACGGGCAGCAGGGCCCACAGGGCCGCCGCGGGGAGGACGAACAGGGCGGCCCGCAGCAAGATCCGCCGCACGCCGGGGGCGTTGCGCACGTAGCGCGCGCCGGCGTGCAGCGCGGGAGCGACGGCTTCGGCCTGCGCGTCGGCGGGCTCTTCGCGCCGCCATGCCAGCAGAGCCGCGACCACCGCGAGGTAGGAGACCGCGTTGAGGGTGAACAGCACCCAGGTGCTGGTCGCCGTCAGCAGCACTCCGGCCAGGGCTGGGCCGATCGCGCGGGCCACGTTGACGCCCATACTGCCGAGGGCGGCCGCCGCCGGGATCTGCTCGCGGGGCACCAGTTCCGGCTGGATCGCCTGCCAGGCGGGGTTGCCCACGGCCTGGCCACAGCCCAGCAGGAACGTCAGCGCGATCAGCAGCGCGGGCGTGGTCAGCCCGGCCGCGGTCAGCGCGGCGAGCACACCGGCCCCGAGGGCCATCGACGCGTGCACCGCGACCAGGAGCCGCCGCCGGTCCAGCACGTCCGCGAGCACGCCGGCGGGCAGCGACACGAACAGCACCGGCAGCAGACTCGCGGCCTGCACCAGGGACACCCAGGTGGCCGCACCGGGACGGCTGACCAGCATCCACTGCCCGCCGACGGTCTGCATCCACCCCCCGATCCCCGAGGCCAGCTGCGCCAGCCACAGCGAACGGAACAGCGGCAGCGCCAGCGGACTGCGCGGCGCTGCGGTTGCGGCGGTGGTCGTCATACGGGGGTCTCCGAGAGACGCGCTGGAGTAGGCGGATCGGTTGGGCCTGCCGACGGCAGCCTGCCATCCCGCCGTCGCCCCGGCATGGCGAGAGCGGTGGCACGGTGGCCCGTCGGAGGGGTTCCGCTCATCGCCGTCCTGGGGCCGGGGCTGTTCTGTGCGTGGGCCGGTAGAGCCAGCGGCGAAGCAGGCGGGTCCAGTACGGCATCACGACGAAGGTCAGCAGGGCCACGTTGGCCGCCACGACGAGCAGGCCCCGCAGGGACGGCCAGGCGGGGACGGAGAGCCAGCCGCAGAGGTGGGCCACCACATCGGGGACCACCAACGTCAGCGGGTACAGGGCGACGACGGTGGCCAGCCACTGCTTCCAGCGCGGGGCCGCCGGGGCGCCCGGGGCGGGGAACCAGAAGTCGAGGCCGCGGTGCACGTCCACGCTCTCGGCCTCGGCCAGCAGGTGCGAGACCGCCTCCATGAGGCGGCCGCGGGTGCCGGACTCCAACCAGGCAATAAGGTGGTCGGCGCTGTCGAAGCGCAGCGCGACGGTGTAGTGGTGACTGCCATGGGCCGGCCGCAGGACGTTGACACCCTGGTGGCCGTCGTAGGCGGCGGCAGCCGGGATCACCTGGCGCAGCCACGCCTCGTACGCGTCGTGACGCCCTGGCTTGACCACGTGCGTGATGACGGAGGTGACAGCCTCGGTCGTTGGAGCGGACATGGAGAACCTCGTCTCTGGATCGCCGACACCTGCTGGCTGAACGGGTCCGTAGGAGGGCGAATCTTGTGGCCTTCAGGGCCGGTAGGACGGTGTTCCTCCCGTTGATGGTCCGGGGGTGCGGCCGCGGGTCCTGGCGGCACCAGCTGATCGCTGATGAAGGCGTGTCCGCCGTGGGGCGGGCGCAGGCAACGGCACCGGGGGCGGCCGTGTTCCGGTTCGCTCGCCTGTGGCGGCTGTGGTCGGCTGGTGGCGGTGACGCGCGCAGTGCGCCCCGTCTCGAAGGAGCGACCGTATGAGCGACAGCCGCGGCCGGCGGTTCACGCGTTCGGACACCACACGTGCCGAGGCGTTCAGCGACGGCGTCTTCGCCATCGCGGTCACCATCCTCGTGCTGGAGCTGACCGATCCGCCGCACCGGCCCGGGGGCCTGGCACACGCCCTGCTCGAGCAGTGGCCCGCCTACCTCGGCTATCTCGCGTCCTTCAGCTATGTCGCGGTGATCTGGCTGAACCACCACCAGGCCTTCGCCCGCGTCCGGTCGATGGACCGCGGACTGCAGATCGCGAACCTGCTGGTGCTGTTCACGACGGCGGCGCTGCCCTTCCCCACGGGGGTGGTCTCCGACGCGCTGCGCGAGGACGCTGACGGGGCGGACGCGCGCACCGCGGCCGCGCTCTACGCATGTGTGGCCGCCGCGATGTGTCTGAGCTGGGTGGCTCTCTACCACCACCTGCGGCGCAGGACCGAACTCCTCGCGCAGGGGGTGGAGCCGAGCTACCTTCGTCACGGCACCCTGCGCTCCTGGATCGGTGTCGGCGCCTACGCCGTGGCCGGTGTCCTCGGGACGGTCCTCAGTCCGCTGGTCGCGCTCGGTATCTTCCTCGCACTGCCCGCCTTCTACCTGGTGACGAGCGAGGGCTTCGGCCCGTCCCACCCTGCTCAGCGCGGAGACGGGCGGCTGGGACAGGCGGGGCTGCCACCGGGTTCTACTTGACGTTTCCGAAAGGGTCGGGGACGACGTGCTGGTTCGCGTTGTTCCAGAAGTTCTGGATGACGAAGCCGTACTCGGGCAGTTGGTCGGTGAAAGGGCCGAACATGGCGTCCCCGATGGGGAGCTTCCAGTCAGCCTGGAGTTCGCATCCGAGGGCGAAGACGCTGACAGGTTCGGCCCCGGCGCGGACCATGCGCGCGATCGCGGCGTCGGCCTCGTAGGGGTTCCACGCGCCGCAGGCGTCGACCACCGGCAGGACCTGGTAGCCATCGTGGAGCATCGCCAGTGTCGGCATGGCGGTGCAGGTCCCGATGGTGACCCCGGCGATGATTACGTGGGTGCGGCCGGTGGAGGTCATCAGCTCCTCGAACGCGGTCCGGAAGGTCGGGTCCTCGTAGCAGTTGATGATGCCGGTGCGCCGGTGGATGGGCACGTCCGGGAAGAGCTCCTTGAGCTCGGGCAGGGTGTCGCCGTTCTGCCACTGGGCGTTGGAGGTGGAGAGCATCACCGGGATGCCTGCCGCCTTGGCGATCTGCCCCAGACCGAGGACGTTGGCCTTCAAAGTCGCCAGCGAGGCGAAGTCGCGAGTGCTGTCCATCAGGCCGATCTGGTGGTCGATCAGCAGGACGACGGAGTTCTCCGGGGTCGGCTTCACGTAGGGGACGCGCCCAGCAGCGCGAGCCTCTTCCGCCGTGCTGCGCAGCGGCAGGACGCTGTCGGTGATCGGGCTGACGATATCGTCGATGCGGTCGGGCATTGCGGTTCCTCCTGGGTAGTGCGGTCAAGGGCGGCCCTGGTGCCGCCCGGCACGGAGCGGGGCGGGGGCCACTGGTGTCGACCCTCACGCAGAAGTTAGGACAATCCGACACACTTGGCCCCTTCGCATTACTGCCATGTGCCGCCAACGGCTGACCCACTGGCCGGGACCGGGGGTGGTACCGCAGCCTGTTCCCCGGTTCGGGTCGCTCGCTTCTTGGCGACGGAGCGGCGGAAGGACGACCATGCCCAGGGCGCTGTGACCCGGGTAGGGAGTATGAAGTCCTGGTTCGCGACAACGCGGGGTTTCCGAACCGGCCCGACGGCTTGCATTGCGGCAGCCGGGTGAAACTCACGGCGAGACCGGCCCGCCTACGTAGGCCCTGTGCCAACCCCGGGAAAGCGTGGACAGGCTCCGCCCCACGACACGGGAGACCAAGATGACGGCGACCGCGGAACCCAGCGGGACCCGGCTGATGCCGGCGGCGTTCATCGGCCATGGCAGTCCCATGAACGCCCTGGAGGACAACCGCTACACGGCCGCATGGCGCGCCTTCGGCCAGGCCGTGCCCCGGCCGCGGGCGATCCTCGTGGTGTCGGCGCACTGGTTCATCAATGCCACCGCCGTGACCGTGATGCCGCGCCCGCGGACCATCCACGACTTCTACGGCTTCCCGCGCGAGCTGTTCGAGGTGCAGTACCCGGCGCCCGGCATGCCCGAACTGGTGGAGGAGGTCAGCGAAGCGGTGAAGCCGACCTGGGTGGGTGCCGACGCCGACAGCTGGGGCATCGACCACGGCTCCTGGTCGGT
This sequence comes from Streptomyces sp. NPDC002896, assembly GCF_040295225.1. NCBI lineage: Bacteria > Bacillati > Actinomycetota > Actinomycetes > Kitasatosporales > Streptomycetaceae > Streptomyces > Streptomyces sp. NPDC002896. The sequence goes on along the minus strand of NZ_JBEOVA010000011.1, from coordinate 94,922 downwards.
CCTGCGGCACGCGTTTCCCCAAGCAGATATCCCCGTCGTGCAGCTGAGCATCAACGCGGACCAGGACCTGGAGTACCACTTCGCTCTGGGGGCGAAGCTGGCGGCGCTGAGGGAGAGCGGAGTGCTCGTGCTGGGCAGCGGAAACGTGGTGCACAACCTGCGCGGCGTCGACCCGCAGTACCGGGACGGGGGCTTCGACTGGGCCCAGCGCTTCGACGAGAGCGCCCAGGGCGTGATGCTCCACGAGCCCGCCGCATCGGTGCGACTGCAGGGCCACCGGGACTACCGCACGGCCGCGCCGACCCCTGACCACTTCATCCCGCTGCTCTATCTCGCCGGACTGGCCGCCGCGTCCGGGCGCGGCGCGGAGCTGTTGGTCGACGGTTACTCCTATGGCTCGCTCTCGATGACCTCCTACACGCTGGACATCGAGTGCCCCGGTGCGGGGCAGGGCACCGGGTCGGCCGCCGAACTTCCCGAAGGTGTGCCGGCAGACGGCACGAACATCTGAGGCGGCGGTGCGACAGGACGGCCACCATGGTTGCCATGGGCGCGCGGTGGCGGCAGGGGCGATCTTCACGGACCGCTGCCAAGAGCCGTCGACCGGTTGAACGCGGCCCTCGCGCCGGTCGAAGTCGCGGTCGCCCTTCCCGGGGGCAGCAGGATCCCCCGTGAGCCGGGTGGGCAGGTGGAGCTGAGCTCCCCTCCGGCCCTGCCCCCTACCGCGTGCATCGAGGCGATGGCCGCGGATCTCGCCGTACTGCGCGAGGCCGTCGGACGGGCCGGCCTGACACTCGTCGGCCAGGGTCTCGCCCCGTACCGCGAACCGCCCCGCGTGCTCGACCATCCCCGTTACCGGGCCATGGAGAGCTTCTTCGGCCGCGAGGGCCCTTGGGGCCGCGTCATGATGCGACGTACCGCGTCCGTGCAGGTCAACGTGGATGGCGGGGATGAGTCCAACGGTGTCTCCGGCTATCGCTACCGCTGGGAACTCGCCCACCGTATCGGCCCCGTCCTCGTCGCCGCCTTCGCCAACTCCCCGATACAGGCCGGCCGGCCCACCGGATGGCTGTCGACCCGGGAGGCCGTCTGGTCCCGGATGGACGCCGACCGTACCCATCAGCCCCGCTACCACGCCGACCCCCGCGTCTCCTGGACGCGCTACGCGCTCGACGCGAAGGTGATGTGCATACAGGGCGACGACAACAGCGACTGGCCCGCGCCCCCGGACCTCCCCTTCCGCGACTGGCTGCGCGGCACACCAGGACTGCGGCCACCCATGCTGGCCGACCTGGACTACCACCTCAGCACCCTGTTCCCACCGGTCAGACCGCGCGGCTGGCTCGAACTGCGGATGACCGACGCACAGAACGGCGACGACTGGATCGTGCCGACCGTGCTGGCCGCGACCCTGCTGAACGACCCCGCTGCCGCCGACGCCGCCTACGCGGCAACCCAGCCGCTCTACCAGAACGCACGGCCCGTCCCCTCGGACGACATCTGGTGGCGGGCGGCCCGCACCGTCTCCTCCCCAGGGGTAGCGTCGGGAGCGGCCCGTCGCGGGGTCATGCCGTGCCGCCTTCTCCCACTCGGCCTCGGTCGGCAGCCGCTGTCCCGCCCAGCGGGCGTACGCGTCCGCCTCGTACCAGCACACGTGCAACACGGGCTCGTCGGCGGGGACCTCCTCGGTGACACCGAACGGATTCAGCGCGATGTCGAGGCAGTGCGAACCAGTGACAATGGCTGACATCCCGGCCGTCGAACGCTGCTCCCACAGCTGAGCCGACGCTCAGTGCGACTACCCGGAACGGACTTGGAACTCCGCGCTCCTGAACGGCCTCGATGTCCTGCCAGGAGAGCAGTGTGGCCAGCGGCCGGCACGCCATATCAAGGTGCAAGCCAGCCTCCACGAGGACCGTCACGCGCTTGCCCGGTAAATCTTCCAGGGCCGCGCCGGACAGTTCCCCCAGGACGGCATGGGGGACCGGATCGGTGCCCTCGGCCTCGCCCTGAGCGCCTGGCTCTGTTCAATGCCCGCTACATTGACGGTTCGAGTCCCTCAGCTCAGCGAGTCTTGGCGATCCGGCCGTAGGGGGCGATCGCGTCGCCCAGCGGGGTGGATCGGTCCGCGCGCGAGAGCATGCGGATGACGTCGTAGGCGCGAACGGCGACGGCGCGGACGGAGCCGACGATTCGCAGGCGTCCTCCCTGTTATTCGACGCGGTCCAGGTAGATCCGGCCGCGGGCCGCGTCCTCGGGGTGTCGTAGTCGGCGGTGCGGTGGGTCGGCCGCATGTCCGGCAGGTCCGCCGACTGCGGCGCGTATGCGAACCCAGCGCGGGTGAGCCGCCCGAACACGATGTCGCCCTAGCGAGAGGCCAGGGCTGCTGGCTTTCGCCTTGCCGCCGAGCCCCGCCGCCTGGTCGGTGATCACACTGAGCCGATGTACGCCTTCACCACAGACGCATTCGCGATGTCGAGCTCATCGGCGAGGTAGTCCACGACCCTCACGGCCCGCCTGTGGGGTTGTCCGGGAGACTCCCCACGTAGCGCACGCTCGCCCATCGAGCGCCGGGAGGGCTCAGCGCCGGTCTTCGCGCCGCTGTTCCTCAAGCCCTGGTGGCAGTGGATACAGCCGGCCCAGCCTTACGGTGTGAGATCGAGCAGGCCCCTGCGGGCGGCCTCGGAGACGGCTGCGGCCCTGTTGTCGACGCCGAGTTTCCGGTAGATGCGCACCAGATGCGATTTGATCGTCGCTTCGCTCAGGAAGAGGGACTCGGCGATGGAGCGATTGCTGTGCCCGTCGGCCATCAACCGGACCACGTCTCTCTCCCGTTGCGTCAATTCGCTGCGCGGATGGACCACTTGACCGACAAGGTCGCCGACGATCTCCGGCGCCAGGCCCATGCCCCCGGCAGCGGCACTGCGCACGGCCCGGAAGAGATCCTCGGGCGGTCCCGCCTTGAGTACGTAGCCGCGTGCGCCGGCCTCCAGCGCGCGCACGACGTCGGCGCGTCCGGCATAGCTGGTCAGCATCACCACGGGCGTGCCCGGAGCCTCGGCGGTCAGCCGACGGACCGCTTCGACACCGTCGATGCCACGGTCGGTGCCGGCGAACCGCAGGTCCATCAACGCGACGTCGGGTGCCAGCTCGACGGCGAGGCGAACGGCCTCTTCGCCGCTGCCTGCCTCCGCGATCACGTCGAGATCCGCCGCGCCCTCCAGGAGGGCCCGCAGCCCGGCTCGTACGACCGCGTGGTCATCGGCGATCAGCAGGCGCAGCGCTGAGGCCGTCATCGGACCGTCGCCGAGGCCATGGGCACCACCGGACCGGGCCTCCACGCGCGGGCGGGAACGGTGGCCCGAATCCGCGTGCCCCGTCCCGGCACGCTGTCGACATCCAGGTCACCACCGTCCTCACGAAGCCGCGACCGGGCCGAGGGCAGACCGAACCCCCGGCCCGACTGGACTGCCCAGCCGATACGGGAGGGGTCGAAGCCGACACCGTCATCGTGCACGTCCAGTTCGACGCGGTCCGTGTGATGGTGCAGCGTCACCAACAGGTTCGTGGCGTACGCGTGTTCGCGGACGTTCGCCAGCATGCCCTGCGCCACCCGGAACAAGGTGGTGGCGGCGTGTTCGTCCAGGTCGGGGCGATGGGTTCCGACCGAGCGGAACTGTACGCGCGCCGCGGCTTCGGCCTGCTGCGCCTGGTCGCACAGCAGTCGGAGGGAACCCTCCAACCCGGCTTCGGCGACGGTGGACGGCGCGAGGTCCTGGATGATGCGCCGGGTCTCGGTGAGCCCCGCGGACAGTCCGTCGGTGACCGCGCGCACCCGGGTACGAGCCACGTCGGGCCGCTCCTCCCAGTCCCGCTCGGCCGCCTGCAGCAGCATCAGGCTGCCGGACAGTTCCTGGGCGAGGGTGTCGTGCAGGTCACGGGCGAGGCGCGCGCGTTCCTCGAGCACACCGGTCCGGTGCCGCTCGTCCGCCAGTACATCGCGCGTGCTGCGCAGGTCCTCGACCAGGCGCTGGCGCTCGGCGACGTTCCGCTGCTGCGCCCGATACAGGGCCACGGTGCTCCACACCGCCGTCACAGGGATCAGCACCATCTCGGCGTCGAATCCGCCCGCGGTCCGGGTGAGTTGACCGACCAGCAGGAGGGTGATTGCGGCCACCGCCACCATGGCGGCACGGTGCCCGAGCACGCCCAGCGCCACGCATGCCAGCGGTACGGCGCACCAGACGTAGGAGCCGGTCAGGGGCGGCGGGGTCAGGAGGACGAGGATCGCCCACTGCAGGAGGAGGACCGCGACCCACAGGTGCCGGGCGAGCGGGCCGAGCCTGCTCCACAGCGCCAGTCCAGCCGCGTAGGTCACGGCGAGTAGCCCGCTGACGGTCACTACGTCCCAGCACAGCGAGACGTTCAGACGGGCGAGACGGACCAGCGCGGCACCGACGACGAGGAAGAACACCAGGTGTGGTATCTGCCTCGGGCCGAACCGGCTGCGGTTGCCCGACGCCGGGGCGTGGGCGAGGCCGGGGTCGGACACGACGAACCCCCTGGATGAATGATCCACTGGGACAGGGTGTCCGAGTCTATCCGCCGCCTGTATGACTGATGTGAAGAGCGGTGCTGCCGTTCCCGCGGGCGGGGGAGCGCGGAGCGGCAGCTCCCTCGACGGCTAGTAGGCGCCCGGGTGCAGTCCGAGCCAGCCCGGCGTGGGGTCGCCCTTGACCTCGCCGAAGTACAGGGCGAAGGTCTGCTTCCAGCGCTCCACCTCGGCGCGGTCGGCCATGAAGCGGGGGAAGCCGTCCACGTGGGCGTTGGGGTACTCCCAGATCTGCTTCAGGCCGGCCGGGGGAGTGACGTCGGTGCGTACCGACCAGCCGTTGAAGGACTGCTGCTGGTGCTCGGTGGACAGCTGCCAGTTGAGGAAGAGCTTGGCGGCCGTGGAGTTCTTGGCCTGCTTGAGGATGGCAGTGCGCTGGCCCCAGGCCATGAACGGGTGCCGTGCGTCGATCGTGAACGTCACAGGAGACGCGCTGGCTGCCGAGCCCGCGGTGCCGATGCCGATCGTCTTCTGCCCGCCGAAGACGGCGTCGCCCGGGGAGTTGCTGCCCCGCCCGAACTGCACGTCCTGGGCGGCGAGCTTGGCCACCCAGTCCCAGCCGTACTTTCGGGCGTACAGCGTGTAGAGGTAGAGGACCGCGTCGTCGTCGTGTGGGTAGGACGAGGCGATCTTGCCCTTCCACTTCGGGTCGACCAGGTCGCGCGGGGTCAGTTGCAGCCCCGAACCGACCGCTGCCGTGCTGTACATGAAGCTGAAAGCGATCGCTCCCGTGGCAACCCAGGCGCCCTGGGGATCCTTGAAGTTGTCGTAGACCTTCGAGAACCCGGCGGGCTTGTAGTGCAGCAGGCGCCCCAGCTGCTTCCAGCGGTCGAAGTCCTGAAGAGTCTGGAACTGCACGACGTCGGGAACGAGGGTGTCGGTGGCGAACTGGTTGTCGACACGCACGTCGTGGTACTTGCTGTAGTCCACGATCAGCGTCAGGTCGATGTCCGGGAAGCGGTCCTTGAAGGCGGCCTTGGTGCCGTCCTGCTGGGTCGGTGTGTCACCACCGGCGTAGACGACGAGCTTCCCGCCCTCCGCGAGGGCGGCCTTGTAGAGCTCGTCGAGCGTCCTGGTCTCCTCGCGCCCGGTCGAGCGCTGTGACGCGGCGGGAGAGGCCGACGCCGGAACCGCTGAGGCACCGAACGCACCGGCACCGAGGGCGGCACCGGCACCGACGGCAAGGACACGTCGTCTGCTGGGGAAGCTGGGCATGCGGAGGAGACCTCTCTCAGGGGGGTGGCTTACAGGGCCCAGGCGCCATGGGCGATCGTCATTCTGGCGCGGTCGAGAGTATCTTCGCGTCGTCCGTACGGAGCGATGAGTCCTGCTGGAGGTGGAAACGGCGTTCAACCGAACGGTTGAATGCCGCTGCTGCCGACCCCGGAATGGCCGGCGCGTGCTTCCTCGGTTATAGCGATGGTGTTTACGTTTGCCGGTTGATGTCCGGTCGATACGGCATGACCGCCAAGCTCCGGTGACGGGCAGGTACTGAAAGGACAAGCGACGCGTCCGCGGTGTCACCCGGGTACCGCGGACGCAGGCGTCGATCGGCAACGCCCTCCGATGAGAGGCCGGCCCGAACTGCTGGAAGCCGCCTCGGCGGTGGCTGCCAGAGCACGCCCCTGTTCAGACCTGTGTCTGCCCGTCGTAGAGAACGCGGGCTGTGCGGATCGTGTCGGCATGGTCGTCGGCCCACGTGGCGAGGGTGTGCAAGACATGCTGCAGGTCGTGGCCGACCTCGGTGAGCGCGTACTCGACGGCTGGGGGAGTTGTGGGGAAGACCGTGCGCGACACGATGCCGTCCCGTTCCAATGCCCTGAGCGTGGAGGTGAGCATGCGCTGCGTGATGCCGTTGACGTCGCGGCGCAGCTCGTTGAACCGCCGTGACCGCTCTCCGAGAGAGCAGATGACTATCACGGTCCACTTGTCGCCGATCCGGGACAGGATGCCGCGCACGAGCGCTGCCCGCTCCTCGTTGCCCGAGTGCGCCGGCACTGGCTGGTCTTGAGCGGTTCCCTCGGAGGAACCAGCGCACTTCGAACTGCCTTCTTGCTGTTGTACGGCACCCGGGTCGATGATCATGGGGGTTAGTATTCCTCGTATACCTACGTGTTGACTAGGTACCTTGAGCGGGTTGTCTGCAGCCGCGTTCGTGTACAGCTGGACAGCACCTGATGGGAGTGGCGTGAAGGCAGTCGTGGTTGCGGAATTTGGCGGACCGGAGGTTCTGCGGTTGGTGGACCTTCCCGATCCGCATGCAGGTCCCGGCCAGATCCGGATGCGCGTGCATGCCGCAACGGTGAATCCGTCCGACGCCGTGGTGCGGAGGGGGGAGGCGGCGTCGATGTTTGACGGGCGCCTCGTCCCGCCGTTCAGGCCGGGCAATGAGGCAGCAGGGGTTGTGGACGAAATCGGGCCGGGCGCCGAGACCGATCTGAAGATCGGGGACCGTGTGATGGCGTTTGTTGTGCCCTTCATGTCCTCCGGGGGCGCTTACGCGCAGTACCTCGTCCTGGACCCGCGGCAGGTGGCCATCGCGCCGGCCGGTAGTAGTCACGCCGAGGCCGCCACCATTCCGGCGAATGGGCTGACCGTGCAGCAGGCCATGGATCTTTTGTCGCCGACTGCGGGGGACTGGCTGGCCGTCACCGGTGCCGCCGGCGCGGTGGGCGGCTACACCATCCAATTGGCCAAGGCCGCCGGTTTGCAGGTGGTGGCCGACGCGGCTCCCGCCGATGAGGAACTGGTGCGGTCCCTGGGCGCCGATCGTGTCGTCGCCCGCGGGGCGGGCGTGGCCGAGCGCATTCTCGAAGCCGTCCCGGGCGGTGTGTCCAGCCTGGTGGACGGCGCACTCATGGGGCCCGAGGTTCTTCCCGCGATCCGCGCGGGCGGGCAGCTGGTCATGGGCCGGAGGTCCGATATGCCTGGAGTCACTCCCCTGGGTGATCACGGGGACATCACGGTTCACGAGGTCTTCGTACCGGATTACGTCTACGAGCGGAACAAGCTCGAAGCCCTCCGCGTGCGTGCCGAGAAGGGAGAGCTCACCATGCGGGTCGCTGCGGAATATCCCGCTGCTCAGGCCGCTGAAGCGCACCGCCGTCTGGAAGCCGGCGGCGTCCGCGGCCGTCTTGTTCTCATCTTCTGACCAGGCTCGGGCGGCTCCAGACCGACGGGGTAACCAGTTGCGAGCCCGCGGTCGGGCGTTGCGGGCTGGCTGACGGCACGCCACCGGGCGCGTAGGGCGCAGAACGTGCGGACGGTGCCGCCGGATTCGCCCTGGCTTGCGTGCGTGGCGGCCGACTGGTCGCCTGCTTTGGCGACTGGCAGTTCATGCTTGAGAAGAAGCCATTGGCGGTGTCGTCTTGTGGTGGATGGGCCCTGTGCTCCAAATCAAGGGCGTACCCGAGCCCTGATGCGTGTGGGCGACGATCTCCGCCGCGATGGAGATGGCCGTCTCTTCGGGAGTGCGGGCGCCGAGGTCGAGGCCGATCGGGGAGTGCAGGCGGGCGAGGTGCTCTTCCGGGACGTCGGCCTCCCGAAGTAGTTCCAGGCGGTGCTCGTGTGTGCGGCGTGAGCCCATCGCGCCCACGTAGCCCACTCGGAGGCTCAGTGCCAGGCGTAGCAGTGGGATGTCGAACTTGGCGTCGTGGGTGAGGACGCCGACGGCGGTACGGGCGTCCACTTCCGTGGCGGCCAGGTAGCGGTGTGGCCAGTCGACCACGACTTCGTCGGCGTGCGGGAAGCGAGCGGGCGTGGCGAACACGGGGCGGGCGTCGCACACCGTGACCCGGTAGCCGAGGAAGCGGCCGATTTCGCTCAGCGCGCCGGCGAAGTCGACGGCGCCGAAGATCAGCATCCGAGGGCGGGACGCATGGGTGTGGACGAGGATGGTCAGCCTCTCCGGGCAGGTCGTCGCATCTCCGCCGACCTCGACCCGGTCGCTGCGGCCCGCGCGCAGCAGTGCGCGAGCCTGTGCTGCCACCGCACCTTCCCACTCCTCGCCGCCCACGGTTGCGTCGTGCGTGCTGCCGTCGCCGGTGACGCTCAGCATGCGGCCGAGGAGCTCTTCGGGACCGTCGATGATCTGGGCCACTGCGGCGGGCCGGCCGGACGTCACCTCGTTGAGGGCCGCGGTGAGGTGGCGATGGTCGGTGGGGGCGATCCGCTGCACCAGGACGTCCAGTTCGCCGCCGCAGGTCAGGCCGATGGCGAAGGCGTCGTCGTCGGAGTAGCCGAACCGTGCCCGAGTCGGTGGTTCGCCTGACTTGAGTACCTGTTGGCACAGCTCGTAGACGGCCCCCTCCACGCAGCCTCCGGACACACTGCCGACCACGTTGCCGTCGGCATCCGCGGCCAGCGCGGTGCCGACGGGCAGCGGTGCACTGCCGCTGACCTGGATCACGGTGGCGAGGGCGAAGGGTCGGGCCTCGCGGCACCATGTGTGCAACGTGTCCGCGATGTTCAGCATGGGCGGGATCTCCAGGAAGGGCAGCGGCTGCAGGGATGGCCTGGGCAGCGGCGCGTATTCACCGCTGCCCAGGGCGAGGCTCAGAGCAGCGCCTCGGCGGTGATGGGAAGATCGCGCACTCGTCGGCCCGTGGCGTGGAAGACGGCGTTGGCGATGGCGGGTGCCACGCCCACCAGGACGACCTCACCGAGGCCCTTGACGCCGAGGGGGTCGGCCTCGTCGTCCCTGCCGTCGACGTAGATCGCCTTCAGGTCGGGGGCGTCGGCGTTGACCGGGACCAGGTAGTCGGCCAGGTTGGCGTTGACGATCCGGCCGTCGCGGTGGTCGGTGACCGTGTGCTCCAGCAGGGCCATACCGATACCGCCGACCATGGCGCCGATGGCCTGGCTGTCCGCCAGCTTGGGGCTGATGATGCGGCCCGCGTCGAAGACGCCGAGCATCCGCCGCACCCGGACCAGGCCCAGGCGGGCGTCCACGCCGACCTCGGCGAAGACTGCCCCGTACGCGTACATCGAGGACCGGGACTGCCCCGGGGTCCAGGAGCCGAGTGCTTCGAGGTGCGTGCGGTTGTTGCGGGTGAGGAGTTGCCGGTACGTCTCCCCGCGCGCCGGGTTGTTCCTCACGTGCAGCCGGCCGCCCCGTACGACGATGTCGTCGGCGTCGGCGCCGTACAGCGGTGAGCCCTCGTCCCTGACGGCGAGTTCGATCGCCTGCTGTCGTAGTTTGTCGCAGCCGTCCTGGACCGTGGAACCCACGCTGGCCATGGTCAGCGAGCCGCCGTGGAGCGGTGCCGTGGGCATGTTCGTGTCGCCGAGCCGGAAGGTCACGTTGCGGACCGCAAGGCCCAGGGCATCGGCGGCAACCTGGGTCATGGACGTGTAGGTGCCGGGGCCCATGTCGCTGGTCGAGGACTCGACCAGGGCGGTGCCGTCGGCGTCCAGCTGTACCCGGGCCTGGCCCGGGGCTCGCAGGGTGTCGTAGACCGCGGTCGCCATGCCGGTGCCGATCAGCCAGTCGCCGTCGCGGGTGGAGCGCGGCCGCGGGTTGCGGCGGTGCCAGCCGAACTCACGGGCGCCGACGGTGTAGCACTCGCGCAGCCGCCTGGTGGAGAACGGCCGCCCGCTGGACTGGTCGTTCTCGGGTTCGTTGCGCCGCCGCAGCTCGATGGGGTCGATGCCGAGCTCGTGGGCGAGTTCGTCCAGTGCGCTCTCGATGGGGAAGGCGGCGGTGGAGTAGCCCGGGCCGCGCATCGGGGTCGGGGTGTTCAGGTCCAGCGGCACCGTCCGGTACGTCTGGGCGACGTTGGGGGTGGTGTAGAGCATCTGCCCCGGGGCGAGTACGCCGCGCTCGGCGAACGTCTCGTACCTCGACGTCTCGGCGCGCAGGTCGTGGGTCATCGCGGTCAGCCGCCCGCGCCGGTCGCTGCCCAGGCGCACCTTGTACTCGTATGCCGGCCGGTAGCCCACCCCGAAGTAGAGCTGCCGGCGCGTCAGGACGAGCTTGACCGGGCGGCCTGTCTCGCGGGCGGCGAGGGCCGCGATGGTGATGTGCGGCCAGGCCCGCGCGGCGTTGCCGAACGCGCCGCCGACGAACGGGGAGATGACGCGGATGGACTCCGCCGGAATGCCGAAGTTGGCGGCGATTTCGTCCCGCGGGCTCTGTACCCACTGGGTCTTGTCCCACAGTGTGAGCCGGTCGCCGTCCCATTGGGCGACGGTGGCGTGGAGTTCCATCGCGTTGTGGTGGTTGCGGGCCGGCCGGTAGGTCATCTCCAGCCGTACGGGGGCGGATTGCAGGGCCGCCTCCGCGTCGCCGCGCGCATAGGTCACCGGTTCGCCCGCCGCCGGGGCATCGGTCAGATCGGTGGCGGGCCGCTCGGTGTCGTAGTCGATCTCCACCAGGCTCGCCGCGTGCTGGGCGGCCTCCAGGGTGGTGGCCACGACGACGGCGACCGGCTGGCCGTGGAAGCGGACCTGGTCGTCCTGGAAGACGCGCAGCCGCTCACCCGGGAGGTTGAGCGACCCGGGGTTTGGCCCGTACGGGAGCTTGGGGGCGTTGCGGTGGTGGATCACCTTCAGGACGCCCGGCTGGGCTTCGGCGGCGCGGGTGTCGATGCCGGTGATCCGGCCCCGGCCGATGCTGCTGTCGACCACGACGGCGTGCACGACCCCCTCGGGCTCGTGATCGGCGGCGTACTTCGCCTGCCCAGTCACCTTCAGGCGCCCGTCCACCCGGGAGAGCGGTGCGCCGACGGCTGCCTGCGGCTGGGGGCTCATGCGTTGTCTCCTACGATGCGCAGCTGGCGTTCGACGGTGCGTTTGAGCAGCTCGACCTTGAACCGGTTGTGCTGAAGCGGGCGGGCGCCGTCTGCCGCGTGTGCGGCGGCCTCGGCCCAGAGTCGTTCCGAGGGGCGTTCGCCGATGAGTGCTTGCTCGACGGCGGGCAGCTTCCACGGCACCGTCCCCACGCCACCGGCGGCCACCTTGGCCTCGCGGATCAGACCGCCGCGGACGTGCAGGGCGACGGCTGCGGAGGTGAGGGCGAACTCGTAGGACTGGCGGTCCCGGACCTTCAGGTAGCCGGACTTCAGCGGGCGCGGGTAGGCCGGGATCTCCACGGCGGTAATCAACTCGCCCTTCTTCAGGGCTTGTTCGTGGTTCGGGGTACGGCCGGGCTGGAGCAGGAAGTCGGCGAAGGGGACGGTGCGCTGCCCGTCCGGGCCCAGCAGGTGCACCCGTGCCTCCAGGGCGGCGAAGGCGACGGCCACGTCGGAGGGGTGGGTGGCCACGCAGGCGTCGGAGGTGCCCAGGATCGCGTGGGTGCGGTTGTAGCCCTCCCGCGCGGCACAACCGGAGCCGGGCTCACGCTTGTTGCAGGTGGCAGTCACATCGCGGAAGTATGTGCACCGGGTGCGTTGCATGATGTTGCCGCCGAGGGTGGCCATGTTCCGTAGCTGGGCGGACGCGCTCAGCTCCAGCGCCTGCGAGATGACCGGATACGTGGTGCACACCTTGCGGTGGGCGGCGGCCTCGGTCATGGTCACCAGCGCGCCGATCCGCAGCCCGCCCCGCTCGGTGACGGTGACCTCTCTCAGCGGCAGGCCGCTGATGTCGACCAGGGTTTCGGGGCGTTCGACGGTCTCACGCATCAGGTCGACGAGGGTGGTGCCGCCGGCGATGTAACGGCCGCCGCGCCGACCGGCCTCGAGAGCCTCACGCGTGCCGGGCGCCTTGGTGAAGGAGAAGGGATACATCGGCACTCACTTCCGGCCCGAGGCCTGCTCGACCGCGCGGACGATCTTCACGTAACACCCGCACCGGCAGATGTTGCCGCTCATCCACTCCCGGATCTCGTCCGCCGATCCGGTGTGGCCCTCCTGGATGCAGCCGACGCCGGACACGATCTGGCCCGGCGTGCAGTAACCGCACTGGAAGGCGTCCTGGTCTATGAACGCCTGCTGCAACGGGTGGAGTTCGTCGCCTTTGGCCAAGCCCTCGACGGTGGTGACCTCGGCGCCGTCCAGGCGCACCGCCAAGGTGAGGCAGGAGTTGACGCGGCGGCCGTCGACCAGGACCGTGCACGCCCCGCAGGCACCGGCGTTGCAGCCCTTCTTCGAGCCGATCAGGCCCAGGTGCTCGCGCAGCAGGTCCAGCAGCGAGGTGCGGTTGTCGACCGTGATGGTGTGCCGCTTGCCGTTGACGGTCAGGGAGACTCGGCTGCTGGGCGACGCCTCAGCGGCAGTGGCCTCCTCGACGCCGAGCAGCGACTGACCTGCGACCAGACCGCTGGCTGCGATGACACCACCGGCCGCGGAGGTCGTCGCGATGAAGGTACGACGCGACGGTGCGGACAGGGGGGTAGGGGGAGACACAGCTGGCTCGGAAGGTTGGGCAGACATGTCCACTCTCTCAGCACGGGTTAAGGGGGGTTTTCCTGAACGGTGTGAGCCCTCGACGGATGGTCACCTTGCCTCTCATGGCTCTTTGGCTTCCGCCCCAGCCTGCGGGGCCGACTGGGCGTGTGGCAGGCCGTGTTGTTCCGGGGTGCGGCCAGCCAGGGTGTAAGAGGGCCCCTCTCCCACCTGTCTCACAGGGCACGGCACTGTCAGACTGGGCCATTTGAGAATGGGATCAGTCCGTGAGAACGCCGATGCGCTGCAGCCACGACTGCACTTCGGTATCGGCTTTCCGGACTTCCTCGCCGCGCACCGCGAGCCCTTCCCCGATGGTCGCGCCCGGGCAGGACGCCGCGTAGTCGCGCTCGGTGGTGCCCAGTCCACTCATCGCATACGTCGTGACCGGATGGACCGTCTTGCCGCGGAAGTCGTACCTCTCGGTGAAGGTCGACATGATCATGGGTGCTCGGACGTTCCAGATGGGGCTGCCCAGCAGCACCACGTCGTAACGGTCGATCGAGGACGGGGGGTTGACGATGGCCGGCCGCGCATCGGCGTCCTGTTCGCGGACATTGCGCGCTACCGTCTCGTCGTAGTCGTCGGAGTAGGGGTCGACGGCTTCGATGCGGTGCACGTCGCACTCGACGCGCTCGCTGATCATTCGGGCGAGGACTTCGGTATTTCCGATCTTGAGGTCGGTACGCCCGCCGTAGTAGTAGTTCTCGCCCGGCCGGGAGAAGTAGGCCAGCAGGACCCGCTTCCCGGGCGAGGCCGTGGCGGCAGGTCGCTCAGTGGACTCCGGCGCCGCCCCGCCTGACGGCGACGGGGAACAGCCGGTGACCTCGACACCGGTCATGACGGTGGCTCCTCCCAGAAGTACGCCACGAAGGAGCGCACGTCGCCCCAGCGCGGCGGGTCTGACTTTCCTGGCGCCGAGTCCGCCGGCTGTCATCCGCTGATTCCACGAAGGGAACGGACGGCATCAAGATCCGCGCGCACTGCCTGCGGCTCGGCTTCGACAGGAAGGTCGGCCGGGTCCAACACACCGTCCACGGAGCCGGACTCGTCGCTCTTCAAGGCGCCGAAGAGCTCTGCCCAGTCGGACGGCTCTTCGCCCTCGGCGGCGATGAGCTCGAACGTCTTACCCAGTGCGGTGCCGGTCAGCAGGCTGCGTACCAGAGTCTCGGCGATCTGGTCGCGGGCGATCCCGCCGTCGGCCGTACCGCCCTGTTCCAGCACGAGCCGCCGCTGGGTAGGGCCGGCGTGGTCGAACCAGCCGGGCCGGACGATCGTGTAGGGCAGGCCGCTGGCTCGCAGGAGGCGTTCGGAGCGCCGCTTCCATGGGGTGGCGCCGGGGATGTCGCTGCGCGTGGCGTAGACGGAGGTCATCAGTGCCACGCGCGGCTGGGCGCCGTCTAGGGCTCGCAGGATGTTGCGTACGCCGCCGTAGTCGACGTGCGCACGGGCGTCCGGTCGGGGGTCGCCACCGGATCCGTGGGTGAGGACGATCGCGTCGGCTCCACTGACCGCGCGCCGCAGGGAGGCAGGATCCTCGAGGTCGCCCTGTACCAGTTCGACGCCGGGGAGCAGTTGTTCGGCTCGCCGCACGTCGCGGACGAGTGCCCGCGGGCGCAGGCCGTGTCGCTGCGCGGCGCGCACGGCGAGCCGTCCGATGCTGCCGGTCGCGCCGACCATGAGTACGTCGGTGATGTTCTGGGACATGATCAGGCCCTGGTCCGTGAGGTGGGTGGCGCCGTGAGGACGGCGAGGTGGAGGTCTCTCGCGCGGGTGCCTCGGTCCGGGCGGGTGAAGGCACCCGCGCGCGAGAGTTCTGGAGCGGCTGTCGCCGTCTGCCAGGTCAGCCGTCCAGACGCCGGGCGCTGAGCCAGCTGACCATCTTCGGGTCGTGATGGTCGAAGAACAGCGAGGCACCGGTGTCCAGGGTGGCGATGGCCGCCATCTGGTCGTCGGTGAGCTCGAAGTCGAAGACGTCGATGTTCTCCGCCATGCGCTCGGGGCGCACGGACTTGGGGATCGCGACGACGCCGCGCTGGGTCAGCCAGCGGAGCACGACCTGCGCCACCGACTTGCCGTGCTTCTCACCGATCTCGCTCAGGACCGGGTGAGAGAAGATGTTGTTCTTGCCTTCGGCGAAGCCGCCCCACGACTGGATCTGGACCCCGTGCTCGCGCATGAGCTCCTGGTCGACGGTGCGTTGGAAGAACGGGTGGGTCTCGATCTGGTTGACCGCGGGCGTGACCTCGTTGTTGATGACGAGGTCGAGAAGCCGGTCGGGGTAGAAGTTGGCGACGCCGATCGCCTTGATGCGGCCCTCGCGGTGCAAGTTCTCCATGGCGCGCCACTGGCCGTACACGTCGCCGTAGGGCTGGTGCATCAGGTACAGGTCGAGGTAGTCCAGGCCGAGCTTGTTCAGCGACGTCTCGAAGGCGCGCTTGGTGTTCTCCTGCGCGGGCGCGTCCTGGACCCACAGCTTGGTGGTGACGAACAGCTCCTCACGCGGGATGCCGCTGTTCTTGATGGCGCGGCCGACGGCCTCCTCGTTCAGGTACGCGGCGGCGGTGTCGAGCAGCCGGTAGCCGGCGGCGAGCGCTTCGGTGACGGCCTGCTCGGTCTGCTCCGGCGGGATCTGGTAGACGCCGAAACCGAGGATCGGCATCTCGACGCCGTTGTTGAGGGTGATGGTCTGCATGGGATTTTCCTTCTGTGCGGGACGGGGTGGGGCAGGCGACCGGTCAGCGTTCGAGCAGGCGCGGGCCCGCGTCGGTGGCGGTGGCCGGAATCTGATGAGGGACTTGAGCACGCAGCAGCACGGTGGCTACGACGCTCACCGCCACGGTTGCCGCGGCGATCAGGAGACTGGTGTGCAGACCGGAGACGAACCCGGCCCGGTCGGCGACCAGCGCACCGAAGACGGCGACGGCCAGGGCGCCGCCGAGCTGGCGGGCGGCGTTCAGAACGCCACTGGCGACGCCGGCCCGTTTGGCGGGCACGTTCTCCAGCAGCAGAGCAGTCAGCGCAGTCACGGCCATCGCGCCACCGGCGCCGACGGGCACCATCAGCACCACCGACAGCCACACCGGCACGCCGGCGGGCAGGGCCACCATCGCCAGCAGACCCGCGGCCATCAGGCACTGGCCGGTGATCACGGGCATCCGGGCACCGAACCGGGTTGCCAGGCGCGCGGCGACGGGGGCCATGAAGGAGGTGAGCACGGTCATCGGCAGGAAGGCCACGCCGGTGGCGAGCGCGCTCAGCCCGTGCACTTGCTGGAGATACAGCCCCAGCAGGAAGATCATCCCGTAGAAGCCTACGTTCAGGGCGAACCCGATGGCGACCGAGAGTGACATCGTGCGGGAGCGGAGCAATGGCAGCGGCGTCATCGGATGCCGTCCACGGGCCTGGGCGACCAGGTAGACGCCGGCCGCCACGATCGCCAGGGCGAAGCCGATCAGGACCCGCGCGGTGCCGAAGCCGTCGGCACCGGCCTCGATGACCGCGTATGTCAGCGCGCCCATGGAGGCGACGGCGGCCACCTGGCCGGTCCAGTCGAAGGGCATCTCCTGGCGTGGGGAGGGCTGGGCGCGCTTGAGGAGCGCCAGGGCCACCGCGCCGACGGGCAGATTGACGAAGAAGATCATCCGCCAGTCGATGAGGGTGAGCAGCCCGCCGGCCACGGGCCCGGCAGCGGCGCCGACAGAGCCGCCCACGCCCCACAGGGCGATCGCCTTCGCTCGTGCCGCCGGGTCGGGGAAGGTCTCGCGCAGCAGGGCGAGGGAGGATGGAACGGCGACCGCGGCCCCGGCTCCCTGCACCAGCCGCGCCGCCACCAGAACGCCCAGATTCGGGGCCATCGCGCAGACTGCGGACGCTGCCAGGAACAGGCCCAGGCCGACGGCGAACGCCTGGCGGGCCCCGATACGGTCACTGACCGCGCCCGCGGACAACAGGAACGCGGCGAAGGCGAGGGTGTAGCCGTCTACCACCCACTGCAGCCCGGCCATCCCGCTGTCGAAGCCGCGTCCGATCGCGGGCAGGGCCACGTTCACGATCATCGCATCGACCATGATCGTGAAGAAGCCCAGCAGTACGGCGGCCAGCGCCGAACGGGCGCCGGACCTGCTCTGCGGCGGCGGACCGGCCGCGCCTACTTGGAGCGGTGTGGGCGACGCGGACGTGGACAAGGGACGATCTCCTGCACGGGGAAGGTCGGGCGCTGACAGAAATCGAGCCTCGCGCCTTTCCGGCCCAGGTGGCAGGCCGGGCTGTGCCGGGGAGCGACGTTCAGGGGTGTGACAGGGCCCCCCACACGCCTGCCACGCAGGTCAGCGCGGTGTGACACTGTCGACATGGCATCCGAGCAGAGCACCAGCAGGAGCGCCGACATGGAACTGGGCCGGTTCCTGCGCGCGCGCCGCACCCAGACCAGCCCCGACCAGGTCGGCCTCACCGTGGGCGCAGGCATGCGCCGCACCCCCGGCCTGCGCCGTGAGGAGCTGGCCACGCTCGCCGGCATCAGCATCGATTACTACGTCCGCCTGGAGCGCGGCAAGGAGACCCGTCCCAGTCCCTCCGTGCTCGACGCCCTCGCCCGCGCCCTGCACCTCGACGACGCCGAGCACCAGCACCTGCGCGAGCTCGCTGCCCGGGCCGCTAGGTATGCTCCCGAAACCTCGCCGCCGCTCAGTCGAACCGTGCGCCCGCACCTGAAGCTGGTCCTGGAGACGATGCGGCCGAGCCCGGCCTACATCGTCAGCCGCAGCATGGACCTGCTCGCTTGGAACTCCTGCGGCCTCGCCCTGTACGCGGGGCTCGCCGACTGGCCTGCCACCCAGCGCAACCTCGCCCGCTACCTGTTCCTCCACCCCACGGCGCGCACTCTCTTCCCGGACTGGGACAACCAGGTCCGCGGCTGCGTCGCCCGGCTGCGCGCCTTGGCCGGTACCGACCCGGACGCCCCCGATCTCACGAGCCTGGTGGGAGAGCTCCTGCTCAAGAGCCCCGACTTCGCCAAGCTGTGGGAGCGCTACGACGTCATCGGGCGCAAGAAGATCGAGAAGACCTTCCACCATCCGCAGGTCGGCATCCTCACCCTCAGCGGTCAGAGCATGCAGCTCGAGGGGACCCCGAGCCAGCGCCTCGGCGTCTACACCGCGGAACCCGGCACCCCTGACCACGACGCCATGCTCCTTCTCGACATGACGGAGCCCCGGCCCGCCGGCCACCGGGATACGAAGGCCGAACAGCAACAGCGCACACAGTCCTGACCGACGATCCTCCTGGCCAATTCAGGTGGGTGTAGCCCTCCTGAAGGGACCTGCTTGAGCTGGGAAGCCGCGGGCCGGGCTGCGTCCTAAACGTCGTGTCAGGCAGTCTTGACGGATCCACCGTCGATCAGCAGGTCTGTGCCGGACATGCTGGCCGCCAGCGGTGAGGCGAGGTAGGCGACGGCCGTGGCTACCTCGGACGGTTCCAGCAGGCGGCCGGCTGGTGCCGCGGCGGCCGCGGCGAGCCCTATCACAACGCCTCTGCGCTTCACTTGCCGTTTCCTTCGTACTCGTTATCGGAGACGTGCTCGCCCCACTCGACGTCGGGTACGGCGGGATCGCCGGTGCTGTCCGACATGGCGAGATGGGTCATGAAGTGGTCAGGTGCGGCGCCGTGCCAGTGCCACACACCAGGAGGGGTGTAGACGGTGTCGCCCGGGCGCATCACGATGACCGCGCCGCCGCGGGCCTGGACCAAGCCGATGCCCTCGGTGACGTGCAGGGTCTGGCCGACCGCGTGCCGGTGCCAGGCCGTTCGGGCGCAGGGCGCGAAGCGAACGACACCGACCCGGAGCCGCGAGGGCGCCTCACCCACCGCGATCATGTCCACCCAGACATCACCGGTGAACCGTTCCGCCGGCCCTCTGGTCGAGGGCTTCTTCGGTAGGGCCTCCACGTGCGACTCCTTGTTCGAACTAGTTGGCGTCGTTCTCGACGATTGCTCGGAATCGGGTGAGTGCGCCCATTCCGCTGGGCCACCCGGCATAGAAGGCCAGATGGGTGATGGCCTCGACGAGTTCTTCCTGGCTCAGTCCGTTATTGAGCGCCAGACGTAGGTGGCTCTCCAACTGCTCGGGACGGTGCAGGGCGACCAGGGCGGCAACGGTTACTAGGCTGCGGTCGCGCGGGGACAGGCCAGGGCGCTGCCACACGTCGCCGAACAGCACCTCATCGGTCAGCTCAACAAGCTTCGGAGCGAAGTCCCCGAGCAGCTGTTGGGCTCGGGTCGGTTCTTTTGCCATGTGTGCGCCTTTCTCGGTTGTCGATTCCATGCCGCGGTGGCATGGCGTATCGGCAGAATGTGACATGTCCGGTTTTCTAAATGCGCTGCCCGCTCGGCTGTGCCGGGATTTTCATCTCCGCTAAGCCTGCTGGCCCCACTCGCACCTCTGGCAGACCGTGTTATGCCGGGGAGTGTTGTTCCGGGGTATGACAGGGCCCCTTTGGTGACAGATCTGCAGGTCAGAGGGTTGTTGAAAGGCTATTGGCGCGTTCATGACGAAAATCGGTACGTGCGTTGCCGGACGTCGCAGCCAGCATGGCAGCGCCGGCCGCCGCAGTGAGGGGGCTTGTGGGCGAGGTCGAGCAGCGCAGGGACGCCGCCACCCCTGGAAGCCTCTGGCGCACGATTGCGGGTCCTGGCGGCTATGCCTGTTTCGAGGCGAGTTCGACGACGGTGATGTCGGATGGCGCGCCCACGCGGACTGGCGGGCCCCAGGCGCCGGCGCCGCGGCTCACGAACAGCTGGGTGTCGCCGTAGCGTTCCAGTCCGGCGACGGTGGGGTTGGCCAGTTCGGCGATGAGGTTGCCGGGCCAGAGCTGGCCGCCGTGGGTGTGGCCGGAGAGCTGGAGGTCGACGCCGTGGCGGACGGCGTCGTGGATGACGATGGGTTGATGGGCGAGGAGGACGGCGGCGCGAGAACGATCGCGGTCGCCGAGCGCCGTGCCGAAGTCGGGGCCTTGGCCCTCGTTTTCGCCTCGTACGTCGTTGACACCCGCCAGGTCGAAGCCGGGCATCTCGGTGCGAGCGTTCTCCAGCGGGTGCATCCCCAGGTCGCGTACCTTCTCGACCCACTCCTCGGCACCGGAAATGTACTCGTGGTTGCCGGTGACGAAGAACGCTCCGTGGCGTGCCCTCAGCTGGGCGAGTGGTTCGACGGCGGGACCGAGGTCCTCGACGCTGCCGTCCACCAGATCGCCGACGACCGCGATCAGGTCGGGCTGTGTCGCGTTGATGGTGTCGACCACTCGCTGGGAGAAGCCACGGCCCAGGGTCGGGCCGAGGTGGATGTCGCTGACGACGGTGATTCGGAACCCGTGCGCGCTGCGAGGCAGTTTGGCCAGCGGAATGGTGAGGCGTTTCACCTGAGGGCCGCGGAGTACGCCGTACATGCCGTGACCAACGGTACCGACGGCCACAGCCGCTGCGGCCCCGCCCACGACGCGGGAGACGAAGAGGCGGCGTGAGGGGCCAGTGTCAGGCGATCGCACGGGCTCAGGTGCGTGCGGAAACTCCAGCACAGGGGCAAGCTCGCGTGTGGTTCCCGCGGCGCCGGGATCGCGGCGATTCGCAGTCACGGACCGGGTGCCGCCGACCGCGATGGCGTCCTCAGCCCGCTTCTCACGGAGCTCACTGGGGGGTGGCGCGTACTCCGTCGGGCGCTGGATGCGCTGTTCAGTTTCAGTTCCGGCACTCTGCCGCGTGAGCCACCGCCTCAGCAGGGGACGGACTCCCTCGCCTGCCAGCAGCGCGAGCAGCAGGTACATGAACAGGACCATCCACAGATATCCGGGCCAGGCCACGATCTGTTGGAGTCGGAACGGGGCGCCCGTGACCTCGGCCGCCAGGGCGCCCACTGAGAGGAGGGGCCCAGCCGCGAAGACGAAGCTTCCGGCTCGCCGAAGGACCGAGCCCCGGGGCGTGGTGTCGCGTATGAGACGGCGCCATGCGTACCAGTGGAGCGCGCCGAACACGGCCAGCACGGAGACCATGACGACTACAAAAATGATGGCCACGGCCCAGCGCAGTCCTTCCTGTGTGATGTATCCGGGGCCAATGAGCCCCGACGACCCGTACCTGCTGTGCTGCGCACTGCGGATGCCTGCGCCGCTCCGCGGTGTTCGAAGGGCGCGGAGTCATGGGATTGGGTGACAACCGTCCGCACCCGTCATCTCTGCTGTGAACCCCGACGCCAAGTCGGGTGCATCCGGTTCGGGCATCGCCACAACGCCGTCGACGCTTCTGTGCGGAAGAGCGTCCGGGTGTCTGGGAGCTCGTCACTGGGAGGCTTCGGCCTTGATCTTTTCCAGTGCGTCGTTGAACCCGTCGGGGGTGTGGCTGTTGCCCGCTACGTGGTCAAGGTCCACGTCGTCGATGTCCCTGCCGACCACGACTGCCGGCACAGCTTCGGCGAACCGCCGCTGCAACGCGAGTGAGGTCTCGTCCGTTGCGTGGGGGGTGACCTCGACGGCGGTGATCGCGTCGTCGTCCAGAGTGATGGACACCCCGATGCTCGAGCCCCGAGTTCCGTACTCGCCATCTGCGTTGTACTCGCCATCCGTGTAGGGGCCCTGGTTCGAAGATGACCCGGAAGGGGCTGCGCTGGTGGTCGAGGCGGACCGTGAGTTTGCGCTGTCGGTATCCGCAGCGGTGCATCCGGCGATGGTGGCGGACACGGATATCCCCACCAGTGCCGTCGTGATCTTTTTGGTCAGGGGTGTCATGCGTCTGCGTGCCTTTCCTTTGGGATCTGGGCAACAAGCCGTCAGGTGAAGAGCTCGCCCGAGAAATTCGGCGAGAACTCGACGCGGCCGTCGGCGCGCATGCGTACGTAGGTGAACTGGAACGTCTCCTCGAGCCGGTGTGCCTCGGTGAAGAAGAGCGCCGTCGCCAGCCCGTCGGCGACAGCGGCCTCGTCGGCCACGACCCATGTGGCGACCACGCCTCCCACCGGCACTCCGGTCCTGGCGTCGAGCACATGGTGCAGGCCGTCGCCCCAGGCGCGTCGGGTGACTCCGGACGCACACAGCGCTCGTCCTTGCAGGTTCGCCACACCGATCACCTGCCGGGGGTCGAATGGGTGCTCGAGGCCGACCCGGATGATCCGTTCGCCCGCATGACGGAGGTCGCCGCTGGCGTCGACCACGAATCGGGACAGGCCGGCCTCCTGGAGCATCGCCGAGACGATGTCGACGAGGTAACCCTTTCCAACTGCTCCGACGTCGATCACCAGTGGGCGCCGCGTGACGAGCGTCGTACCGTCCCGGACGACGTCCGCCGCCCAGGTCGCGCGCCCCAGGGCTCGCTCCTTGGTTCGCACCGTGTCGGGCGCGGGCGTGAGCGAGTATGTCGCGTCGTAACCGAGCAGTTCCAGCTCACGGCCGACGAGCGGGTCCACAGCGCCTTCTGTGGCCGTGACCAGGCGGTCGTAGAGGCCGAAGAGCGCGAGAGAGTCGGCGGGGAACTCGATTCGGCCCCCCTCGGGAGCGGCGGCCAAGCGGGACACCAGCGAGTCCATACGGAAGCGGGAGTACGTGGCGTCGAAACGCTCGATCCGCGCGAGGATCTGTTCGCGTACGTGCCGACGCAGCGGCTCTTCGGTCTCGATCTGCCAGCGGGTGCCGATGGCGTCGAAGGCGAAACGGCTCCTCTCGGCCTTCGGGTCGTTCAGGACGGCGGGCCTCGAGGCCTCGTTCGCGGCTGGCTTGATGTGGTTCACGGCTGGTGCTTTTCTGCTCGTCGACAAGCTCTCTGGGCTGCGGCAGGTGGCTTGTCGGCTCGGCGGGATCCTCTGCGAACACCCAGCTTCATGCCTTCGGGCGCTGCGTGGCAGGCCGTGCTGTGCCGGGGAGCAGTGTTCAGGGGTGTGACAGGGCCCCCCGCAGGCCTCCCGCGCAGGTCACGCAATAGTCAGACTGGGTGGTATGACTCGTGAGCATCAGACCACCGGCGGAGGTACCGAGCTCGGGCACTTTCTACGTGCCCGTCGCGCTCAGGTGACTCCCGCCCAGGCCGGTCTCACGGTCGGCTCCGGGCTGCGCCGCACGCCCGGGCTGCGCCGTGAGGAACTGGCGACCCTTGCTGGGATCAGCATCGACTACTACACCCGCCTGGAGAGGGGCAAGGAGACCCGGCCAAGCCCGTCCGTGGTCGACGCACTGGCCCGCGCCCTGCTGCTGGAGGAACCGGAGCACGAGCACCTGCGCAGTCTCGCTGCCCTAGCCGCCCGTACTGCTCCGGAGCCTCCGGCAGCGCCCTCGCGGACCGTGCGGCCGGGCGTCAAAATCCTGTTGGAGAGCCTGCGCCCCAATCCGTCCTACGTGGCCAGTCGCACGCAGGATCTCCTTGCATGGAATCCGGCCGGACTGCGCCTGTTCGCCGGGATCGAAGAATGGCCTGCCAAGCAGCGCAACATCGCACGCTACACATTCCTGCATCCCGCCGCTCGTGAGGTCTTCGCCGACTGGGAGAACTCGCTGCGCGGCTGCGTGGCCCGGCTGCGTGCCGTTGCCGGAACCGAACCGGACGCGCCCGACCTGGGCCCCCTCGTCGGCGAACTCCTCCTGAAGAGCCCCGAGTTCGCGCGCCTGTGGGAGCGCTACGACGTGAAGGCCCGCACCTACGGCCGCAAGACCTACCACCATCCGGAGGTCGGCACCTTCACCCTCGGCTACCAGGGGATGCAGTTGGAGGGCACGCCCGGACACCGCCTGATCACGTACTACGCGGAACCGGGCACCCCCGACCACGACGCAGTGGTGCTCCTCGACATGACCGCGCGCGAGCCCTCTTCGAAGGGCACGGCGCGCCGGAGCAGCCCCTCCACGATCACGCCGGAGGAGGCATCCTCGTCCTCGGCCTGAGGCGGACCATCGAACGACAGACGCCTTTGCGACCTGCGGCCACCCAGGATGCGGTCGGGTGTGCTGTCGCGCCCAGGATTCGGATCCTTCGGTTGGCGTGCTCGATGACGGCGAATACGTACATCCGCGCCGCGGACAGGGTGACCGTCTCGAAGAAGTCGCAGGCCAGAAGGGCCTCTGCCTGGGAGCGCAGGAAGCTGGCCCAGGTGCTGGAGGCGCGTGCGGGCGCGAGGTCGATGCCGGCCTCCTTGAGGATCTCCCAGACGTATTTTCTCGTGCCAGGCGCAGCACCAGGGTGCGGACGGAGCGGACGGTGCGCGGCTGGCCCGGGCGCTTCGGCCTGGACGCGGCAGCATGCCGGCGTGCGAGCAGGTCGCGGTGCCAGCGCAGCACCGTGTCGGGTTGCACCACCAGCCGCAGTCTGCGCAGTACGTTCCGTGGCAGCCGGTGCAGCAGCGCCGCCAGGAATGCCCGATCGCTCCGGGTGAACCGCACCCTTTCCTTGCCGAGTTGGCGTTCCAGCACCGTGATCTGATGGCGCAGGGCGAGGATCTCTGCGTCCTTCTCCCGATCGCTCACCGGTAGCAAGCGCAGCAGCGCGAACGCGTTCGTGACACCCAGGTAGGCCAGTCGCAGCA
Organism: Streptomyces sp. NPDC002896; assembly: GCF_040295225.1. Lineage (NCBI taxonomy): Bacteria > Bacillati > Actinomycetota > Actinomycetes > Kitasatosporales > Streptomycetaceae > Streptomyces > Streptomyces sp. NPDC002896. The sequence continues at coordinate 70,375 of NZ_JBEOVA010000011.1, read as the reverse complement.
ACACAGTCGATCATGTTGCGGCGTGGAGCGACAGCCGTGCGAGAGCGCCGACTTCAGCGACCGTGGCCGCCATCCGCGAAACCCCCGGCGCACCCGCTCCCACCAGCGCGGACGAGGTAGCAAAGGCACCCCTGTCCACGTGAAGATCGCGGGGCGAGCGGTGGGCGGCCTTAGATAGTGATCAAGGTTGTGACCGGGCCGGATGATTTATCGGCACCCGCACGGTTACCAGGACCGGGCGCAGGGGATCAGGTGCCGACAGACTCTGGGGACGCCTCGCTCATCTTCATGAGCCGCTCCAGCACCTCATCCGGAATCGGTCGGGGAAGGAACCCGACGAACTGACGCATCGCCATGGACGACAGGATGAGCAGTGCGTCAGCGTTCCCCTCCACGGCTGCGTCGGCCTGCTCCTGGGGGAGCCCGGATGTCATCGCCGCCGTCAGCGCAGGGCCGACGATCGGGTGGCCGAACCACTCGCTGACGGTGGAGTCGAGGGTGAGCGGCTGCAGCAGGTTGTCGCCCGCCAGGTCGAGGGTGGCGGTGGCGACGACGTCGTGGGCGTTGTCGGCGAGCTGTACCTCGTACAGCCCGGCGGCGACGGTCCAGTCGTCGCGGGTGCTGTCCCAGTAGGCGAAGGCACGGCGGTCGAGGTCGATCTCGACGGTGGTGCTCTCGCCCGGGGCGAGCGCCACCTTGGCGAAGCCGCGCAGTTCCCGGGCCGGGCTGCTGACCGGGCGCTTGGGCGCGGCGACGTAGACCTGCACCACGTGCTTGCCGGAGCGGTCGCCGGTGTTGGTGACCGTGACGCTCGCCGTGGCGGTGTCCCGGCCGGTGGGGGTGACCTGGAAGTCGGTCTTCTCGAAAGAGGTGTAGCTCAGGCCGTGGCCGAAGGGGTAGCGGACGGCGACGTCGGCGGTCTCGTAGTAGCGGTAGCCGACCATGACGCCCTCGCCGTAACGGACGTGGCCCTGTTCGCCGGGGAAGTTCAGGAAGGAAGGGGTGTCGTTGAGCCGGAACGGGATGGTCTCGGCGAGTCGCCCTGACGGGTTGACCCGGCCGGTCAGCACGTCGGCGATCGCGCCGCCGCCCGCCTGCCCGGGCAGCCACGCCTCCACCACGGCGTCCACCTCGTCGTGCCAGCCCTCCAGGCTCACCACGCCACCGTTGAGGAGCACGACGACCGTACGTGGGGCCACCTGAGCCACAGCTCGCACCAACTCCACCTGGTCAGTGGGAAGTTGGATGTGGTCGCGATCGAATCCCTCGGACTCGTCGGCCTCGCGCAGGCCGATCACGAGTACGGCGGTGTCTGCCCGGTCCGCGAGGGCGACAGCCTCCTCGCGGAGCTGCCCGGCGTCCGCATCCCCCTTGGTGTCATAACCTTGCGCGAAGTCGACGTGGGCCTCGGGCAGCAGGGCACGCAGCTCCTCCAGCGGGCTGTCGACGCGGGTGGCGTTGACGTGGGAGCTGCCGCCGCCCTGGTAGCGCAGGGCCGCGGCGAACTCGCCGATGGCGACGATGCGGCCAGTGGGAGCGAGCGGCAGAGCCTGGTGGCGGTTCTTCAGCAGCACCAGGCAGTCGGCGGCGACCTCGCGGGCCAGCCGGTGGTGCGCGTCGAAGTCCACCGTCACGGGGTCTGCCTGGGTGCGGACCCGCTCGGCCAGACCGCGCAGCCGGGCGACGGCGGTGTCGACGACGGTCTCGTCCAGCTCGCTGGAGCGGACCGCGGTGGCGACCTCCGCGTCGGTGCCGCGATGAGTGCCGGGCATCTCCAGGTCGGTGCCGGCAAGCAGCGCGGCGACGCGGTTGTTGACGGCGCCCCAGTCGGAGACGACCAGGCCGTCGAAGCCCCATTCCTCGCGGAGCACCTGGGTGAGCAGCCATCGGCTCTCGGAGGCGTAGGTGCCGTTGATCTTGTTGTAGGCGCACATGACGGTCGTAGGGCGGGCCTGGAACACGATCCGCTCGAAGGCCGGGAGGTAGATCTCCCGCAGGGTGCGTGCGTCCACGTCGGCGCTGACCCGCATCCGTTCGGTTTCCTGGTTGTTGGCCGCGAAGTGCTTGACCGATGCGCCCACGCCCCGGCTCTGCACGCCGGCCACATGCGCCGTCCCCAGCACGCCGCTGAGCAACGGGTCCTCGGAGAAGTACTCGAAGTTGCGGCCGCACAGCGGCGAGCGCTTGATGTTGACGCCGGGGCCCAGCAGTACGTCCACACCGAGCGCCCGGGCCTCGCGGCCCAGCGCCTCTCCCACACGGCCGATCAGTTCCGGGTCCCAGCTGGAGGCCAGCGCGACCGCGGGCGGGAAACAGGTCGCCGGATGACTGTCATAAAGGCCGAGCCCGGAGTCCAGGCGCTGGCGCCGGACGCCGTGCGGACCGTCGCTCAGTACGAGTGAGGGAATCCCTGCCCCTTCGGCGGGCTTGCTTGTCCACATGTCCCGGCCCGAGAGCAGTGCGGTCTTCTCGTCGAGGCCCAGCTCGGCTGCGCCGTGATCGTGGCTGGTCGCCATGGTGCGGATCCTTGGGTGGGTAAGGGGTGAAGGGCAGCGGCTACTGCGCACCGGACGGATGCTCAGGCCGTCCGGCAGGGAGCGACGGCCGCGGTGAGTTCAGGAACTGGTGCCCGGATGCAGGACCATGTGGTGGCTTCCGGACCCGAGCCGGCTGGTGGCCTGCGTGGAGCGCCAACCCTCGGGTGGCAGGAACCGTCCGGTCGTGCCGGGTGGGAGTACGGCGTCCACCGTGAGGGTGGTGCCGCTGATCGACCAGGCGACGGATGCCGTGCCGTACGGGGTGGCGATCGACGCGCCGGCGGAGGTGAGCGTGCCTCCGGGGCGGGGAGCGATCTCGATGGTGCGGTAACCCGGAGCGGTGGCCCGCAGTCCGGCGACGGCCTGGTAGAGCCAGGCGGCGACGGCGCCGTAGGCGTAGTGGTTGAACGACAGCATCGTCCCGGCCTTCTCGACGTCGATGGTGCCGTCGGGACGTATGGCGTCCCACCGCTCCCACATGGTGGTGGCGCCGCGGGCTACCTGATAGAGCCAGCCCGGACACTCGGTGTTGAGCAGGAGTTGGTACGCCTCGGCCACATGGCCGGTGCTGGTGAGGCCGGGCAGCACGAAGGGCGTGCCGAGGAAGCCGGTTGCGATGCGTCCGCCGTTGGCGCGCACCAGGGCGGCGAGGGCCTCGCCCACCGCGGCGCGCTCGGCAGCGGGCGCGATGCCGAATTGGAGGGCGAGCGCGCATCCGGTCTGGGTGGTACGGGCGTGGTCGCCCCACTTCCGCCAGGCGGCTTCGGCGGTGCGCCGGTGCAGGGCCGCGTACCGGTCGGCGTCGTCGACGTGGCCCAATTCCCGGGCCGCTTCGGCGAGCAGGCGGGCGCTGTGCGCGACGAAGGCGGTGGCGACATAGGCGGAGTCGGTAGTGGCGCGCGCCGGGTCCTCCGGTGGCGCGGCCGGGTCGAGCCAGTCACCGAGCTGCGCGTTTCCGCTCCACGTCCCGTCGTCGTCCAGGTGATCGACGGTGAACTCGACCCACGCGCGCATCGCCGCATAGTGGCGGCCCAGCAGGCTGCGCCGGCCGTAGGCGTCGAAGAGGGCGGCCGGTACGACGGTGGCGGCATCTCCCCAGCCCGCGGCGGTGCCGGCGAACGGCAGGTCGCTCGGCGGCAGGTCGCCGAGCGGCACATCCGGAATCACCATCGGTACCGCGCCGTCCGGTCGCTGCTCGATGCGGAGGTCGGTGAGCCAGCTGTCGAGGAAGGTACGGCTGTCGAACGTGGCGCAGGCCGTGGGGGCGAAGGCCATGATGTCGCCGGTCCAGCCGAGCCGTTCGTCGCGTTGCGGGCAGTCGGTGGGGACGGCGAGGAAGTTGCCGCGCTGGGAGCGTACGACGTTGTCGTACAGCGTGTTCACGCGCTCGTCGGAGCAGTGGAACTCGCCGATGCGGCGCAGGTCGCTGGCCACGATGTCGACTTCCACCGCCTCGATGGTGACGCCGGGGGAGGCGTCGATCTCGGCGTACCGGAAGCCGTGGAAGGTGAACTCCGGCTCCAGTTCGACGGTGCCCCCGGCCAAGGTGTACTGGTCGGTGGCGCGGGCGCCGCGCAGGATGCTGGTCAGCAGGCGGCCGTCGCCGTCGAGGACCTCGGCGTGCCGGACGGTGACCGTGCTTCCTGGCGGGCCGTCGGCGCGGAGCCTGAGCCAGCCGGTGATGTTCTCGCCCGCGTCGACGGCGATCGTGCCGTCGGGCAGTGTTCGTCGCTCGGGCTGGATGATCTGTACGACGCGTACGGGTGGGTGGGCCCGCTGAGTCAGCCCGGTAGGCAAGGGGAGTGTGGCGGCCTGCTCCCAGCCTCGGTCGTCGAAGCCCGGCAGCTGCCAGCCGTGCGGCTCGAGGCGGAGGTCGCGCTCGCAGCCGTCGTACAGGTCCGCCGCCAGCAGGCCGCCGTAACCGCCCCGCCAGTGGTCGTCGGTGGCGACCGTGACGGTGGTGCCGTCGGCCAGGGTGACTTCGAGTTGGGCGAGCAGCGCCGTTGTGTCGCCGTAGACGTTCCGGTTCTTGTGCCAGGTGAGATGGCCCCGGTACCAGCCGTCGCCGACCGCGGCGGAGACGGCGTTGCGGCCGGGGACGAGCAGTCCGGTGACGTCGTAGGTGGCGTAGAGGAGTCGGTTGGGGTAGCTGGTCCAGCCTGGTTCCAGCAGTTCGTCGGAGACGGGCCGGCCGTTGATCGCGGTGCGGTGGACGCCCAGCGAGGTCGCGTACAGGCGTGCGGATACCGGCTCCGCCGGGAGGTCGAACTCCCGGCGGAGCAGCGGCACCGGGCCGGGGGAGGTGCGGCCCCGGTCACTGGGCACATGGACGGGACGGGCCGTCCAGTCCCTGTCGTCGAGCAGCGCTGCCTCAACGCGGGCGGGTCCGCTGAATTCCGTCCACCCGAGGTCCGTGCGGACACGGACGCGCCAGTATCGGACCTCGCGGCTGCGCAGCGGTGGGGTCGGCCAGGGGTGATCGGTCACCAGGTCGGACTCGACCTCTCCGGTGGACGCCGCGTCGCCGAAGGACCGGTCGGCTGACACCTGGATCTCGTAGGCGTGCTGTAGGACGCCCGGCCTCTCGCTCGCCAGTGACCACGACAGACGGGGTTCGGGATACGGGGTGGCCACGAGACCGGAGTCGTCCGCGGTGCGCAGCCCGACGACCCTTGTTGTGGTGTCCATCGTGTGGAGTGCCTCGATGCTCGACGTCTTCATCACCGGAGGTGCCTCCGGAGGAATCGCAGTGTGGACTGGTGCAGCGCGGTGCGGTGCGGCACGGATCCCCAGGCGTGGTCCGCGCCCTCGACGATCTCGAGGTGCGCGTTGCCGTCGTAGTAGTCCAGGTAGCGGCGTACGTACTCGAGGGGAGCGATGTCGTCCTTGTCACCGTGCAGGATGTGGACCGGGCCCGCGTACCCGCTCGACCGTCCGTAGACGTCGAGACCGGCGATGTCCGCGACGAGAGCGGAGCTCATCCGGTGCCCGTCGGCGTCGACGTAGCCCTTCTCCGCGATCTCCGGTGCGAGTCTGCGGCCCTTGAGGTAACCGCTGCCGATCTCGAAGGGGGCGACGGCGGCCGGTGACCACAGGCACAGGGCGCCGATCCCGGGCTCCTCGGCGGCCACGATGCCCGCGACCACACCCCCCATGCTCATACCGACCAGGCCGATACGGTCTGGATCGACGAAGTCGAGGGTCCGGACCGCCTGGACGACGGCGCGGGTTTCGGCGATCTCGCCGGTGATGGTCACGTCGAAGAAGTCGCCGTCGCTCTCGCCGTGGCCCGAGAGATCGAACCGGACCGAGGCGATTCCGTGGGCCTCCAGCAGCCTCGACATGGCGACGAAGTTCGGCAGTTCGAGCCGGTTGGAGGTGAAGCCGTGGACGAACACCGCGGTCGGCCAGCGGGTTCCGGTCGGCCCTTCGGGGATGTGCAGCGTGGAGCGCAGCGTCACGCCGTTGTGCTGGAAGTTGTGATGGCGGATCACAGGGCCGCCTTTCCGGTCGTCTCCGCGGCGGGAGCGCCGCTCAGGTCGGCAGGCTCTTCGGGCTGGGAGGCTTTGGGCAGTCGCGGCACCCAGACCAGGCCGATGACCGCCGCGACCACCATGAAGCCGAAGAGCAGGCCGAAGAACAGCCGGGTGTGGCCCAGGGCGAAGGCCGGCGTGCCCAGTGCGGCCAGTCCGGCGACGGCCCGGGTGAAGGCCATGGTCACACCGCCGGCGGTGGCCCGCAGCAGAGTGGGGAACAGTTCCTGGGACCAAACCTTGTAGATGGACTCGCCGGCGAAGGAGTTGCCGAGACCGGAGAGGAGCAAGGCGGCGACCAGGGTGAACTTGCTCGGCCCCAGCAACGCCGGCAGAGCCCAGGCGATGACGATCAGCGCCGTGCCGGCGGCGAACCAGGCATGCCTGGCCGGCCGGTCGACCACCCGCATGAACACCAGGCCGGCGAGGAAACCGACCGGCAGTCCGAGGAGGGCCAGCTGCGAGAACTGCGCGACCTCTCCCTTGCCCAGAGTGGTCCACAGGAAGGTGCCGAACTGGCCCATGGTGTTCGCGCCGAGGTTCCAGGTGGCGTAGTACAGGCCCGTCGCGATCAGGGCGTAGACGGTCGGCGCCCGGAAGAGATCCCGGATGCGGCTGAACTCGATGGTCTCGAAGCCCGCGGTCGTGCGCGCTTCGGCGGCCCGGCGGGCGGCTGCCCATTCGGCCGACTCGCTGAGGGTGAGGCGCAGGAGCAGCACGATGACCGCCACGACCAGCAGATGGGCGAAGAGGATCCGGCCGCCGAGTATGCCCTGCACTCCCATGAAGGAGCTCAGCACCAGCACGGCCACGATGCCGGCGAGCCAGAGCATGCCGGAGAACACCACCATGGTGCCCTTCTTGCCGTCCGGTGCTTCCTCGTTGACGAGCGCGAGCGACACAGGAAGGTCCGCGCCGATGGCCAGTCCGGTCGCCACGACACCGGCGTACAGCAGAGCGGGGCCCGCCGCCACGAGGAGCAGAACGATGCCGACCGCGTAGAGCATGAGCGAGAAGGTGAAGATCATCCGGCGGCCGAACCGGTCGCCCAGCCGGCCACCGAACAGCGCACCGGCTGCGAACGCCAGGGTCTGCAGCCCCAGTAGGGATCCAATGGTCCCGGCGCTGAGCTGGAGCGGAGCGGCGTAGTAACCGCCGATGGCGATTCCGGACGTCACCAGGGCTCCGGCGTCCAGGTAGGAGGCCATACCGGCGAGGATCGCGGTCTTCCAGGGACTGCTCGTGGTGGTTTTCAGGTCTGACATGGGTCCTCTTCGTCGAGTACCGGGGATGGGGACGGTGGGGGGACCTGATGGGGTGGCGCTCCGCCGGAGCCGTCGGGCTCCTGGTCACGGATAGTTACTTAATCGCGCCACTTAAACGTGTAGGTTGACTGAGCGCGTAAGCTAGCCCGCAGTCGTGGGCTTTGACAAGAGGTCTGCGTGGGCTTTGACAAGAGGTCTGTCAGAGGGTGGGGTGCATGACCGGGAAGGCCAGCGGTAGGCGGGTGACTAGCGGGGATGTCGCGCGGGAGGCCGGAGTCTCCCGCGCGACCGTGAGTTACGTCCTCAACGAGTCCCCGCACCAGAAGATCGCCGAGGGTACGCGCCGTCGGGTGTGGGAGGCGGCCGCCAAGCTCGGCTACGCGCCGTCGGCCGCGGCGCGCACGTTGCGGACGGGGCGCTCGAGCATCGTGCTCGGCCTGCTGCCGGACTGGCCCATCGAGCACGTCCTCGGACGCCTCATCCAGCGGTTGACCAGCGCCTTCGCCGAGCACGAGCTCACTTTCCTCGTGCACTCGTCGGCTCCTCCCGCTCGGCCTCTGCGGGAAATCTGGAAGGCCATGACACCCGCGGCGGTGCTGGCCCTGGACGAGTTCCCCGAGTCCGAGGCCGACGCCATGCGGGCGGTGGGCATCGAGGTCGTCATGGCGGTGCACGGCTCGGTACAGGGAGAGCTTCGGTCACCCTTGGTGTCCGAGGAACCGATCGGCGCGGTGCAGGCCCGCCACCTCGTCGCCTCGCACCGACGGCTCGGCTATGCCTACCCGGACCTGACGAGACTAGGTGCCCTGGCCCAGCCACGACTGGACGGGGTCCGCAAGGTCTGCACCGAACTCGGCCTTCCGGAGCCGGATGTCCGAACCGTCCCCCTGGAGCCGAACGGTGCCGCGGCAGCGGTGAAGGCATGGCTCGCCGCCGACCCACCGGTCACCGGCATCTGCGCGTTCAACGACGAGCTCGCGATGGCCGTGCTGGCCGCCCTGCGGTCCCTCGGGCTGCGCGCCCCACAGGACCTCGCGGTGATCGGCGTCGACGACATTCCCGGCGCGGCTCTGGCCCAGCCACCGCTGACCACGGTCGTCCGCGACACCGACGCCATCGCGCGGGGCCTGGCCCGCCGCATCGTCGACACGCTGGATGGGAAGGAGGTCCCCGCCGACCCCATCGAGGACCTGCTTCGGGTCCACGTCAGGGAGTCCGCCTGACCGGCTCTCTTCCGCCGCGCGCAAGGCGGGCCCCACGGAGGACCGTTCCGGGAATCCTCGGCGATACGTGAGAAGTCTGGACGGCGAGCGGAGCCTCTGGCTAGTGTCCCGCTCGCTTCCTCGGTACGGCGTCCGGGAGCGCCTGCGTGAACGAGAAGCGCATCCTGCTGCTCGGCCGGAGGAAACGCGGACCCACGGTCGGTGGTGTCACGGGCGCTTCAGGTTGTGGCCTGTCCGGCGGGTACGCGGGAGCGCTGCCCCGATCCACATTCCCAGCCCTCTTCGTCTTGGCGGGCGCCGTGCTCCTCCCGGGGTCGGTGCTCGACGAGCAGCTGTCCCCAGCTGCACGGTTCCGCGATGCCGCCGCGTTTGGTGAGCGGGCCGCGCGCACGTGCGACGACCGATCTGCAAGGAGGTCCCGATGACCACGCCCCCTCCGCCCTTCGACCCGGAGTTGGCCGCCGCACTCGTGGAACTCGGCGACCAGGCGCCGACCACGGCGACCCCGGACGGCATCCCTGCAGCGCGAGAGCGGATCAATGGCCTGCTTGCGCTCATGACGGACGAAGAACTGAGCCGCGGCGGGCTCTTCGAGGTACAGGAACGGTCGGTGCCCGGCCCGCCGGGTGCACCGGACGTGTCGCTGCTGATCTGCCGGCCCACCGACGCGCCGGACCCACGCCCGGTCGTCTACTTCACGCATCCCGGAGGCATGGTCGTGGGCACCAACCGGCTGGGACTCCCCCTCGACTGGGCCGAGGAACTGGGCCTGGTCGTGGTGTCGGTGGAGTACCGGCTCGCCCCGGAGCATCCGCACCCGGCTCTGGTGGAGGACTGCTACGCGGGACTGCTGTGGACGGCGGAACACGCCAAGGAGATCGGCGGTGACCCGGACCGCATCATCCTGGCGGGCGGCAGCGCGGGCGGCGGGCTCGCCGCGGCGCTCGCACTCCTCGCACGCGACCGCCAGGGTCCGCGCGCCATCGGCCAGCTGCTGATGTGCCCGATGCTCGACGACCGCAACGACACACCGTCCGCCCACCAGATGGCCGGGCTGGGCGTATGGGACCGCACCGCCAACGAAACCGGCTGGAACGCCCTGCTGGGTGAGGCGCGCGGCACCGGCGACGTCCCGCCGTACGCTGCTCCGGCCCGTGCGGACGACCTCTCCGGGCTGCCCCCGGCCTTCATCGACGTCGGCTCCGCGGAGACCTTCCGCGACGAGGACGTCGCCTACGCCTCCCGGATATGGCAGGCGGGCGGCATCGCCGAACTGCACGTATGGCCGGGCGGCTATCACGGGTTCGACGGTCTCGTGCCGCAGGCCGCACTTTCCGTGGATGCCCGCGCCGCCCGGCTGCGCTGGCTGCGTCGGCTGCTGGGTGGTTGACGGGGCTTCTTCTCCTCGGGCCCGCCTGCACTGCGGGAACCTGCCGGGGAGGCCACGGCCGGACTCGTCGCGGCGTCGAGCGCACCGATACCCAGGGCGGCGCCGGTGGTCAGGACATGTCGTCTGCTGATGCTGGAAACGCTGAGGAGACCTCTCTGATGGGGGCATACCGGAGCCCGGCGCCTGGGCACGGTCATTGTCGTTCGGCTTCCTCGCGCCTCGCGTCGTCCGCACGGACGGACAGTGCGGGCTGAAGGTTGAATCCGCGTTCAACCGGTGGGTTGAACCCCCTCTGTACAGCCCGGTGTTGACCTCCTACGCCGGCGGTCGTGCCGTGGTCCGGCGCGGCACGAGAGTGGGGGAGAGTGTGACCTGAACCGATGGCCGGTGACGATCGGCGATCCGTTCCAGGAGGAGACGAACAGCGTTTCTGCCCATCTCGTGGCCTGCCTGGTCGACGCTGGTCAGCGAGATCGGACCGAACGCGGCGAACGTGGTGTTGTCGTATCCGGCCACCGAGACGTCGCCGGGAACGGACAACCCGGCTTCGGTGACAGCTTCGAGTACGCCCATGGCAACGATGTCCGCTCCGGCGAAGACGGCCGTGGGCCGGCGAGGAAGAGCCAGCAGTTCCTTCGCGCCCTTGTAGCCGCCTTCCTGGGTGTAGCTGGTGGAGACCACGTCGATCCACTCCTCCAGGCCGTGCGCCCGCATGGCCTGCCGATATCCGTCGGCACGCCGGGCGTTGGGCATCTCCGCGAGGCGCGTCGGGTCGGTTTCGTGATGCTCGATGTGGGCGATCCGGTGATGCCCGAGGCCGGCGAGGTGGCTGACGATCAAGGCCGCGCCCTCGATGTCGTCGTCGGCCACCGAGTCGTACACCGGCGAGGAGCCGTGCCGGCCGACGACGACGGTCGGCACGGCGGAGGCGACGTGTTCGAGGCGGGCTCGCGACGACACAGGCGCGACCAGGATGATGCCGTCCATGCCGCGGTCGATCATCGCCTCGGTGACGCGGGCCTCCGCCTTCTCTCCGTTGCAGCCCGGACCCAGGAACACCTGGTACTCGGTGTCCTCCAGCGAATCGGTGATGCCGTCGAGGATCTCGGGGAAGAACGGGTTGCGGATGTCGGGCAGCATCACGCCGATGGTGTACGTCTGCCCACGGAGGCCTCTGGCGCCCGCGTGCGGCCGGTAGCCCAGCTCGTCGATCGCGCGGCGCACCTTGGCACGCATCTCCGGGCTGGCCCCGTAGGCGTTGCGCAGCACCTTCGATACAGCGGTGGTGGACACCTGGGCGTGACGCGCGACGTCGACGATCGTGACCCTGCGACGTGGTGCTGGCGGCTCCATCCGGTCCTTGCCTTTCCGGGAAACGTTGCCGCCGAGTGTAGAGCGGATCCCGCAGCTCAGGGGGTGCCTCGCAGCGCCGTTGTCGTAACAAGGACGCAGCGTGCGCGGCATCTTGACGTCACGCGGGGTGCTCTCTAGGGTCTGGCCACACGGTTTGGGAAACGTTACCCACAAATCCATCGCGGGCCGCAGGCCCGGCATCGGACCGCACCGCCCCAAGACGAAGAAGACGGCAGGAGCCTCCCACGTCACGCCGACCTGGGGGCCTGAGCGCAGGGCTTTGAAACGATTCAAGAAAGGAGGTTCGCCGGTGACTCTCGCCCCGCACGAGCAACTTTCGGACCATGACCGGCCTCCCGACGCGGCACCGGTTCCGGGAGTCCGGCGGGCGCGCACCGCCCCGCCGTGGTGGTTCGCGCTGCCCGCACTGCTGTTTTTCGCCTTCGTCGTCCTGGTGCCGAGTGCCCGCGGTGTGTACTACGCCTTCACCGACTGGGACGGCCTGGATCCCCACTTCTCCTTCGTGGGCCTGGACAATTTCTCCGAGATGGTCAGCGATCCGGATGCCGTGCAGGCCATCGGGCACACGCTGCTGATCGCCGTGTCGATCACGGTCGTGCAGAACGCGGTGGGCCTGTTGCTGGCCCTCGGGGTCAATACGGCCATCAAGTCCCGCAACGTCCTCAGGGTCTTTCTGTTCGCCCCGGCTGTGATCACCCCGATCGTGACCGCCTACCTCTGGCGTAACCTGCTCGGCCCGGAAGGCGCGGTCAACAGTCTGCTGGGCGCGGTGGGTCTGGACGGCTGGCAGCAGGACTGGCTGGGCAGTCCGCGCCTCGCGCTGTGGGCGATCGTCGGAGTGATCGTGTGGCAGTTCGCGGGCTACTCCATGGTCATCTTCCTCGCCGGGCTGCAGTCGGTGCCCAGAGAGGTCCATGAGGCGGCAGCCATCGACGGCGCAGGTCCCATACGGCGCTTCTGGTCGGTGACCCGGCCGCTGCTGGCCCCGGCGTTCACCATCAACCTGATGCTGTCGATCATCGGCGGCATCAAACTCTTCGACCAGGTGTACGCGTTGACGGGCGGGGGCCCGGGGCACGCGACCGACACCATCTCGACGCTGATCTACAAAGACGCCTTCACGCTCGGCGAGTTCGGCTACAGCATCGCGCTCGCGGTCGTCCTCACGATCATCGTGGCGGTCGTCTCGACCGGACAGTACGTCGTGCTGTCCCGCAACGAGAGGGCCACGTCGTGAACCGCTACCGCCGCCGCACCCTCGCGCTGGAGCTGGTGATGGTCGCCGCCGCTCTGTTCGTCGGCTTCCCGGTGTACGTCCTGGTCAACCTGGCCGTGCGGCCGACGTCGGACACCTCGTCGCCGATCAGCCCGACCACCTCGCCCACCTTCGACAACTTCACGCAGGCGTGGCAGCAGGGCGCGCTGGGCGGGGCGTTGACCAACAGCGTGCTGGTGACGGTGTGCAGCGTCGTCATCGTGCTGGCCGTGTCGTCGCTCGCGGCCTACCCGCTGGCCCGTGTCACGGCTCGCTGGTCCCGGGGAACGTACCTGACCTTCCTCCTCGGCCTCGTCCTCCCCTTCCAGCTCGCCTCGCTGCCGCTGTACCAGACCATGCGCGACATGGGCCTGCTCGGCACCCCGTGGGCGCTGGTCCTCTTCTACTCAGGCCTGCAGGTGCCGTTCACGGTCTTCCTCTATGTCGGCTTCCTGCGCGCCCTGCCCCGCGACTTCGAGGACGCGGCGCTGATCGATGGCTGCACACCGCTGCAGGGCTTCCGGTACGTGGTCCTGCCGATGCTCAAACCGGTCACGGTGACGGCCCTGGTGCTCAACGCGGTCGCCGTGTGGAACGACTTCTTCACCCCGCTGCTGTACCTCAGCGGCAGTGCCCAACAGACCATGCCGGTCGCGATCGCCGGCTTCGTCGGTCAGTACGTCACCGACTGGAACCTCATCTTCGCCGCACTGGTGATCAGCATCCTGCCCGTCTTGATCGTCTACTTCCTGCTGCAGCGAAGCATCATCAACGGCTTCGCGGGAGGGCTGCGGGGATGACACCCGACGCCCGTCCGACCCTCATGCCCGGTGGCTCTTCCCCAAGGGGGACATCATGAAGACACGCACAGTCCCGGCCCTCGTCGCCGCGGCGACGTCCGTAGCCGTGCTGGCCGCATGCAGCGGCGGCACCAAGGCAGGCTCCGGCGGCGGCTCGGGCGGCTCGGGCGGCTCCAAGACCCTGACGCTCGCCTCGGTCGACCAGGGCTCGATCGAGGACGTCGTGAAGGCGTTCGAGAAGGCCAACCCGGGCGTCAAGGTCCGCTACACCACCAGCGGCGCCGACCAGTACCAGCAGCAGATCCGCACCCAGCTGTCCTCGGGCACCGCACCCGACGTGATGTCGGTCTGGCCCGGCAACGGCAACCCGGGTGCCACCTACGTCCTGGCCAAACCCGGCTACCTGCTCGACCTCTCGGACCAGCCCTGGGCCGCCAAGCTGCCCGATGCGATCAAGACCGTCGCCCAGTACGAGGGGAAGACCTACAACGCGATCTTCGGGCAGAACGGCATCGGCGCCGTCTACAACCAGCAGGCCATGGCGAAGGCCGGCCTCACTCCGCCGGACACCTGGACGGAGCTGCTGGCCTTCTGCCGGGCCGCGAAAGCCAAGGGAACTCCCGCCTTCGCGCTGGGCAACCAGGACAACTGGGTCACCCAGCTCGTCCTGTACGCGCTGGTCGCCACGACCGTCTACGGCGACGACCGTGACTTCGACAAGAAGATGCAGGCCGGCCAGGCCACCTTCGCGAAGTCGCCGTGGACCACCGCCCTGGACAAGTACCTGACGATGGAGAAGACCGGCTGCTTCCAGAAGAACCCGCTGGGCACCAACTACGAAGCCAGCCAGCAACTCGCCGCCACCGGCAAGACCCTCGGCATCGTGCAGGGCAACTGGGTGATCGCCCTGCTCAAGCAGAAGAACCCGAAGGCCACCTTCACCCTCAAGGCGCTGCCCGCCACCGACACTCCGTCCGAGACGATCATCCCGGCGGCAGCGGGCGCCGGTTACGGCGTCAATGCCAAGGCGAAGAACAAGGAACTCGCCCTGAAGTTCGTGAACTTCGTGATGTCGCCCGAGGGCATGAACATGTTCGTCAAGAAACAGGGCGGTCTGCCCTCCCTGCCCGACACGGGCTTCGCGGCGGACCCGTCGCTGGCCGAGCTGTCCAAGTTCATCAAGACGGACCGGACCGTGCCGTTCATGGACCAGCTCTGGCCCAACGCCAAGGTCCAGCAGACCATGCTCAGCGGCCTCCAGGAGATCTTCAGCGGGCAGTCCACACCCGAGAAAGTCCTCGACGAAATGGACGCCGACTACAAGGCCGGCAGCTGACCGTCGCGCCGCCGGCCGCTGTTCCGGCACCACACCCCAGTAGCTGAAATCGCATGAGCGGAGGTTTGGCATGCTCGATGTCCCGAGCGGAGCGTTGAGCCGTAGACAGGTGGTCGGCACCATGGTCGTCTCCGCGGCCGGGCTGGCTGTGCCCGCCGTCCCCGGGCTCCCCGTGCAGACGGCCTACGCCGACGAGGAAGGTGACAGACAGGGAGCGAGGGTCACTGGTCTTTCCGTTGACGGCAGAGAGGACAGCCCGCTCGGCGTCGACGACCCCGCCCCGCGACTGAGCTGGCGGGTGGTGGGCACCGGCGCGGGATGGACTCAAGCCGCCTATCGGATTCGCGCGGCACGCACTGAAGCGGATCTCGACGGAGGCCGTCTGCTGTGGGACAGCGGCAAGGTCCGCTCCTCGGCCCAGACCGACGTCGCATGGCACGGTCCCGTGCCGGCCTCGCGTGACCGGGTGGTCTGGCAGGTGCGGGCCTGGAGCACCGACGGCGACGCCACACCGTGGAGCCACCCCGCCTCATGGGAGATGGGGCTCCTCAATCGCTCCGACTGGGGCGAGGCCCGGTGGATCGAGTACCCGGGCCGCACCGTCGACCAGCCACTGCCCGTGTTCGCCCGCGCCTTCCGGGTGGATGAGCGCCGGGGCAAGGTCGCCAGGGCGAGGCTCTACCTGTCCGGCATCGGACTGCACGTGGCTCGGCTCAACGACAAGCCCGTCACCGACGAGGTGCTCGCTCCAGGCAATTCGAACTACCAGCTCTCCACCGAATACCGGGTGTACGACGTCACCCAGCTCATCCGCCCCGGTGACAACACGCTGGGCGTCGAACTGGGCCACGGCACAGCGCTCGTGACCCGGTCCGTCACGAATTCCACTACCGGCCGCACCGCCCCGTACAGCTGGTGGCAGAGCCAGTTCAAGGGCAGCGGCAACCTCGTCGCGCCCGCCGCCCGGGGTGCCACCACCATCAAGGTGAACAGCGTGGCGAACTACCACGTCGGCGGCACCGTCAACATCGACACCGGCGACGGCGGCGAGCGCCTGGAGTCACGCACCATCATCGCGATCGGCACCGCCGGCGCCGACGGCACCGGTATCACCTTCGAGCCCGGCCTGGCCTCCGATCACGAGAGCGGTGCCGCTGTCACCGGTTCCGGCAACTCCCTTGCGAGCACCGATCCGAGCGCGGGCGCCGCCGTCTCCCCACGTCTGATCGCCCGGCTGGAACTCACGAGGGCCGACGGCACGGTCGAGACGGTCGTCAGCGACCGCTCGTGGAAGACGGCTCTCGGCCCGACCATCACGGCCAACTGGTACTCCGGCTCCGACTACGACGCCCGGCGCGAGCAGCCCGCCTGGACCGCCCCCGGTACAGATCTCGGGGAGTCGGCGAAGCGGCGCGACGGCACTGCCGTGGGCTGGGTGGACGCCGGAATCGCCCCGCCGCCCAATCTCACCACCGAGCTGGTCTGGCGGGTGGCCGAGCCGCTCAGGGTCGCCGACAGGCTCCGCCCGGTCAGTGTCACGCAGCCGCAGCCCGGCGTGTGGGTCTTCGACTTCGGGCAGAACTTCGCCGGATGGCCGCTGCTCGAACTCGACGGCCCGCTCCCGGCCGGGACCACGGTCAAGCTGTACCCCGCCGAGTCGCTGAACGCCGACGGCACCGTCAACCAGGCGTCGATCATGGGTGGCGGCGCCGCCCGCGGCACCAACGTGTTCGCCGCCTACACGACGTACGGCGACGAGCGAGGCGAGCGGTGGCATCCTCAGTTCCACTACTTCGGCATGCAGTGGGTGCAGGTGACCGGCCTGCCCGAGGGCTACGTACCGACCCGGGACACGGTGACGGGCCTGCAGATCCACGCGGACGTGCCGGCCACCGGCTCCGTGCGGACTTCCGACGACCGGATCAACCGCATTCACCGCATGGCCCGTTACTCGATCATGAGCAACACCATGTCCACCTTCACGGACTGCCCCGGCCGCGAAAAGCTCGCCTACCCCGCTGACTACGTGCAGCCCTTCGCATCCCTGCACCGCACCTTCGGATATGCGGCCTACCTGCGTACCATGCAGCGCCACCTGGCGGAGGGCCAGTCCAAGGCCGGCGACAGCATCGGCAACGTGGCGCTCAAGGCCCCCGTCTACGACTGGGGGTACACCGGCCGGTTCGGCGACGAGATCAACTGGGGCAACGGCATCATCCTGGTGCCCTGGCTGCTGTACGAGACGTACGGTGACACGCAGACGATAGGCCGCTACTACGCGCAGATGCAGGCCTTCCTGAACTACATCAGGACCAAGAAGGCCGGCACAGGCGCGGACGCCCACATCGTGAACGCGGCCCTGGCCGACTGGATCGCCAGTGAGAACACCTCGGGCCGCATCACCGGAACCTGGGGCTACTACCAGATCGCCGACCGGATGGCCCGGATGGCAACGCTGATCGGGCGCGACGCTGACGCGTCCGAGTACCGCAACCTCGCGGCCAACATCAAGGACGCGTTCAACGACGCCTTCTACAACGCGGCGCTCGGCCGGTACACCGCCGAGGGCGACCAGGGCGGTGCCGGGGCGACACAGGCCGCGCAGGCGCTCGCGCTGGACGAGGGCCTGGTACCGGAGGGGGAACGCGGGAAGGTCCTCGACGCGCTGGTGGAACTGGTCTATGCCCACCAGCCCTTCGGGGGCGGGCCGCATCTCAGCGGCGGGACCGTCGGTCTCGCCTCGATCGTCCGAGCCCTGCACGAAGGCGGCCGCGACGACGTCCTGTGGGACGTCCTCCAGGAGGACACCCGCCCGAGCTACGGCTACTTCATGGCACGCACCACCGCCAATCCCGATGGCCTGACGACCATTCCCGAACAGTGGGACATGGGCAACTCCAAGAACCACATGATCCTGTTGCAGATCGAGGAGTGGTTCCACAGCGGCCTGCTGGGCATCCGCCAGGCGCGCGGCAAGGCCGGCTACCGCGAGCTGCTGATCGACCCTCGCCCGGTCGGCGATCTCACCCATGCCGAGGGCAGCTACCGCACGCTGTACGGCGTGGTGTCCGCACAGTGGATCCGCAAGAACGGAAGGTTCCGGCTCGACGTGGAGCTCCCGCCGAACACCACGGCGGAGGTCCGGGTACCCACGGGCGGCCGCACAGCCCAAGTCGCCGAAGACGGCGCGGTGTTCCAGGGCGTGCAGGGCGACCGTGCCGTCTACGTCATCGGCTCGGGGAGGCATATGTTCACCAGCCGCGATCTCCTGACCGATTCCCGGAAAACCGAGAGACAGTAGGTATGAGCCATGAAGCGCCCAGTGCGGACGGCGCCCACCGCGATGTCGGCAAGGTAATTTCTGAGGGGCCGTCGCAGCGCAATGGGCGTCCTTCACCCCAAGGGGGCGCTGGTAAATCGGCGCGAGCCAGTGGAGTGGTGGTAACTGCCCTGCGATGTCTTCAGGCGCTGTCCCGAGCGCTGGGCTCGACCGTGACCGGCCCACGCACCCCCACCTCCCCTTCCAGTGTGATCAGCCCACCGGTCAGGGCCGCCATCGCGGCCACCGCCCGACGGCCGACTGGCCCCCCGCCAGGTTGAGCTGGTGCGCGTAGTTGCGCAGGTAGCGGATCGGCCGAAGGGCCAGTGACTCACTGGCCCTCTGCACGCACTATCGGCCGAGCGGCCGAGTCGGCGTGCACCGGCCGGCCGGCCTCCCTGGCCCCAGCCGGCCGACCAGCGCACCCGATCCGATCAGGCGGTCCCGGTCACCGAGGTCCCGGACTTGGTGACGTGGTACGTCACCTTGGCGCCGCTCCAGAAGTGGAACGTGAGCGTCACCTGCGAGTCCTCCTTCAGCGAGTTGAAGAATTCCGGGGTCAGCTTGATGGCGTCACTGGTGTAGGCGGAGAAGGCGGTGTCCCACTGCTGGTAAGGGGTCCAGCTGGCCGGGCCCGCGTTGCTTCCGTCGTCGTACCTGGCCTCCATCGTCGCCAGCATGTCTCCCCGGAACCGGGTGGGAATGGCGAACGAGCTGGTGCTCCCGTTGGCGTCCGACAGCACCGGGGTGTCGTACGAGATCACGTCGATCCGCCACGGGACGCCCCGGGAGAACCTGGCCTGCAGCGTCGCCTTGACCCCGTACTCCCGGTCGCCGGCCAGCTGGGTGAGAGTGGCGGCCGTCAACGTCAACTGGTTGCCGGAGAGCGTGTAGTCGGTACCCTTGGCCAGCTCGCGCCCTCCGTACCAAAGTCCCTGGAAATCGGTGCCGTTCGGGTTGAGAGTGAGGCTCTGGCTGGTGATGTCGCTCGACTTGGGCAGGAACACCAGGTCGCTGGAGGCGGTTCCCGAACGGGTGGTCCAGCTCGACTTGATCTGGGCGAACAGCTCCGGGTCGCGCCATTGCAGGGTGTTGCGGTTCAGGAACTGACCGGCGTCCCACAGCATCGTGGTGAGCTTGCGCTGGCGGGCGTAATTGCCGAGGAACTCGAAGTACTTGAGCTGCTCACCGCGTTCGATGATGCCCGGTCGGTTGTGGTCGTAGGCGAGCAGGGCGTACTCGCCGATGATGACCGGGATGCCGTGGGCGACGAAGGTGTTGTACACGCGGTCGAACGTGCCGGTGAGGTCCTGCTCCGAGGTGGCGTCGAAACGGGTGTATCCGGCGATGTTCACGCTGAACGGCCACCATCCGTAGAAGTGGATGGTCGTCGCCACCATGGGATCGTTCAGGGCGGTCAGCTCGGCGGCCAGGGCGTCCAGCCGTGACTGGTCGGCGTTGGTGTACAGGGTGGGCAGGACGAGCAGGCGGGTGGCGTTCTTGCCGCCGGACGCGCGGACGATCCGGTGGAACTCGCTGTTGAGCTCCTTGAGCAGCCGGTAGTTCTCGTCATCGCCCGAAGTGCCGCTGAACGTCGGCTCGTTGATGCTCTCGAACACCACCTTGGGCGACGTGTCCCGGAACGTCGCCGCGATCTGGGTCCAGGTCGCGTCGTACCGGGCGAGGACGGCGTCGTGGTCGGTCGCCAGCTGATTGACCCACATCCACGAGTCGTGGTGCATGTTGAGCAGGACGTACATGCCCTCCGCCTGCGCCCAGTCGACGACCTGCTTGACCTTCGCCATCCAGGCCGGGTCGATC
Organism: Streptomyces sp. NPDC002896; assembly: GCF_040295225.1. NCBI lineage: Bacteria > Bacillati > Actinomycetota > Actinomycetes > Kitasatosporales > Streptomycetaceae > Streptomyces > Streptomyces sp. NPDC002896. The sequence continues at coordinate 50,522 of NZ_JBEOVA010000011.1, read as the reverse complement.
GTGTAGTCGGGCGCCCCACCCTGGTGGGTGCCCCAGGTCACGGGGAGCCGAATGCTCTTGAACCCCTGCGACTTGACCTTCTTCAGAAGCGCCTGGGTCACGGGCGGGTTGCCCCAGGAGGTCTCGTCCGGGATGGCGTCGTACGTGTTGCCCAGGTTCCAGCCGGGCTGCATGGCCGCGACTGTGGAGCGTGCCGCAGGGGAGCTGGACGGCGGTGGTGTGTCCGCGTGCGCGGCCACCGGCGCCAGGGGGAGCAGGGCGATCGCCAGGGCGAACGCTGCCAGACGCCGCATGGGCCGCCTGGGGTCGTTTCGCCGGGCAAGGAGTCTTGCCAGTCTCGTCATCACGTGGGCCTTCCACGGTGGGGGAGCACGAAGGGCTTGCGGGAGGTACCGAGCTGACGCCGGGGTGGTTCTCGTGACGATTACGAACCGACCTGAGCGTAAGAAAGTTTCGTCAAGTGCGGCGGAGAATGTAACAAGGAGTCGCGCCGTAAGCTACCGGTCTGTTCACGCCAAGTGTCAGAATGCTGCGGTACACGCAGGTGACTTGTTCGGCTTGCTTTCGTTCACGGCCCGAGTCGTGGGAGAGCGGGTCGGTGATCGGGGAAGGCGACCTTGGCGGACCGCGGAGTTGACGGAGTGGCAGATCGGGAACGCCCGCGAGGCGGCGACGGGTCCCGGCCGGTCACCATCGCGTACATCGCCGAGTCGGCGGGGGTGTCGGTCCCGACCGTGTCCAAGGTGATCAACGGCAAGTCGGGGGTGTCCGCGGACACCCGCGCCCGGGTGGAGGAGCTGGTCAACAGGTACGGCTATCGCAAACCCGCCGGGGCGAACCGCAGCAACACGGTGGAACTCGTGTTCCGCGAGCTGGAGAGCATGTGGGCCGTGGAGATCATCCGCGGCGTGGAGCGGGTGGCCCGGCAGCACGGCGTCGGCGTCCTGGTGTCCGAGTTCGGTCTGCACGACACCACTCCGGCGACCTGGGACGACACCGTGTCCCGGCGTCCGAACTGCGTTCTGTCCGTGGCCCAGTTGTCCGAAGCCGAGCGGGAGCAGCTCACGGCGAAAGGCATCCCCTTCGTCGTCTTCGACCCGACGGTCGAGCTCCCCGACGATGTTCCGTTCGTGGGTGCCACCAACTGGTCGGGAGGCCGGACCGCCACCCGGCACCTGGTTGAACTGGGGCATCGGCGCATCGCCATGATCAGCGGGCCGGAGGACGTGCTGTGCTGCTGTGCCCGGCTGGACGGCTACCGCTCCGCGATGCAGAGCGCGGGCCTGCCGGTCGATCCGAAACTCGTCGTGCACGCCGGCCTCAGCCGCGATGACGGCTGCGCCGCGGCGCGTGCTTTGCTGGCCCTTCCCGAGCCCCCCACCGCGATCTTCACCGCCAACGACCTTCAGGCGCTCGGGGTCTACCAGGCCGCACGCGAGGCCGGACTGCGCATCCCGGAGGACCTGAGCGTGGTCGGCTTCGACGACCTGCCGGTGGTGGCGTGGGTGGACCCGCCTCTGACCACGGTGCACCAACCCCTGACCGAAATGGCTGTCGCTGCGACGGAGTTGGCGCTCACTCTCGGGCGCGGCGAGAACGCTCCTCAGGCTCGGCTGGAGATCGGGACGACCCTGACCGTCCGCGCCAGCACCGCGCCGCCGAAGGGCTGACCTGCCCTCAGTTCCCCGCCCCACCGCCTGAAGGCCTGGTGGGGCTTGTCGGCGTTTCGTCGTCGCCTTTCGCCCGTCATCTCGCTTGAGAAAGAAGTGGGTTGTGGGGTCATTGACCCGTGCTGGGAGCGTCGCTAGCCTCCCAAAGAAACTATCGCTCTTACCTCAACGAAACTTTCCATTATCTCGGTGGGAAGTTGCCCAGCACGTCACCCATCCTGGAGGTGCCCGTGCACCACCTGGTCCGCAAGCACTGTTCCCGCCTGATCGCCTTTGCCACGGCCGTACCGCCCCTCGCCGTCAGCACGGTAGGGACCGGCACGCCGTCCGCGTCCGCCGCTGCCACCGCCTCCGTGTCGATCGACGTCGGCCGGACCCTGGCGACGCTCCCGGACACCGGCGGCTACCACTGGCAGACGCACACCGTCGAGGGCGGGTATGTCGCCCCCAACACCGGCTTCGGCACGTTCATGAGCCAGACCGTACCGGCGTACTCGATCGTGGTCGTGCAGTTGCACCCCCACACCGCCGGTTGACCATGGTGACCGAGGTTGCAGGGCCCGATGGCACCATCCCCGGTGAACAGCAAGCCTCCGGAAACCACCGTGGCCCGGTCCGCTGCCATGGCGGGAACCGGGCCGCGGTGGGCGATCATCCGTCAGACGGCTCGCAGCTCGAACCAGTCGAAGGCCGCACTGCCCCGCGTGGCGTACATGCCGAATACGCGACCCGTGAAGCCGCCGGCGACCTCGGTGGTGAGGTAGCGGCCGTCGAGTTCGGCGAGGATCTCGAAGTCGCCGCTGTCCGTCTCATAGCCCAGGCGGAGAGTGTCGGGGCCGCCGACCCTGAGGCCGGCCGAGGGAGCGTCCTCCGGGCCGGTGCCGCGGGACGTGACCGTGGGCGGCAGGACGTCGGAGGTCGTGACGTCGATCCGCAGCTTCACGGGCCCGGAGTGCACGGCCCGTTCGGCGATGGCGTGGCGCAACGGGCCGATCCTGGCGACCGCGCGGACCGTGCCGTCACCCACCTCCAGCTCGTAGTGGTGCGCTTCGTCCAGCCGTACCGCGAGCCCGCCCCGGCTGCCTTCGGCGACGTCGACCAGCGTGCGGGCGGTGCAGTCGGGGTCGCGTTGGCGCCGCCCCACGAAGAGCGCGCCGGGCGTGTCGAGGCTGTCGGCGCGGGCGTGCAGCACCAGGTGGCCCGGTCGCTCGTCGAGACGTGCGGCCTCCGGGTCCTGCCGTCGCAGCGAAACCCAGGACGGGGCGAGCGCGGGGGAGTCGAAGTCGTCATGGTCCGGCTCCTGCGGCCAAGGATGCGGCGGCAGCGCCGGGGCCTGCGCACGCAGCTCCAGCGGGCCGGGCAGCGGCCACTCGTCCTCCCACCGCACCGGAACCAGGAACGTCTCCCGGCCCATGCCGTGGTACAGCGGTGTGTCACCGCGGGGCCGGGTGCCCAGCAGCACCATCCACCACGTGCCGTCGTGCGCCTGCACCAGGTCGCCGTGGCCGGTGTTCTGCACCGGGTGGTTGGTACTGCGGTGGGACAGCACAGGGTTGGCCGGGTGCGGTTCGAACGGTCCCGGCAGGGTGCGGGCGCGGGCCAGCGACAGCGCGTGCCCGCGCTCGGTGCCGCCCTCCGACAGCAGCAGGTACCACCAGTCGCCGATCCGGTAGAGGTGTGGGCCCTCCGGATACTGCAGCCCGCTGCCCGACCACATCGGCACCGGCTCGCCCAGCAGCTCGCCCGACTTCGGATCGATACGCACCCCGCGGATCCCGCCCGAGGAGAACACGCACCAGCAGGTGCCGTCCTCTTCCCAGGAGAGGGAGGGGTCGATGCCAGGTATGTCGATCGGCACCGGGTCCGACCACGGTCCTGCGGGGTCCTCGGCGGTCACCAGGACGTTGCCCGCCCCGGCCACCACGGTCGTGATCAGCCAGAACCGGCCGTCGTGATACCGCAGGGTCGGCGCGTACACCCCTGTCGAGGACGGGGCCGTGTCGGGCAACTCCAGCTGCGAGGGCCGGTCCAGCGCGTGCCCCATCAGCCGCCAGTGCACCAGGTCACGGCTGTGCCAGATCGGCACACCCGGTACGTACTCGAAGCTGGACGTCGCCACGTAGTAGTCGTCGCCGGCCCGGCAGATGCTCGGATCCGGGCTGAAGCCGGGGATCACGGGATTGTCGAAGAACGCCATGTCCATCCTGAGGAGTGTGGTCGGGGGAAATGCGCCGCGAGGAACCTTCCGCGCGGGGTCAGTGGATCCGGCGGGCGACTGTCAGGCCGTGAAGCCGAAGGCGGCCAGCCGGAGTTCGCCGGTGAGCACCAGGTACAGGTCGTGGACGCCCGGGAGGTGGGCCGCCAGGTCGGCGGAGGCCGTGGTCCAGCTGTACCGGTCGCCGGTGCTCGGGACGGGCAGGTCGGCCAACAGGGTGCCATCGGCGCCGACCGCGCCCGCCCACACCTCGAGCCGGCCCTTGCCCGGCGCGGTCCGGGACACCTCGGCGGTGACGCAGCGGGCGCCGGTCAGATCCACCCAGCGGTAGACCAGCGTGCCGGGCACCTCCGCGGCCGTCGACGTCACCGCGTCGCCGTCCGTGCGGGTGGCGTCCACCAGGACGATGCCGGTGTAGTCGTCGAAGCCGGCGGCGGGCAGCAGGCGCCCGACGGCCGTACGCGGCGCCGGCTCCGGGCCGCTGACCGTGAGCGGCGCGCTCAGCACCACATCGCTGGCCGAGCGGGCGACCAGCACCTCGTACTCCCCGGGGTCGACGGTCAAGGCCTCCTCGGCGACCGACCAGTGGGCCAGCGCTTCGGACACGTCCAGGGTGAACTCGACATCCCGCGACGCGCCGGGGTCCAGACTCACCTTGCGGAAGCCGGCCAACTTCAGCAGCGGCGCCTCGTAGCGGGCGCCGAGTGCGCGGACGTACAGCTGGACCGTTTCTTTGCCGCGGCGGCTGCCGGTGTTGGTCACCGTGACGGAGGCCGTGACGCTGCCGTCCGGGGTGGTGCGGCGCGTGCTCAGCCGCAGTCCCGTGTGGTCGAAGCGGGTGTACGACAGGCCGTGCCCGAAGGGATACAGCGGCCGTTCACGGTGGTACTGGTACGTCCATCCGGCCTTGATGATGTCGTAGTCGAGCCGGCCGGGCAGCTCGTCGCCGGCCCGATACCAGGTCTGCGGCAGCCTGCCGGCAGGTTCGGCGTCGCCGAGGAGCACCGAGGCCAGCGCGTGGCCGGTCTCCTGGCCGCCGTGCGCGGTCCACACCACGGCTGCGGCGTTCTCGTCGGCCCAGTCGACCGCGTACGGGTAGCTGCTCATGACGACAAGCACCGTCTCGGGGCGCGCCGCGACCACCGCGCGCAGCAACCGCTCCTGCGCCGGGGGCAGCGCGAGACCGACCCGGTCCTGGGTCTCCCGGCCGTTGATGTGCGGGGCGTTGCCGAGGACCACCACGACCGCCTCGGCGTCGCCGGCCGCCGCCACGGCCTCGGCGATCCCGTCCCGGACGACGGTACGGGTGAACCGCTCGGCCGACGCCGGGTCCTCGGCGGTGACGGTCACGGCGCCGGTCGCCCGGTCCACTGCGGCGTAGCGGCCGGTCAGGGCGGAACGCAGCAACTCGGTGCCGTCGCCCGCCGGCTCCAGACGGAAGGCCTCGCGGACGAACCACTCGGCGGGCTGGATCCGGTCGGCGGTCAGCGACTGGTCCTCCTCGTTGAGGTGGACGTAGCGGCAGGTGCGGGCACTGCGCAGGGTGAGCACCCCGAGGTCCCAGTCGAACAGGTCGAAGCCCGCCGCCTCGTCGGCCGCCGTGATCGGGGTCACCGACAACAGCCCGGTGTCGTCCGCGGCCGTGAGCAGGCCGCCGGTGGAGGTGGGGCGCAGCACGACGCGGTCCACGCCCTCCACGGTGGTGACCGCGCCGCCGCGCCCGGCGACGGCATCGGTGAGCCCGGCCGCAGCGGTGACACGGTAGGGCATGGTGCCGCTGTACAGGTCCTGGAAGAGGGAGTCGGCGAGCGGCCCGACCACCGCGAGCCGCCCGGTGCCGGCCAGCGGCAGCAGCCCGCTGTTGTTCCTGAGCAGCACTACCGCCTCGGTCGCCGCCCGCCGGGCGAGCGCCCGGTGAGCGGGGGAGTCGACCACCTCCCAGCCGGTGCCGGCGTACGGATCCCGCTCGGGGTCGAACTCGCCCAGGCGGAAGCGCAGCGCCAGCTGGCGGCGTACCGCACGGTCGATGTCGGCGTCGGTGAGCAGGCCGCGGTCCCGGGCCTCGGTGATCCGGCCGATGGGGGTGGCGCTGTCCTCGAAGTGGTCGGTGAAGCTGTCGATGCCCGCCTTGAGAGCGGCGGCGTGCGAGACGGCGTGGTCCTCGAAGTAGTCCTCGGGGTCGACCAGGTTGGAGGGCGCATCGGCGTCGCTGACCACGAACAACTCGTGGCCAGTGGGCGCGGCCCAGCGGCGCAGCTCGCGCTCCAGCAGCGGACTGACGTGACAGGGACGGCCGTTGACCAGGTTGTAGGCGGCCATCACGCCGGTCGCGGCACCGGTTGCGACGGGAAGCCGGAAGGCCGCCAGGTCGTATTCCTGCAGCACCCGTGGCCGCACGGACGACGACGTGATGCACCGGTCGTCCTCGTTGTTGTAGGCGAGGAAATGCTTCAGGACCGGCGCGGTGCGCAGGAACTCCGGGTCGTCCCCCGCCATACCGCGACAGAAGGCCTCAGCCAGGCGGCCGGTCAGCAGCGGGTCCTCGGCATACCCCTCCTCGTTGCGGCCCCAACGGGGGTCGCGCAGCAGGTTCACCACCGGCGCCCACGCCTGCAGGCTGACAAGTCCGTCGCCGGTCGCCGGACGGCGGTGGTGGTGGAAGGCCCGCAGCTCGACCGAGGTGGCCGTGGCGACCTGGTGCACCAATTCCTCGTCCCAGGTGGCGCCAAGGCCCACCGGCTGCGGGAAGACAGTGGCCGCGCCCAGCCAGGCCACGCCGTGCAGGGCCTCCGTGCCCGTGCGGAACGCCGCAACACCCAGCCGGGGGACGGCCGGAGCGTACTGGTGCAGCATCGCGATCCGCTCGGCGGGGGTCAGCCGCGACAGCAAGTCCTCCACCCGCTCGGCGAGCGGGCAGCCGGGATCACGGAACGGCAGCCGGTCCGCGAGCGGCCCGGAGGGCAGGTCGGCAGGCACGGAAGCAGTACTCACAGCGGGCAACCCCCCCGGGCGTGCGGCAGTGCGGAGGCTGACCGCACCGCCGGGATCGTTGAAGCGCTTCGAAACTCGCATGCGGGTTCGTTGCGTGTCAACAGCCCTTTCAAGTAGGCGCACATAGGCTGACTTAAGATCACAAAAACCTGCGCCCGACCTCTTGTGGGGAACGTTACCCGTCGCTATGGTCGCCGCGAATATCGAAGCGCTTCGACTGGATGAAAAGAGGCGACTCACCATGAGCCGTGAACTGAACCGCAGATCCTTCGTCAGCGGCGCGATGGCCGTCGCCGGGGCGGCGGCGATGTCACCCTTGCTGACCGCGTGCGGCGACGGCGGCAGCAAGAGCCGCGGCGGCACCAACTCCAAGAAGGGCATGGCCGCCGCGGTCCCGGACCACATCCCCAGCACCGCGGTGCGTCCCGACATCCCCTCCGTCGCCGGGGCGGCCGGTGCCGTCGCCGACCCGGGCTTCCTGAAGTACCCCGCGCAGCAGGTCGCGACGGTCAGCGAGGCGCCTGGCTCCGGCGGCCGCTACACGACGCTGACCCCGCTGTGGGGCGCCATACCGCCCGCCGGCAACGCGTACTACCGGGCGATGAACAAGGCCCTGGGCGCGACGCTGACGATGAAGCCGGCCAACGGCAACACGTACAACACCACCATCACCACGCTCACCGCCGCCGAGAAGCTTCCCGACTGGGTGCAACTGCCGGGCTGGTGGAACCCGCTGTTCAACCTGGGGAAGCTGGCCGGCACCCAGCTCGCCGACCTCACGCCGTACCTGGCCGGCGACAAGATCAAGAAGTACCCGAACCTCGCCGCCCTGCCCACCGGGGCATGGCAGGGCGGGGTCTGGCAGGACAAGCTGTACGGCATACCCGCCTTCTCCGGCGGCTTCAACCTGCCGGGCCAGTTCTTCTACCGCGGCGACATCTTCGAGGACAAGGGCATCAACGCCGACGAGATCACGTCCATCCAACGGTTCTTGGACCTCGGCAAGGAACTCACCAGCGCCAAGGCCGGCGTGTGGGCCTTCGACGACGTGTACGGCTACCTGTTCCAGATATTCGACTACGCGGCGAAGTTCGCCGTGGTCGACGGAAAGCTGGTGCACAAGTACGAGCAGCCCGAGTTCATCGAGGCCCTCGACTGGGCCCACAAGCTCGCCAAGTCCGGCTACCTGCACCCCGACGTGCTGGCCGGCAACAGCAACGACGCCACGACCCGCTTCTACGCGGGCAAGGCGCTGATCGGCGCCGGCGGGCAGGGCATCTGGAACGAGACCGACGCCCAGGCAGGCACCGCCGCCAACAAGAACTACCGGCGCGCCTCCTTCAAGCCCTTCTCGGCGGACGGCAAGTCCGCGCCACGGCTCTTCCTCACCCCGTCGGCCGGGTTCTTCAGCTACCTCAACGCCAAGCTGAAGCCCGCCCAGATCGAGGAGTGCCTGCGCATCGCCAACTACCTTGCGGCGCCTTTCGGTTCGAAGGAGCACCTCATGGTCAACTTCGGCGTCGAGGGCGTCGACTGGAAGAAGGGCGACCACGGCCCGAGCCCCACCAAGGCGGGCCTGCGGGATGTCCAGGCGCAGACGTTCCCGTTCCTGGTCAGCCCCCTTCAGGTGCTGTACAACCCCGACTTCCCGCAGGTCACCAAGGACCGCTGCGCGTGGAACGCCGAGGCCGTCAAGTACGTGTACAAGCCGGTGTTCTTCAACATGAACATCACCGTGCCGAAGCGTTTCGCCGCCGCCGACGCCGCCCAGGCGGTGGAGGACACCATCAAGGACGTCGCGCACGGTGTCAAGCCGGTCTCCGCCTTCCAGGACGCGGTCAGCACCTGGAAGCGCGGTGGCGGCGATCGGCTGGTCGCCTGGTACCAGTCCGAGGTCCTGGACAAGCTCGGCACGGGCCAGTAGGCGCGGCCGAACCGCCGCTGGTGCCGTACCGGCACCAGCGCCCCATCCCCGTACAAGGAGAAACCATGGCCTCGACGCTCGCGCCGGGCAGCAGGGGACAGCAGGACGACGGCACGACCGGGCACCGCGGACGCGCCGGCCGGCGACCGCCTCCAAGGCAGCCCGCCGACAACAAGCTGACCTGGTGGATGCGACTGCGCCGCGACAGGACGCTGATCCTGATGACCCTGCCGGCCATCGCCCTGCTCGTCGTCTTCAACTACCTGCCGATGGTGGGCACCGTCACCGCGTTCCAGTTCTATGATCCGCTGGACGGCGTCCTGCACAGCGAGTGGGTCGGCCTGGACAACTTCCAACAGCTCTTCGGCGACCGGTTGTTCTGGCAGGCGCTCAACAACACCCTCTACATCAGTGCCGTCCAGCTGGTGCTGTTCTTCCCCGTCCCGATCCTGCTGGCGCTGCTGCTCAACTCGGTACTGAGCCAGCGGATCCGGTCGGCCATCCAGGCCATCACCTTCCTGCCGCACTTCTACTCCTGGGTCCTGGTCGTCACGCTCTTCCAGCAGATGATCGGCGGCGCCGGCCTGCTCAACCAGTTCCTGCGCCAGCACCACATGGACACCTGGAACGTGATGACCGATCCGCACACCTTCGCGTTCCTGGTCACTTCCCAGGTGGTCTGGAAGGACGCCGGCTGGGGCATCATCGTCTTCCTCGCCGCGCTCGCCGCCATCGACCAGAACCTGTACGAGGCCGCGGCCGTCGACGGAGCCGGCAGGTGGCGGCGGTTGTGGCACATCACCCTGCCCGGCATGCGCGGCATCATCGTCCTGATGCTCGTCCTGCGCCTGGGCAACGCACTGAGCGTCGGCTTCGAGCAACTCCTCATCCAGCGCCAGGCCGTCGGCCACGACGCCGCCGACGTACTCGACACCTTCGCCTTCTACTACGGCATCGGCACCCAGAATTACGGCTACGGAGCGGCAGCGGGCATTTTCAAGAGCGTCATCGCGCTGCTGCTGCTCTGGGGCGCCAACACGCTGGCCCACCGCTTCGGCGAGGACGGACTGTACCGGAAATGAGCGCACTCACCACGTCCGGGCCGACGCACCCCGTCGCCCGGCGCCGCAACCCCGACCGCCCGATCTGGGACGAGCCTCCGACCGCCGCGGGCCAGACCACCAAAGGCCTGACGTTGGCCATCGTGGGGCTGCTGATCCTCGGCCCGCTCTACTGCGTGGTGCTGACCAGCATCTCCACCCCGGCCGCCATCAACAGGGCCGGCGGACTGGTCCTCGTACCGGACGGCATCACCTTCGAGGCGTACCGGACCATGCTCTCGGGCGGCCCCGTACGACAGTCGCTGCTGGTCACCCTCGGCGTCACGCTCGCAGGCACCGCAATCTCCATGATCATCTCCGTGCTGTGTGCCTACGGCCTCTCCCGCGCCCGCTCCTTCGGCCACCGCGTCCTGCTGCTGATCCTGGTCGTCACCATGTTCGTCAGCGGCGGCCTGATCCCCACCTTCCTGGTGGTCAGCGAACTCGGCGGCTACGGCCAGTACTGGGCGCTGATCTTGCCCAGCGCCGTCAGCGTCTTCAACATCCTGGTGCTGCGCTCCTTCTACTCCACGACCGCCGCCGAACTCATCGACGCCGCTCGCATGGACGGCGCCGGAGAGTGGCGCATCCTGTGGTCGGTGGTGCTGCCCACCTCGCGAGCCGTCAACGCCGTCATCACGCTCTTCTACGCGGTGGGCTACTGGAACACCTTCTTCGGCGTGATGCTCTACATGCCGGCCGAGAGTGAGAAGTGGCCGCTGCAGTACGTGCTCTACCAGTACGTCAACCTCGGAATGAACATGCCCGGCCAGGTCAACTCCGGCTACGGCGTGGACGGCCACGCCCAGACGGCCCCGCTGTCCCTGCAGATGGCGGTCGTGGTGCTCACCCTGCTGCCCATCACGCTGGTCTTCCCCTTCCTGCAGAAGCACTTCGCCAAAGGCATGCTCACCGGGGCCATCAAGGGATAAGACGACATGATGGCCACGTCGGCGGCGGTGTCAGGTGCCGTGCCGGTCCGGGACGTCTTCGAAGTTGCTTACTTCGTCGGGGGCGGCGGCGCAGCTGGCCAGGAGCTGGTCGAGCCGTCAAGCAGGGGCGCATATATGCCGAGCTCGACATCACTTTGCCCGAGAAAGCCGAAGACGCCGAGGCCGCCGTACAGGCCGCCGTCCACCGGTTCGTCCTGGGGGCGGCGGCCACAGACGGCTGCGAAGCCTGGTCACCGGCTGGGAGAACTTCAATTGCCGGGTTGTCGGCTGCCGCGGTTTCGCACAGCGCGTTACTGTCACCAAGTGCGTCGGACGAGCCCCTGCCGGAGCGGAAGAGGTAGCAGCATCTCGCAACCGCCAATGACTGGGCCCTCGGGCGCGGAACGGCGGCACAAGTCACTGCACCCGGCCTGGCCGGAGCCACGCAGGTCGCCGACTGCCCGGTCTTCCTCGACGTCGAGCTCTCGCCTCGTCGTCCTCTTCGTCCGGGCAAGCCAGCGTACGGCCGTGATCCGTATGTGATCAGTGCCCCTTAGTCTCCACCTGAACCAGGGGATTCACGAGATGCGCGACTAAGGCGGGGGAAATACATGACGTACCGGCGCGCGGCGATACCGGCACTGATCGGAGGGCTGCTGCTCACGGCGCTTCTGTGGTGGGCGGGGGCGAGTGCGAATGCGCTGTACCTGCCGGGCACCGCCGGCGTGATCGGCGGCCGGGCCGCCGCCGAGCTCGAACACTGGCTCACCCCCTGGTCGTACGACCCTCCGGCCTCGGTTCAGTTCGGCGCCGGGGTGTCCGGCGGGATCGGGGACACGGCCGGGACCGACGGCACGCGCTACCTCGCGCTGTACGCAACCGCGCTGCAGATCCGGTTCGGCGCGGTCTTCGCATTCTTCGTGCCCGGGGCGCTGCTCCTGGTCCGCAGGCTGCCGCCGGTGCACGGCCGGATGCCTGCCGCGCTGCTCGCGGTGTGGGCCTGGGGCTTGGTGGCCGGGACCCTGGCGGTGACCGTCTCCGCGCCGTGGCTGATCGCCGCGCAGGGGCACGGCAGTTACCGCTTCCTGCCCCAGTTGGCGAGCGCGATCTCCTCCGGACGGCAGGTCCTGGTGGTGACCGCGCTGGTCGCGGCGGCGGGGACAGTGCTCGCAGCGCGGGTCACCGCCAAGGGTGCCGGTCCGCTGCCGCAGGCGGTCGTCCCGGCACGCGCCGCCCGCCTGGCCGCCACCGCCGGGACCGCGATGATCGCACTGTCTCTGGTGGTCCTCTCGTACCAGCCGGTCGCCGCCGCCATCCAGACGGTCTCCCCGGACGGCGGGCTGTTCGCCGAACCGGGCGAACTCCTGCGCCAGTGGCTGCTGCTTGGCGCCTGGGCGGGCCCGGCGGGCGCGCCGCTCGGCGACTGGCTCCTGTATCGCGCCGCCGACGTGCTGCTACTCGCTGTGGTGTGGTGGGCACTGCGGCGGTTGCCCGGACTGCTCACCCGAGCCACTGTCCCGGCGATGGCGGCGGGCGGAGTCTGCGCGACCGTCCTCGGGCTGCTGGCGAGCCAGCTGCTGCGGGTGGCGACCGACGGGGCGGGTCTGCGGTGGGACCTGATGTACCTGTCCGCCGGCATTGGTGGCGGCGTCCCGGCCGCCCTGACCTGCGGCCTGGTGGCGGGGGTCGCGGCTGCCGTGACGCTGCGGGTGGCCGTGGGCCGCGCGGAGACCGTCGACGCCACGGCTTCCGTCCAGGGCCCCGCCCGGCCCTAGTACTACAGGGTAAGCGGGGACAGGGTGAGCACGGGGGATGCGGTGCGTCGAACGGCCGCGGTGGAGCGGGCGATTGCGTCCGCCCATGCTCATTTCTTGGCCCTTGCTCTGATCGCTTGCAGATGTGATCTCATCCGGACGTGATCAGTCGATGTCCGGATCATCGGCCTCTTCGAGGAGACAAGTCGCGAGGTCGTCGGCCCACTCCACGGCCCAGGCGCGGAGAGCGGTGATGGTGGTGTCATCGAGCCCATAGGCGGCGAAGGCTTCGTCGTCGGTCCACTCGGCGCCCGTGAGGTTCGACTGCAGGTCCTCGCGCTCGAAGCGGCCGCGGGCGTGGCGGCGGCCGAACTCCTCGAGCTCGGCATTGGTCCAGCGGGTGGGAGGCTGCGAACACGTCGATCAGGTCGCGGGGTGCTCCGCGGTCGGCCAGGGCGCGGACCTTGGTCCCGATCACATCCTCCTCCGCGAGGACGGGCCCGTACGGGCTCTGGGCGACCGGCCGCCAGAAGATCTCCTTGAGGATGTCGACTTCGCAGTCTTGCCCGGTTGCCGGGTCGGACACGGTGAAGCGGGCGGACAGCGGGGCAGTCTCCAGCGCCTGCACCTGCCAGCCCCGTGCTTCGAGACCGATACGGAGCGCGGCCGCGATATCGGCCATGGGTGTTGGGTTCTCGGTGGCGACATCGAGGTCCTGGCTGGGGCGGTTCACGAGGCGGTGCGCCCGCACGGCGTATCCGCCGGTGAGTACCAAGGGATACGGGGCGCCGAGGGCGATCACATCCGCCAGGAGCCGCGTGTGCAGCTCCGGCATGTCCGTCACGCGGCTGCCCGGGTGCGGGAGGCGAGCTCGGGGAAGGCGTCTTCCCATACAGCGCGCACAGTGCGACCGACGAGGGTGCGCAGCACTGGCCACATCTGGAGGAGCAGGTCCTGGTTGAGGTAGTGGGGCAGATCGTCGTGCAGGCCCTCGTGCAGGACGGTGCGGTACAGGCCCATGCGCTGGCGAGGCTTGCTCATGTCGTACGAGGTCATCCCGGACCAGGCCATGTGCAGCGGCAGCTCCACGACCCCCTGGGTCGGGCCGTGCAACTCGTCCAGCGACTCCGGCAGACGCCGCCGGAACTTCTCCCGGTACAGCGCGAGGTCCTCGGCCTCCGCCCCCGAGAGGTTCTTCGGCGTGGATGCGGGGTGCTGTGTGCTGGAGGGCATGGCTCCATTATGGCGGCCGGAGAAGTGGTGCGGGGCATGATGCGCGAGCTGGCGGCCGGAGTCAGGGGGGTGGACCCGCAGGGTGAGCTGCCGTAGCAGCAGCCCGTTCACCCCGAATAGGAGGGACGGACTGTCGGCCGTGACGCTCTGGGCGCCCGCACGCAGTGCGGTGAGCCGAGAAATCAGCTCTGACCTGGACTTTTCCGCGCCTTACTCAGGCCGACATCTTCCCGATGACGCATCACATGGAGTGCGTGGCGATCCTTGAACCGGCCGCGAAGGGCTCCTGACCTGGGATTTTGCCCGCGCGAGGTATGTGCGGTGTGGGCGTTACGGGCTATATCTTGACGCTGAAATGACGCTCGTGACGCTCATTTGACGCTCGTTCTGATGGGGTGTCAGGCATGTTCTTGGGCTGGTCAGGGCACTCGCATGGGCGGCCGTATCGGGACGGTGCTGTACTGAAGAGGCAGCATTTCCCCGCCCGGTGAGGGCGGCATGTGTCCCTCGCCTCCTCCCGATCGGGACGCGTGGCGCCGCTGATCGAGCCGGTCCCGTCCCGCGCGGCTCAGACGCGTCAAGCATCCCTGGATCACCGCGGTCCTGGTCGGGCTCGGTCTTCTTGTGGCCTTCGGTGGTCTTGGGGCGCTCCTGGAAGAGCCGGATCGGAAATCCGCCGCCTCCGAGACAGCGCCCTCCAGCGTCCTGACGACGGAGCCTGCCACCAGCGCGGCGCCGCAGCCGTCGGTGCCCTCCGAGCCGTGAGACGACACCTCGCAGCCGGGCACGAGCCCTCCGACCCCTTCGATCCCTCCGACCACGAAGCCGCCGCCGGATACGACGCCACCGGGCGTGGTGGTGCTGCGCGTTATCGACGGCGACACCATCGAAGTGCGCGGCGACGGTCGTATCGTGCCGAAAGGCACCGTGGCCCGCGTCCGGCTCCTGGAGATCGACACACCGGAGCGGGGTGCCTGCTTCGCCGACGCCGCCACTGCCCGGACCATCGAGCTGCTTCCGCCGGGCAGCAGTGCGCGCATCCAGCGCGATGCAGAGTTGACCGACCGCTACGACCGCTACCTGCTGTACGTCTGGAACGAGCGGGGCACCTTCGTCAACCAATCTCTCGTCAGCAGTGGCCATGCCGAGGCCGTGCTGTTCCCGCTGGTTTTGTACGTGGGAGCTCTCAGCGACATTTTCGAGCTCCCTGATCGGCAAGCGCTGCCCAAAACCGTCGACAAACGTTGCGCACTCCCACCTGCAAAATCATCCCGCCCAACGACAAGTACTGGCCGGTGATTTCCCAGGCCGAGGACACCGCCCGCCAAGCCGTCGCCGGCCTGTGGGCGGCCCGTCCGGAGACGACCGAGCCCTCGGCGCCGGACACGCCCGCACGTCCTGATCTGCCCGACGGGCCTCCCGCCGGCGTCCCCGACGTGGATTGCTCGGACCTTCCCGGCCCCGTGTGGGTCGGCCCCGAGGACCCGCACCGACTCGACCGAGACGGTGACGGCATCGGCTGCGACACCAACTGAACAAGAGCCGGCGGCTGCGTCCACCGAGCGTGACGTGCGCTTCGGCGCGGACGCGCCCCTGGACGAGTGGGGAAGCCGTGTCGTCCGGTCATGCACGCGGGGCGGGCCAGGAGTTGAGGGGTAGCGGGCCGCGGTCGATGACGGTGCGGATGCAGAAGGTACTGCGGGCGTCGCGAACGGGGCCGATGGCCAGGATCTGGTCGGTGAGCACCTTTTCGAAGGTGCGCAGGTCCGGTACGGCGAGTTCGACGAGGAAGTCGGCGTCGCCGGAGACCACGTGGCAGGCGACCACGTGGTCGATCGCCTTCAGTGCCTCTTCGACCACCTGGGAGGTGGTGCGGGAGTGCTCGACCTTGAGGGAGAGGAACACCGTAAGTCCGAGGCCGAGGCGCTCGCGGTCCAGATCGGCCCGGTAGCCGGCCAGGACCCCGTCCTCCTCCAGCGCCTTGGTGCGGCGCAGGCAGGACGAGGGTGACAGGCGTACGGCCTCGGCGAGGTCGACGTTGGGGGTGCGTCCGTGGCGCTGGAGGTGGTCCAGGATCGCCCGGTCGATACGGTCGTACAGGGGGCGTGGCATGAAATGCAGCGTAACGGCCACACCGGCGAACAATCCTGCGCCACAGGGCCGTACGGGCACTGCATACGCCATCGTGTGCCGGGCTTGGTGACGCATCCTGGTCACGCTCCGGCCGGTACGCCGGACCGCGCCTTCGTACCCCTCTCACGCACATCGGACTGCCTCATGCACTACTCCCCCCTGGAACCCGACCGCGCCGCGATGAGTGAAATGGGCCGTCTCGTCCTGGACCGTGTCGTCGATCGCACCGACCAGCTAGCGGCCCGCCCCGCGACCAGCCCTCTGTCGCCGCGGGCCGAGGCCGAGCTCGTGGAGTCCTTCCTGGCGCCGCCGCCCGCCCGGGGTGGTGACCTGAAGGTGCTGCTCGCGCGCCTGGACGAGGCCGCCGACTGCGCTCTGGAGACGGCCGGGCCCGGCCACCTGGCATACATCCCGGGCAGCGGCCTGTATTCGGCCGCGCTCGCCGAGTTCTACAACCGTGCCGTCAACCGCTACGGCGGCCTGGCCTCGGTCGCCCCGGCCCTCGCCGCGCTGGAGGAGAGTGTGCTCCGCTGGATGGCCCGCGAGGTGTGCGGTCTCCCGGAGGGCAGCGGGGGCCTGCTGACCAGCGGCGGCTCGATGGCCACGTTCTCCGCGACGGTTGCTGCCCGCCACGACCGGCTCGGCGAGGATCTGACCGGCGGCACCGTCTACACCACCGCCTTCGCCCACCACTCCGTCGCCAAGGCCGCCCGCCTCGCCGGCATCCGCGCGGCTCACATACGTACCGTGCCGCACACCCCGGACCTGCGGATGGACCCGGAGGCCGCCGCCGCGATGATCCGCGCCGACCGGGACGCCGGGCTGCGGCCGTTCCTGCTGGTGGCCACCGCCGGCACCACCGACACCGGCACCGTCGACCCGCTGCCTCAGCTGGCCGGCCTGGCCCGCCGCGAGGACGTGTGGTTCCACATCGACGCGGCCTACGGAGGCTTCTTCCGGCTCACCGCACGCGGCTCAGAGCGCCTCGCCGGTTTCGAGGAGGCCGACTCGATCACTCTGGACCCGCACAAGACCCTCTTCATGCCGTTCGGTACCGGCGCCTTGGTCGTCCGCGGCCTCGCCGCCCTGCACGCCGCGCACGACGGCACCGGCAGCTACCTCCAGGACATGGAGGCGGCGGGGAGCGTCCCGGACTCCGGCCACCTCGGGCCCGAGCTGACCCACGAGATCCGCGGTCTGCGGGCCTGGCTTCCCCTGCACCTGCACGGGGTGGACGCCTTCCGCGAGGCTCTGGACGAGAAGCTCGACCTGGCCGAACACGTCCACGACACACTGTCCGGCGTCGCGCAGCTGGAGGTCCCGCAGCGCCCGGACCTGTCCACCGTGATCTTCCGCATTCGTCCCGCTGACGCCGGTCCGGCCGCCGCCGAGCTGGCGGACGAAGCAAGCCGCCGTCTGCTGGAGCGGATCAACGGCCACCGGCGCATCGTGCTCTCCAGCACGGTGGTCGACGGCCGCTACACCCTGCGCGTGTGCGTGGTCTCCCACCGCACCCACCACGACCGCATCGCCGAGGCGCTGCAGATCATCACTGCCGAGGTCAAGCGCCACACCACCGCGTAGCCGGCGACGGCCCTGGACCCGGGTGGTGTCCACCTGAGGGACGCCTCCGTCGAATCACGCGTGCAAGGAGGATTCCCAATGACGTTGTCAAGCCGGGGCGGTGACGCCTTGTGACTCGGTCATGCCGCTGTGGCAGCGGCGCTGGGGGTGGCGGCCTCGAAGGTCCGGTGGTCGCGTATCAGGGCCCAGAGCACGTTCAGGCGGCGTCTGGCCAGCGCGAGGACGGCCTGCTTGTGGGACTTTCCCTCGGTGCGTTTGCGCTGGTAGAAGGTCTTGGACTGGGGGCAGTGCACGGTGGGGACCTGGGCGGAGAGGTAGAACGTCCGCAGGAGCCGGCGGCTGTAGCGTCTGGGCCTGCGCAGGTTGCCGCTGACCTTGCCCGAGTCGCGGGGGACGGGCGCGAGTCCGGCGACGCCGGCGAGCCGGTCGGGGCTGCCGAAGGCGGTCATGTCGCCGCCGGTCGCGGCGATGAACTCGGCGCCGAGCATGTCGCCGATGCCGGGCATGCTGGTGATCACTTCTGCATCGGGATGCTCGCGAAACCGGCCCTCGATGAGGTCGTTGAGCTCGGAGATCTCCTCGTCGAGGGCCATCACCTCCTTGGCCAGGGTGTGGACCATCCTGGCGGCGGTCTTCTCCCCGGGGACGAGGGTGAACTGGGCCTCGGCAGCGGTGATCGCCGCTTCGGCAGCACTTTTGGCGATGTTGAGAGTGCGGACGCCGTGGTTCTTGAGCCAGGTCGTCAGCCGGGACCGGCCGATCCGGCGCAGGGCGGCCGGGGTCTGATACCCGGTCAGCAGGAGGAGCGCGGTCTTGGACGTGCTGTAGTCGAAGGCCCGTTCCAGGGCGGGAAAGTACTCCAGGATCTGGGCCCTGAGCCGGTTGATCGCCCTGGTGCGGTCGGCGGACAGGTCCATGCGGCGGGCGGTCAGGATCTTCAGGTCGACCGCGATCTCGCTGGTCTCCTGCAGCGGCTGGAGGTCGCGGCGCATCCGGGCCTGGTCGGCGATGACGAAGGCGTCCTTCGCATCGCTCTTTCCGTCGCCCTTGTAGGCGCCGGAGGCGTGGTGCACGGTCCGGCCGGGGATGTAGAACAGCCGCTGCCCGTGATTGACCAGCAGCGCGATCCACAGCGCGGCCCCGCCGGCGTTCAGGTCGACCGCCCAGGTGACGGCATCGCCGTCGGCCAGATCCAGGACGTCACCGAGCAGTTGCAGCAGCTCGTCCTCGCTGTTCGGCACCCGGCGCGAGAGCGCCTTCGTGCCGTCCGCGTCGATCACGGTGCAGTGGTGCTCGGCCTTGCCCGCGTCCGTCCCCGCCCACAGTTCGGGCACCGGACCCTCCTTCGTCGTTCTTGTGTGCTGTCCCAGCAGACGACCTCGCTGTCACGTCCATACGAGCGATCCGGTTCGCGCATCCCAATCAGCAGTCGAGTCGTCGCGGGATGCCGGGCGGCCAATCCTCCTCAGCCACGAACGCGGCACTTTCATGACAGCCACACCCGGCATCCCTGGGTGTCCCGATCTTACGAATGACCGCGATCAACCCAGGAAGAAAGGTATGGATACCATGACTATCCATCCCGAATCCCTTCCCGCCAGGGGAACAGCCATCGTGACCGGTGCCTCCTCGGGCATCGGTGCGGCCTACGCACGTCGGCTCGCTGCGGATGGTCACGATCTGGTGCTGGTGGCGCGTCGCGCAGAGCGGCTGCGCGCACTTGCCGCGGAGCTGACCGGGCTGCACGACGTACGAGTGGAAACCGTCGTCGCGGATCTGGGCGATGCCGGTGACCTGGACCGGGTTGCCCGGCGAACCGCCGAGGACGACGTCGAGCTGCTGGTGAACAACGCGGGCATCAACGGCTACGGCCCCTTCGCCGAGACCGATACAGCACTGCTGGAGAAGGTGCTGGCCGTGAACGTGGTGGCGCTCACCCGGCTCGCTCGTGCAGCCGTGCCGGGCATGCTGGCACGCGGCCGCGGCGCCGTGGTGAATGTGGCTTCCACCCTCGCCTTCGCCGGTTCGCTTCCGCCGGACCCTCTGCCGGTGCGGGCGGTCTATGGAGGGACCAAGGGGTACGTAGTCACCTTCAGCCGAACCCTCGCCGCAGAGTTGGACGGTGCGCCGGTTCGTGTCCAGGTGCTGTGCCCCGGGCTGACGGCAACCGAGTTCCATCTCACCCAGGGCCAGGATCCGGTAGCCGGTGAGGTAGCGCGAGTACACGACGACGGAGGCATGCCCGTCGAGGACGTGGTGACCGCTTCGCTGAGGGCCTTGGAAACCGGCGAGGTCGTGTGCGTGCCCGGACTGGTCGACGGCGAGGCGGTGGATCGCATCGCCGCGGCGGAATTCGGGCTCCGCTCCTCGTCCACCAGCACACTCGCCCCGCGATACCAGAACCCCGCCCAGCAGTGAGTCCCCAGATTCCTGGCCGTGGACACGAACACACAGCCCGGTGCGATTGAGGTGATCCGGCTGGCCGACCTCACCCAGAGCATCAGCGTTCGTCTGCGTTCGACCGAGCCTGCCCTCGAAACCCCGGTCCTTCAGCGCGTTTGGGTGACGGCCCAAGATTTTCCCCAGAGAACGGCCCTGCCCGTGGTTGGTCAGGCGCGCTGAAGGAGCTCCTTCGATTCGTCCGGCGGTCACAAGCAGTTGTTGGGCGCAGTGGAACGTCCTTCCTCAGGGACGGGTCATTCGACCGCCGCGCCTTCGGACAGGCGCACCTCTTCGCTGTCGAGGGCGGCCTGCAGGCGGCGCAGTACGGTGTCGTCGATCCGGCGCTCGTCGCGGAGCCTGACGACGGTGGAGCGTTTGTTGGCGATGAGGGCCAAGCGCAGCGCGAGGTAGTCCTGGTGCTGGAGCACGGCGGGGTCGTCGTGGGCGCCCGCGCTCCTGGCCCGGACGGATGCCAGGTGAGCCTCGTACTCCTGGCACAGCCACTCGACGATGGTCGGCTCGGACCGCAGCTCGGCGGCGAGCCCGGGCATTGCCTTGATCGCCTCTTCGATGGCGGTGGTCTCGGCGAGGTCGTGCTCTTCGTCGACCGAGGTGTCGGGCGGCAGTTTCGCCCAGCGCACCGCCACCGGCAGCAGCAGTCCCTGCACCACCAGCGTCACGAGGATGACCCCGGAGGTGACGAAGACGATGAAGCTGCGGTCGGGGAAGGGTTCGCCCGAGTCGAGGGTCTGCGGCACCGAGAGCACCATCGCGAGCGAGACCGCGCCCCGGAAGCCGGCCAGTCCGTTGACGACCCGGGTGCGGTGCCCGACCCGGAGCGAGCGCTGCCGGGGGCTGCGGTCGAGTGCGCGGACCAGGTAGGTGGAGGCGTACAGGAACGCGAAGCGTACGGCGACCAGCACCACGCAGATGACACCGACCGCGATCAGCGCGTCCTGGAGATCGGCGCGGCCCAGGTCGCGGACGGCGTACTGCAGTTCCACCCCGACCAGGACGAACAGCGCCCCGTTGATGATGAAGGTGGCCAGTGGCCAGAACGCCAGGGCCTGCGTGCGGTGTTCGGCCAGGACGATGCGCGGGGCGACCTGGGACATGATCAGGCCGCTGACGACCACCGCGAGGACGCCGGACGCCTCGATCAGTTCGGCCAGCAGGTATGCGGTGAAGGGCGCCAGGATCATGACCAGGTTGCCCAGGAGGGGATCGGTCAGGCGGCGCCGCAGGTTCATGTTGACCCACGCGACCGCGACACCCACGGCCGCTCCACCGCCGTACGCGAGCAGGAACAGCCCGCCGACGTGCGGGATGCTCAGGTGTTCCTCGCCGACCGTGATGCCTACGGCGAGACCGTAGACGACCAGGGCCGTGCCGTCGTTGACCAGGCTCTCCGCCCGCAGGATGGTGACCTGACGGCGTGGCAGGGCGCGGGCCAGGACACCGACGGCCGTCGCGTCCGTGGGCGCCATGGCAGCGCCGAGCACCCAGGCCGGCCCCCACGGCAGTCCGAGGGTGTGTCCCGTCGCGGCGACGGCCCAGGCGGTGAGGATGACGAGTACGGTGCTCAGCTGCAGGATGCCGCGCAGGTTGGTGCGGATCTCCCGCAGGGAGGTGGTCAGGCTCTCCCAGTACAGCAGCACCGGAAGGAAGAGCAACAGCACGACTTCCGGCGGCAGTTGCGCGTTCCGTACGGCCGGGATGAATCCCAGGAGCACACCCGTCACGAGCAGGACGACGGGCGGCGCGATGCCGAGGCGCTGGCCCACGAGGTTGCCCACCAGCACGGCCACGCCCAGGACCACGACGAGTTCGAGACCGAGCAAGGTGCTTCTCCTGGAGGGGTGAAAGTGCCGCTGTTCAGCGGGGTGCGAGCTTCAGGGTCGTGTCCCGCGAGGCCACCATGGGATCGATGTAACTCGCGCCGTAGCGGCCGTACTTGGTGCGGTAGGCGGTGTCGATGCGGTCGTTGACGCCGGGGTCGGTGACCTCGACGAGGGTGACGTCCTTGGCGACGCCGCCGGAGCGGATACGGCCCTCGTGGCTGACCAGGGCTGCGCGGTACCAGGCGCCGGCGCTGCCGCGGAAGGAGCGGACGTAGAGGTCGTCGCCGTCGCGGACGACCCAGATCGGCACGGGTGTGCGTGGCGCTCCGTCGCTGCGCGAGGGGGCCATCTGAAGTTCCTCGGCGTGCTCGATCCGGGTCAGTTCGTCGTTCGTCCAGGTCGTCATGGGCTTGCCTCCTTCACGACCGTGCGGCGGGGTGTGCCCTCGTGGGCGTGAGCGCGGCCCGCGCAGCTCACGCCCACGAGGCGATCGGGTCAGGGCTTGAGGAGGGCCTTGATGGCGCGGCGCTCGTCCATCGCCTTGTAGCCCTCGGCGACCTGCTCCAGCGGCAGCGTGAGGTCGAAGACCTTGCCCGGGTTGATGTGGCCGGACAGCACGCGGTCGATCAGGTCGGGCAGGTAGCGGCGGACAGGCGCCGGGCCGCCGCGCAGGCCGACCTGGGAGAAGAACAGCTCCTGGCCGTCGACGGCCACCTCGTGGGGGACGCCGACGAAGCCGACGTTGCCGCCCGGGCGCGCGGAGTGCAGGGCCTGGCTCATGGACTGGGAGGTGCCGACGCACTCCAGGACGGAGTCGGCGCCGATGCCGCCGGTGAGGTCCTTGATGCGGGCGATGCCTTCCTCGCCGCGCTCGCTGACGATGTCGGTGGCGCCGAACTCCAGGGCGAGCTTCTGCCGGGACTCATGGCGGGACATGGCGATGATCCGCTCCGCGCCGAGCTCCTTCGCGGCGATGACCCCGCACAGGCCGACCGCGCCGTCACCGACCACGACGGCCGTCGAGCCGGGCTTGACCTCGGCGGCGAGGGCCGCGTACCAGCCGGTGCCCATCACGTCGGACACGGCCAGCAGGCTGGGCACCAAGTCGCCGGAGGGGTGCTCGTCGGTGGCGACCAGGGTGCCGTGGGCGTTGGGAATGCGTACGTACTCGGCCTGGCAGGTGCCCATGAACTCGCGGTTCAGACAGGAGGACTGCCAGCCCTTCTGGCAGTTCGCGCAGGTGTTGTCGGAGGTGGCGAAGGAGCCGACCACGAACTGGCCCGGCTTCACGTTGCCGACCTCGCTGCCGACTTCCTCGACGATCCCGACGTACTCGTGCCCCATCGGGTGCGGGTCGCCGACCGGCTCCAGGCCGCGGTACGGCCACAGGTCCGAGCCGCAGACGCAGGTGGCGACGGTGCGGATGATCGCGTCCGTCGGCTTGAGGATCTTGGGCTCGGGGGCGTCCCTCACCCGGATGTCACCGGGGGCGTGGATCACGGTTGCGCGCATGACTTTTCTCCTGATGCGTTTCTCGGGCAGCGGTGTCACCCGGACGTGCCGGATTCGTCGACGATGGTCAAAAGGGTGTACAGAAGCGCCGACGGCCTGTGAAAATAATTGCCGGTCTCTGACTCTGTCACCGCCCGCAGGGCCCGTACAGAGGAGAATTCCACCCCCGGAGCGATGTATCCAGGGATAAAACCGTCCTACCCAGCCGAGTGGCGGACGGCGCACACTGGCCAGTATGAACAGCAGTGCGCACCGTAAGGAGCTGGGTCAATTCCTGAAGGCCCGTCGGGCCGAGCTCAGCCCCCGTACGGTCGGGCTGCCCGAAACTGACCGGCGGCGACGCGTTGCCGGGCTGCGCCGGGACGAGGTGGCTGTGCTGGCCGCCATCAGCACCGACTATTACACGCGCCTGGAGCAGGGCCGTATGGCCCCCTCCGCGTCCGTGCTGGCCGAGCTCGTCCGGGTCCTGCACCTCAGTGACGACCAGCGGGACCAGCTGTTCGAGCTGGCCGGGAAGGAGGCCGGTCGGGCGCGGCGGCGGGCGCCGCAGAAGGCGCACCCCCGGCTGCGTACCGTGCTGAACGAGCTCAGCGTGGCCCCCGGCGTGATCCTGGGCCGGCACCTGGACATCCTGGCGTGGAACCCGATGGCCGCCGCCCTGTTCGGCACCGATTTCGCGAAGATCCCCCACCAGCAGCGCAACTACGTCCGGCAGCTCTTCACCGCCCCGGCCATGAGAATGCTGTACGCCGACTGGGAGGACTCCGCCCGCAACGCCGTGGCCGTGCTGCGGCAGCAGGCCGCGGCCTGCCCCGACGACCGGAGACTGGCCGACCTCGTCGGTGAGCTGTCGGTGCAGGGCGACCAGTTCCGCCAATGGTGGGGAGGCCGCCATGTGGTGCCCCGGACCGGCGGCACCAAGGTGTTCGACCACCCGGTCGCCGGTGAACTCTCCCTCGCCTGGGACGCCCTCACCTGCGTGGCCGACCCCGATCAGCAGCTGATCGTGTGGAGCGCCGAACCCGACTCGCGTGCGTACGAGGGCCTGCGCTTTCTTTCCTCCTGGGCGGCGACACCCGCCATGAATTCGTAAAATCGGCAGGTGATTCCCGGCGTAAAGCCAGGGACAAATCCTTCCTACCTTCCCTGTTGAATTCCGTGCCATGCTTCCAGAGCACGATTTACGCAATCCCTTTCGAGATCCTTTTCGAGGAGCAATACCCCCATGTCCTCCACCTCCCGCCCCACGGTCGCCGTCGCTTTCCATTCCGGCTACGGCCACACCGCCGTCATAGCCGAGGCCGTGGCGCGCGGCGCCGCGGAAGCCGGTGCCGAGGTGATCTCCATCCCCGTGGACACGATCACCGACGAGCAGTGGGCGCAGCTGGACGCCGCCGACGCCATCATCTTCGGTGCCCCCACCTACATGGGCACCGCCTCCGCCGCCTTCCACGCCTTCGCCGA
Source organism: Streptomyces sp. NPDC002896 (assembly GCF_040295225.1). NCBI lineage: Bacteria > Bacillati > Actinomycetota > Actinomycetes > Kitasatosporales > Streptomycetaceae > Streptomyces > Streptomyces sp. NPDC002896. The sequence continues at coordinate 25,727 of NZ_JBEOVA010000011.1, read as the reverse complement.
GGCGAGCAGCAATCGCTGGTTCACCCAGACCTGGGTCGACAAGATCGCCGCCGGTTTCACCAACTCCGGTGCCAAGAACGGCGACAAGTCCTCGACCCTGGGCTACTTCTTCACTATGGCCGCCCAGCACGGCATGCACTGGGTCAGCCTCGGCGTCCAGCCGGGCTGGGCCTCCACCGAGGGCAGCGAGGACGACATCAACCGTCTGGGCTACTTCGTCGGTGCGGGTGCCCAGACCCCGACCGATGTTGGTCCGGAGGCCGTCCACAAGTCGGACATCGCCACCGCCGAGGGACTCGGCGCCCGTGTCGCGCAGCAGACCGCCTTCTTCCGCGCCGGCCGCGCCGCCCTCGCCGCCTGAGACAAGTCCCCCCTGTAGATCCCCAAGGAGCACTCTCATGTCCGACTCCCCGAATCTCGCTCTCGTCCGCCGCCTCTACGACTCCGGCATGGCCCCGGACGTGGTCGCCGAGGTCATCGACCCCGACATCGTCTGGGACATCACCCCCGGCTTCCCCTATGGCGGCGTCTACAAGACCTGGGCGAGCGCCGGCGGCGACTTCTTCGGCCAACTCGCGCCCCGCTTCACCTCCTTCGGTGCGGTGGCCGAGGACTTCTACGACGCAGGTGAGCACGTGTTCGTCCGCGGCCACTACCACGCCGTGTCCAAGGCCGGCGAGGAGTCGGACGCCCGCTTCATCCACCTGTGGACGGTCGGCGACGGCAAGCTCACGCACCTGATCCAGGCCGCCGACAGCCACGTCGTCCAGCAGGCCGCGAACAACTGACCGCCCGCACTCACCCCAGGGAGCACCCCATGGCGAAGATCCTCTTCCTCATCACCGCCGCCGACCACTGGACCCTGGCCGACGGGTTCGAGCAGCCGTCAGGCTTCTGGGCCGAGGAGGCCATCGGTCCGTACGGCGTCTTCAAGGCGGCCGGTTACGAGGTCGCCGCGGCCACCCCGGGCGGGGTCCCGCCGACCGCCGACGCGCTCAGCCTGACGCCGGACTTCAACGGTGGCGAGGAGGGTGCCGAGCAGATGCGGACCGCCCTCAAGGAGGCCACCGAACTGGCGAACCCCGTCCGCATCGAGGACGTGGACATCGACGGCTACGACGCCGTGTTCGTGCCCGGCGGCTGGGGCCCGATGGAGGATCTGTCCGACGACCCCGCGGCCGGCAAGCTGCTCAGCGACTGGCTGGCCTCCGGCAAGCTCGTGACGCTGGTCTGCCACGGCCCGGCCGCGCTGCTGTCCACCGTGGACGCCGACGGCAAGTCCCCGTTCTCCGGCTACCGCCTGACCGGCCTGTCCAACTCCGAGGAGATCCAGAACGGCCTCGCCGACCGGGCGAAGTGGCTGCTGCAGGACCGCCTCGTCTCCGACGTCGGCGCGGACTACCACAAGGGCGAGGAGAACTTCGCCCCCCACCTCGAGGTGGACCGCAACCTCATCACCGGCCAGAACCCCGCCTCGGCCGTCCCGCTGGCCCAGGAAGTCGTCAAGACCCTCGGCTGACGACACCCCGCACCGCCGCTCAAAAGCTCAAAGGCTCAAAGGCTCAAAGAAAGAGGTAGTACCGATGGACAGCAACGCGACTCTCCCCAGCGTCGGCCAGACCTGGCTCGCGGACCTCGGCCCCGACACCCCGCTCGGCCACTTCACTGTGGAGATCACCTTCGACTCGGAGACCCAGGTCAGCTTCGAGGTGACGGGCGGCGCCATCAAGGGCCGTAAGCAGACGATGGAGTACACCACCACCCAGCTCCGCGACGGCCTGTTCGTCGTCCGCTGGACCGAGCCTGACGCCGGTGACCACGTCACGCACATCGAGGACTACACCGAGGGCACCTGCATGGCCAGCTCCGTCATCGGTGGCGAGTTCGTCCAGCTCCACGGGAAGTGGAGCCGCGTCCGCTGATCCCGCAGGGCAGCGCGGCTTCTCGACGGTGAGGACTTCCAGGGACAAATCTCTCCCCCTGACAACACCGCGTTCCGATGCCAAGGTGATGGCATGAACCGCGATCCTCACCGCCACGATCTGGGGGAATTCCTCAAGGCGCGCCGCGCCGAGCTCGACCCGGCCGCCGTCGGTCTGCCCGACGGCGGCTCGCGTCGTGTCGCGGGCCTGCGCCGTGAGGAGGTCGCCGTACTGGCGGCCATCAGCACCGACTACTACGCCCGCCTCGAACAGGGCCGTATCCAGCCGTCGCCGTCCGTGCTGGAGTCCCTGGCCCGGGTGCTGCGCCTGGATGAGGACCAGCGCGCCTACCTGTACGAGCTCGCGGCCAAGGACGACTTCCGCCCGCCCCGCCGGCAGCCGCGCCTCAAGGCGCAGCCGCAGCTGCAGCGCATGCTCGACGACATGGCGCACACCCCCGCCTTCGTGATCGGTCCGCGCACCGAGATCGTCGCCTGGAACGCCATGGGCGCCGCCCTGATCACCGACTTCGGGAAGATCCCCGAGAAGCAGCGCTACTACATAAGGCTGCTCATCACCGACCCCAGGATGCGCGAGCTGTACGCGGACTGGGAGGGCGTCACCCGGCTGGCCATCGCCCAGATGCGGATGCACAACGCCAACAACCCCGGGGACACACAGCTCGCCGCCCTGGTGGGCGAACTCTCGGTCCGGGACGAGCAGTTCCGCCAGTGGTGGGGCTCCCACCACGTCGCCGTCCGGGACACCGGGACCAAGCACCTGCGCCACCCCGTCGTCGGCGACCTGCACCTCGACTGGAACGCCGTCACCTGGGCCGCCGACTCCGACCTGGCGATCATCGTCTGGACCGCCGAATCCGGCACCCCGACGCATGACAGCCTGCGCATGCTGGCCTCCTGGGCAGCGGACCCGAGCCACTCGACCAGCGACAGCTCCGCCTGACCGTCGCCCAGGCATTCCCTTCGTCGCCCAGGTATTCCCTTCAAAGGGAGAGCCTTTCCTCCTACGCGCCCCGCGCCTAGGAAGAGGCTCTCCCTTTTTCATCTACGGCTCTCCTGGCACGCTCGTCACGAGGCCCACCGCGCCGCGCGTCCCCGCCCCCGGTCCGGCCTTCTCCCCACTGACAGAACCGGTTTCCTCAGCGCCGAGGTGTCCGACCTGCCTGCTCATCCGCCAGGAAAGAGACCCCTTTCCCCATGTCCCTGACCCAGTCCCGCCCCGGGACGCTGCCCTCGGTCGCCCCGGAACCACGTTGGACCGCCCGCCTCTGGACTGTCCTCGCCGTGCTGTGCCTCGTGCTGTTCCTCGACGGCCTCGACGTCTCCATGGTCGGCGTAGCCCTGCCCTCCATCGGCCACGACCTCGGCATGGCCACCGGCTCACTGCAGTGGATCATCAACGGATACGTCCTCGGCTACGGCGGCCTGATGCTGCTCGGCGGCCGCACCGCCGACCTGCTCGGGCGCCGCCGCGTCTTCCTCATCGCGCTGGCCGTCTTCGCCGCCGCCTCGATGCTCGGCGGCCTCGTCGACAGCGGCTCGCTGCTGATCGCCACCCGATTCGTCAAGGGTGTGGCCGCCGCCTTCACCGCGCCGGCCGGCCTGTCGATCCTCACCACGACGTTCCCGGAGGGCCCGCAGCGCAACCGGGCGCTGTCGGTCTTCAGCCTCTTCGGCGCCCTGGGCTACTCCTCGGGCCTGATCCTCGGCGGCCTGCTCACCGGGATCGGCTGGCGCTGGACCTTCCTCATGCCGGTCCCGCTCGCCCTACTCGCGCTCGGCGTCGGCCTTTTCCTGATCCCGCGCGACCGCCGCACCGAGACCGGCGGCCAGGACCCGGCCGGAGCCGTCACCCTCACCGCAGGCATGCTGCTCGCCGTCTACGCCGTGGTCACCGCCCCTCAGACGGGCTGGACCTCCGCGGCGACGCTCGCCGGCTTCGGCGTCGCCGCCCTGCTGCTGCTCGCCTTCGTCCTGTTCGAGCAGCGGGTCCGCCACCCCCTGGTCCGCTTCGGCATCCTGCGCAAGGCCACCACGGTCCGAGCCAACCTCAGCATCGTCGCGCTGATGGGCTCCTACCTCAGCTTCCAATTCATGATGACGCTGTACCTCCAGGACGGGCTCGGCTGGTCGCCCCTGCGCATGGCCTTCGCACTGCTGCCGGTCGGCCTGATCGTCGCCGTCGGCTCGCCCCTCACCGGCAGACTCGTCAACCGCTTCGGCACGGCACCACTGATCATCACCTCGATGACCTCGCTTACCCTCGGCTACGTCTGGTTCCTGGCCACGGCCGGCTCCTCACCCGACTACGTCACCGCCATGCTCCCGTCCCTGCTGCTCCTGGGCGGCGGCTTCGCGTTCGGCTACAGCGCCATCATAGCCCAGGCCACCGAAGGCATCGACGACTCCGAACAGGGCCTCGCCTCCGGCCTGGTGCAGACCTCGGGCCAGGTCGGCGCCGCCCTCATTCTCGCCGTACTCACCGCCGTGATCGCTCAAGCAGGCGACAGCGGCGCCGACTTCACCGCCTACCACCCCGGCCTGAACCTGGTCACCGGCGTCGCCGCGATCGGGCTGCTCCTGAACCTGGTCCCCGTACTGCGTCTGCGGCGACGCTGAGCCCCGACAGACCGAAAGCCGACCCGGGGCCAGCCCGGGTCGGCTTTCCGTGATCGGCGCTCACGCCAGGTTCTTGGTGAAGCACTCCTCCATGTCCCTGCCTCTCCTGCGGTTGTTCGTCAGCGGACGTGCGTGTCGAACCAGTCGACAGCGACCTCGGGGTGCTCGCTGAAGTAGTTGTAGCCGTCGAAGCGGCGGGTGCTGCCGTGGATCCAGTGCATCTGCTTGTCCTCGACGGGGATGGCGTCGTGGACGGCCTGCACGGCTTCGGGAGTGGTCATGACGTCGTCGTGTTCCTGCGCCACCAGCGTGGGCACGGTGATGGCGGAGGCGTACGTCGCGGGCGACTGCTCTGCCAGATGGAAGCCGGTGCGCTCCAGCACGGCCTGGTCGAGCCGGGCGTAGCCGCCCTCGAAGCCGAGGGCCTTGGAGAACTGTTCGCCGATGGAACGGCCCTCCAGCGGCTGGAGCATGACCATTGCCTGGATCTCGGCGAACTCCTCGGGGTGCTTGGCCCAGGCCACCGCGGTGGAGTTGGCACCCAGGCACACCGACAGCAGGGCCTTCTTCATGTTCTTGGTGTCGGGGCGTGCTGCGGCGTAGCGGAGGGCTCCGATGACGTCGCGGTACTCGGTGAGGCCGATCGTGCAGATGCCGCCGTTGCCGTACCCGCTCATGCCGTGGTTGCGCAGGTCGTAGGCGAGGACGTTGTAGCCGGCGTCGTGCAGTGCCTTGTAGGAGGGGAGGAAGTTGACCTCGAAGCCGCCGAAGCGGTCCCAGCCGGGCAGGTGTCCGGGGTAGCCGTAGCGGTTGCCGGGGGAGAAGTGGTTGTGGGTGATCAGCCGGTCGGAGTCGGCCGGGATGAACCACCCTTCAAGAGGTACGCCGTCCATCGACGGGAACGTCACGTCCTCGTAGGCCAGGCCCAGTTCGGAGGGCCGACGCAGCAGAGGCGCCCGCCGGCCGTCGGTGGTGCCTTCCGTCCACTGCCCGACGAATCCGTTGAATGCCAGCTCGGCCATGTCGAGTTCGGTCACGGTGCGCTCCTGATTTCCCGGCAAGGGTGTTTGATGCGTGATACTCCGGGCGCCTGGTTTTCCATCAAGATTGGCCCGTAAGCGCATTTTCTGCATCTTGGGCTCGGCCTGGATAGAGAAAGAAGGGGGGAGGAATTCTCCCAGGGAAGAATTCCTCCCCCCTTCTCGGGGACGGGGTGAATCCGGGGTCAGATCGTCGCCGTGTCGATCACGAACCGGTACCGGACGTCGCTCGCCAGCACCCGCTCGTACGCCTCGTTGATCTCGGACGCAGCGATCACCTCGATCTCGGCGCCGAAGCCGTGCTCGGCGCAGAAGTCCAACATCTCCTGGGTCTCGGCGATGCTGCCGATGGCGGAGCCGGCGATCGACCTGCGGCCCATGATCAAGGGGAAGACGTTGACGGAGATCGGCTCCTCGGGAGCGCCGACGTTCACGAGGGCTCCGTCGATCTTCAGCAGGTTCACGTACCCGCTGAAGTCCAGCGGGGCCGAGACCGTGGAGACGATCAGGTCGAAGGTGCCGGCCAGCTCCTCGAAGGTCTTCGGGTCGCTGGTGGCGTAGTAGTGGTCGGCGCCCAGCTTCAGACCGTCGTCCTTCTTGCGCAGCGACTGGGAGAGGACGGTGACCTCGGCGCCCAGCGCGTGCGCGATCTTGACGCCCATGTGGCCGAGACCGCCCAGACCGACGATCGCGACCTTCTTGCCGGGACCGGCGCCCCAGTGCTTGAGCGGGGAGTACAGGGTGATGCCCGCGCACAGCAGCGGCGCGGCCACGTCGAGGGCGAGGCCGTCGGGGATCCGGACGGTGTAGTTCTCGTCGACGACGATCTTCTCGGAGTAGCCGCCGTAGGTGGGCTCGCCGTCCTTGTCGAGGTAGTTGTACGTCTGGATCATGCCGCCGCCGGTGCAGTACTGCTCCAGGCCGGCCTTGCAGTGGTCGCACTCGCGGCAGGAGTCGACGAAGCAGCCGACGCCCACCCGGTCGCCGACCTCGAACAGCGTGACACCGGGGCCGACCTCGGAGACGACACCGGCGATCTCGTGACCGGGGACCATCGGGAAGATGGCGGTACCCCAGCCCTCCTGGACCTGGTGGATGTCGGAGTGACAGATACCGGCGAACTTGATGTCGATCAGCACGTCGAATTCGCCGACCGGGCGCCGCTCGATGGTGGTGCGCTCCAGCGGAGCCTTGGCGGCGGGAGCGGCATAAGCAGCAACGGTGGTCATGAGGGGGATCTCCTAGCAGTGCTCTCGCGCCCGGCTGCCTTCCGGCCGAGCACGGTGACGAGCATGCCTCGCCGCCGGGAAATCACCCAGGGCAGGAATGTGCCTACGCTCGCGGTTCCTACCACTGGCAGAGTCAGGCTCTTGCCCGGCGGCGTGCGAAATGCGCCATGCCTTCAAAGAATCCAGTTCGCTCACCGCCTCCCTGCCATGAAGAAGACCATGAGAAGGCAAAGGGGGGATAAAAGTCTCCCTGCCGCGACTGTCGCCGGTGATGCAAGACTTCCGGCGTGATCGGCCGCCGCTGCCAAGGCGCGCGGTCGCCCTTTCCCGCGGCGGCGTTGATCCCGCGCCTGCTGCCCCGCAGTTGTTCACGTCTGTCCCGTCCGTGATGCGAAGGCGTATGTATGTCTGCTGACCTCTCTGAATCCGCTGTTCCACCCTCGACCGAATCGGGTGAGTCCTCCTCTGGGCCGAGCCGTCGTACCGTCATCGCCACCGGTGTCGTGGTGGGCGGTGCCGTGGTGGCCGGAGGGACCTTCCTCGCCGGCTCGCAGGAGGCCTTCGCCGCGGGGGCGGCGCCCTCCGGCCAGGTCTCCCTGACGGTCAACGGCACCCGCCGCACTGTGACGGTGGACAACCGCACCTCGCTCCTTGACCTGCTGCGCGAGCACCTCGACCTGACCGGCTCCAAGAAGGGCTGCAACGCTGGGGCCTGCGGGGCGTGCACGGTGCTGGTCGACGGGCAGCGGGTCAACTCCTGCCTGACACTGGCCGTTCGGCTGGAGGGCGCCGAGGTCACCACGATCGAGGGCCTGGCCAAGGGCGACGAACTGCACCCGCTGCAGCAGGCGTTCATCGACGAGGACGCCTTCCAGTGCGGGTACTGCACTCCGGGCCAGATCATGTCGGGCGTGGCCTGTATCCAGGAGGGTCACACCAGCTCGCCGGAGGAGATCAGGGAGTACATGAGCGGCAACGTCTGCCGCTGTGGCTGCTACGTCAAGATCGTGCGCGCGGTCGAGCAGACCGCCGCCCGGAAGTAAGGAGCGGCCCGTGTATCCCTTCGCCTACACCCGCGTGAACAGCGTCCAGGAAGCTCTGGACGCCGGTCGACGCGGCGGCCGTTACATCGCCGGCGGCACCACGCTGGTCGACCTGATGCGCGAGACCGTCGAGACCCCCGAGACGGTGGTCGACATCAGCGCGCTGCCCCTGCGTGAGATCACCGCCACCAAGGGCGGCGGCATCCGCATCGGCGCCCTGGCACCGATGGCCGTAGTGACCGCCGACTCCAAGCTGAACTCCCTGTACCCGGTGGCCGCCCAGGCCCTGCGGGGCGCCTCGGCCCAGCTGCGGAACATGGCCACCATCGGCGGCAACATCATGCAGCGCACCCGCTGCACGTACTTCCGTGACGTGACCGCCGACTGCAACAAGCGCGAGCCCGGCTCCGGGTGTGCCGCCCTGCACGGCTACAACCGCGGCCATGCGATCCTCGGCGGCTCCGATCACTGCGTGGCCGTGCACGCCTCCGACTTCGCCGTTGCCCTCACCGCCCTGGAGGCGACCGTCCATCTGCAGGCCCCGGACGGCAAGGAGCGCAGCCTCCCCTTCGCCGACTTCCTGCTCCGTCCCGGCAGCACCCCGCAGCGCGAACAGGACATCCGGCGGGGCGAGTTGATCACGGCGGTCGAGATCCCGGCGTATCCGCGCCCGCTCAAGTCGGCCTACCTGAAGATCCGCGACCGGCAGTCCTACTCGTTCGGGCTCGCTTCGGCGGCCGTCGCGCTGCATGTACGCGGCGGCGTGATCCGCGATGCGAAGGTCGCCGCCGGCGGTGTGGCCACGGTGCCGTGGAAGCTGTCCGCCGTCGAGCGAGCCCTGATCGGCGAGCGCCCCTCGGACCGGCTGTGGGCCGAGGCCGCCAGTCACGCGGCCGACGGCTCCCGCCCCCTCCAGCACAACCGGTTCAAGGTCGAGCTCCTGAAGCGAACCGTCGAACGCCAGCTGCGCACCGTAGGAGAAATGGAATGAGCCCCCAGCCGCAGGCAGCCGTAGGCGCACCGCTGTCCCGCGTGGACGGCCGGCTCAAGGTCACCGGCAAGGCGGAGTACGCCGCGGAGCACGACATCAAGGGTGTCGTGCACGCCGTCATCGTCGACGCGAGCATCGGACGTGGCCGCATCAGGTCCATCGACACACGCGCCGCCGAGAAACACGCGGGCGTGCTGCGGGTGATCCACCACGGCAACGCCCCGAAACTGCCGTACCGCGACAACGCCGGCTCCAACAACCCGGCCGGACGCAGGCTTCGGGTCTTCCAGGACGACAAGGTCCTCTTCCACGGCCAGCCGGTCGCCGTCGTGGTGGCCACCACCCTGGAGGCCGCCCAGCACGGGGCGAGCCTGGTCAAGGTCCGCTACGACGCCGAGCAGCCCTCGACCGACATCACCAAGGCCAAGCCGGGCGAGCCGACGCCCTACGCGCGCGGGGACGCGGAAGCGGGGCTGCGCTCCTCCGCCGTACGGCTGGACCTGACGTACGAACTGGCGCGCAACCACCACAACCCGATGGAGCCGCACGCCACCGTCGCCCGCTGGGACGGCAACCGGCTCACGGTCTGGGACAAGACGCAGTGGGTGATGGGCACGCACGACGAGATCGCCGCGGTCTTCGACCTCCCGGCGGACGCGGTGCGAGTCATCAACCCGTTCGTTGGCGGCGGCTTCGGCAGCGGCCTGCGCTGCTGGCCGCACACCATCGTCGCCGCGCTGGCCGCGCGGGTGACACGGCGCCCGGTGAAGCTGGTGCTGTCGCGCAAGCAGATGTACTTCGGCACCGGATTCCGGCCGGCCTACGAGTACCGGCTGTGCCTCGGCAGCGACCGGCGCGGCAAGCTGAACGCCGCGATCCACGACATCGACCACGAGACCTCGTCGTACGAGACCTTCGTCGAGGCCGTCCTGGGCACGGGCCAGATGATGTACAGCATGCCCAACGTCCGCCAGGCGTACCGGCAGGTGCCTTTGGACGTGAACACCCCGATCTGGATGCGCGGACCCGGCTTCGCCCCCGCGTCGTTCGTGATCGAGTCGGCCATGGACGAGCTCGCCGACGAGCTCGGCATCGATCCGATCGAGCTGCGCCGACGCAACGAACCGGCCGAGGACGAGTCGACGAACGAGCCGTTCTCCTCCCGGCGACTGAGCGAGTGCTACACGGTCGGCGCCCGCGAGTTCGGCTGGGACCGGCGTAACCCCAAGCCGCGCTCCACACGGGAGGGGGACCTGCTGATCGGCCTGGGCATGGCCGCCGGGGCCTACGACTGCGGGCGATTCCCCGCGCAGGCCCGGGCGCGGCTGGATGCCGACGGCACGGCGGTCGTGGAGGCGGCCACCACCGACATGGGGCCGGGCACGTACACGTCCCAGACCCAGGTGGCCGCGGACGCCCTCGGGTTGACCATGCGCACGGTGACCTTCCGGCTGGGGGACTCGGAGTATCCGTTCACCTCGCCGCACGGCGGTTCGGCGACCATGGCCAGCGTCGGCTCGGCCGTCGTCGACGCCTGCAACAAGGTGCGCCAGCAGGCGATCAAGCTGGCCGTGGAGGACCGCGAGTCGCCGCTGTACGGAGTGAACGCGGACGACGTCGTCGTGCGCAACGGCCGACTGCACGACCGGAACAACACTGCGCGCGGGGAGACGTACAAGAGCCTGCTGGCCCGCAACGACCGCTCCCACCTGGAAGCGAACGGTTCTTACGAAGGGCCCGGTTCCGACCGGTCCGCCTACTTCGCCTACAGCGCGACCTTCGCCGAGGTCTCGGTCGACGCTGACCTGGGGCTGGTGCGGGTGCGCAAGATGCTCGGCGTGTACGACGCGGGGCGGATCATCAGCCCCAAGCTCGCCGACAGCCAGGCGGTCGGCGGCATCGTGGGCGGCATCGGCCAGGCGCTGCTGGAGCACACGGTCACCGACCACCGCGACGGACGGATCGTGAACTCCAGCCTCGCCGACTACCTCGTGCCCGTGAACGCCGACGTCCCCGAGATCAAGGCGATCTACCTCGACGGCGAGGACAACGCCGGCAACCTGCTGGGCGTCAAGGGACTCGGCGAGGTCGTCCAGGTGGGCGTGGCGGCCGCGATCGGCAACGCGGTCTTCAACGCCACCGGCCGACGGGTCCGCCAACTACCCATCACCGCCGAGGCGTTGCTCTGACGGCTCCGCCTCCATAGACGGGTCCGGCAGCCGAACCCCCCGTACGGCTGCCGGACCTCCCAGGGTCGCCGCCGCGTATGCGCCCCCGTTGACGCGGCGGCGACCCGATCCACCTTCTGCGACAGCGACCGTCTGTTCTGGAGACCCCCATGCTGAACATCGCGGGCACACTGCACCGCTGGTGCCGCGAGGAACGCCCCTTCGCCCTGGCCACCGTCGTCGACGTCACCGGCAGCGCACCCCTGCCCATCGGTACGTCGGTCGCGGTTGACGAGGACGGCAACGCCATCGGCAGCATCTCCGGCGGCTGTGTCGAAGGCGCGGTGTACGAGCTGTGCCGGCAGGTGCTGCGGGACCAAGGGCCGGCCCAGCGGGCCTGGTTCGGCTACTCCGACGACGACGCCTTCGCCGTCGGGCTGACCTGCGGCGGCGAACTAGACGTCCTCGTCCAGCGCATCGACCCCGCCGCCCAGCCGCATCTCGGCGCCGCGTTCGCCGAGGCGGTCGAGGGGCGGTCGGCCGCCATCGCCCAGGTCGTGGACGGGGCTGAGGGATTGCTCGGCGCCACGTTGAGCGTGCTCGGCGACAGCTGGATCGCCGACCGCGCACTCGGCGATGGGCCGACCGGCCGAGCCGTGGGAGACCGCGCCACCGCCCAACTCCGCAACGGACGCACCGGAGTTTTCTCAGTCGGCGGAGACGCCGACACCTGCCCCGAGCAGCTCACCGTCCTCGTCCGCGTGGCCGCCACCCGCCCTCGCATGCTGATCTTCGGCGCCATAGACTTCGCCGCCGCCCTCGCTCAGGCCGGCCGCTTCCTCGGCTACCACGTCACCGTGTGCGACGCCCGCCCCGTCTTCGCCACCGAAGCCCGCTTCCCGCACGCCGACGAGGTGGTCGTCGACTGGCCCCACCGCTATCTGGCACGGGCGGCCGTGGACAGTCGTACGGCCGTGTGTGTGCTGACCCATGACGCCAAGTTCGACATCCCCTTGCTGCAGCGGGCACTTGACCTGCCTGTGGGCTACGTCGGTGCGATGGGCTCGCGACGCACACACGACGAACGCCTCCGTCGCCTGCGTGAAGTCGGGGTCACCGAGGGGCAGTTGGCCCGATTGCGTTCCCCGATCGGCCTTTACCTCGGTGCCCGCACCCCCGAGGAGACGGCCATCTCCATCACCGCCGAGATCATCGCCCACGCCAACGAGAGCACCGGCCTGCCTCTGGCCCGGGTCACCGGTCCGATCCATGCTCATTGACACCTACGGCCGAGTGGCCACCGACCTGAGAGTCTCGCTGACCGACCGGTGCAATCTGCGCTGTACGTACTGCATGCCCGAGGAGGGCCTGCAGTGGCTGGCCAAGCCCGATCTGCTCACGGACGACGAGATCGTCCGCCTGATCGACATCGCGGTCACCTCGCTGGGTATCGAGGAGGTCCGCTTCACCGGCGGCGAGCCGCTGCTGCGCCCGGGCCTGGTGGGCATAGTGGAGCGGGTCGCGGCCCTGGAGCCCCGCCCCCAGATGTCGCTGACCACCAACGGCATCGGCCTCAAGCGCACCGCGACCGCCCTGAAGGCGGCGGGCCTGGACCGGGTCAATGTCTCCCTGGACACCCTGCGCCCGGACGTCTTCAAGACCCTCACCCGCCGGGACCGCCACAAGGACGTCATCGAGGGCCTGTACGCGGCCCGTGAGGCGGGCCTGACCCCGGTGAAGGTCAACTCGGTCCTGATGCCGGGCCTGAACGACGACGAGGCCCCCGACCTGCTGGCCTGGGCGGTCGAGCACGACTACGAGCTGCGTTTCATCGAGCAGATGCCGCTGGACGCCCAGCACGGCTGGAAGCGCGACGGCATGATCACCGCCGGGGACATCCTGACCTCCCTGCGCACCCGCTTCGAGCTGACGGAGGAGGGCTTGGAAATGCGCGGCTCGGCCCCGGCGGAACGCTGGCTGGTCGACGGCGGCCCGCACGTCGTGGGCGTCATCGCCTCGGTCACCCGCCCCTTCTGCGCCGCCTGCGACCGCACCCGCCTCACCGCCGACGGCCAGGTCCGCACCTGCCTGTTCGCGAGCGAGGAGACCGACCTGCGCGCGGCCCTGCGCTCGGACGCCGGAGACGAGGAGATAGCCCGCATCTGGCGCGAGGCGATGTGGGGCAAGAAGGCGGGCGCGGGCTTGGACGACCCGACGTTCGTCCAGCCGGACAGGCCGATGTCAGCAATCGGCGGCTAGGTATTTCTCTCGTCGATACCCGGGCCGTTTCCTCGTAGTAGCTGGCGCGGCCTGGCGCGTACGTGTCCGTCTCCGCGGATGGCGGCGGGAACGGACTTGGCGCCATCATGATGCAAAGGGGCCTCGAATGAGGTGCGACGAGCGGGTGGCCGCATCGGCCGGGTTGCGGCATGGCTGACGAATCTGTCGCCCGTCACCGTCGGGTCGCTACTGCTGGTTCATGCCGCAGGGAAGAGGCGCTGGACGGCGGCGACGATGGCTGCCCGGCGGGCCGCCAGGAAGGCGTCGCGTTCCTCGCCGAGGGGAGCGAGGTCGGTCTGGCCGGCCCACGACAGAGCCAGCTGGCTGACGAACACGAGGATGTCCTCCGGCTCCCATGCGGGATCGAGGTGGCCGGCCTCCTGCGCCTTGCGTACCAGCTCGATCTTGCGGCGCAGGGACTCCTGTACCGGGTCGTCGGAGGGAGCCTCCCCGGCCGGCAGCTCCAGCTGACCCCACATCATCAGCCGGTGGCGTTCGGGGTGGCGGATGGCGTGGTCATGCATGCGGCCGGCGTAGCCCGGAAGGTCGGCGGGATCCAGGGGAACAGCCTCGGCCATGGCCGCGAGCTCCCGGCCGGCGACGAACCGGTAGAGCGCCTCCTTGCTGCGGAAGTACGCATAGACGCGTTCTTTGCTGGTGCGCGCTGCCTTGGCGATCCGCTCGACCCGCGCTCCCGCGATGCCGTGACGGGCGAATTCAGTGGTGGCCGCGGAAATGATGCGGTCACTGGTGGCGTCGGTGACGCTGCTACGGGAGGCCATGAGGCCCAGCTTACCCAACCGAACCGTTCGGTTTGGCGGCGGCGGCTCATGGCTGTATGGTCGAACCGAACCGTTTGGTATGACTTACGGGAGCAGATCATGCAGCAGCGCAATCTGGGCCGCCAGGGCCTGACCGTCTCCGAGCTCGGCTACGGCGCGATGGGCACCGCAGTGGGCTACGGTCCCTCGGAGGACACCGGGTCGATCGCCGCGATCCGCCGCGCTCACGAGCTCGGAGTGACCCACTTCGACACCGCGGAGATGTACGGCTGGGGAGGGGGCGAGAAGCTCCTCGGGAACGCTCTGGCCCCGATCCGCGACGAGGTGACGATCGCGACCAAGTTCGGCCTCACTCCGACCTTCGCTCCGAACTCGAAGCCGGAGCACATCCGGGAGGTCGTCGAGAACAGCCTCCGCAACCTGAACGTCGACGTGATCGACGTGCTCTACCAGCACGGCCCCGACCCGAGCGTCCCGATCGAGGACGTGGTCGGTGTGATGAAGGAGTTCGTCGACGCCGGCAAGGTCAAGTACCTCGGCCTGTCCAACACCGACACGGACGCCATCCGCCGCGCCCACGCGGTGCACCCGATCTCGGTCCTCCAGCACGAGTACTCGATCTTCGCCCACGACTCCGAGCAGTTCTTCCCCGTACTGGAGGAGCTCGGCATCGGGCTGGTCGCCTACTCCCCGCTCGCCCGTGGTTTCCTCAGTGGCGCGGTCAAGTCCCGTGAGCACTACGACGCGAGCGACTTCCGCCAGATGATTCCCTGGTGGGCCCCGGAGAACTTCGACCAGAACCTCTCCATCGTCAGCGAGCTCACCAAGCTCGCGGAGAGCAAGGGTGTCTCCCTGTCGCAGCTCGCCCTGGCCTGGCTGCTGGCGAAGAAGGACTACATCGTTCCGATCCCCGGCTCGCGCAACCCCGAGCGCGTCGCGCAGAACATCGCCGCCGCCGACATCGAGCTGACCGCCGACGACCTCGCCCGCATCGACGAGATCGCACCCGACGGAGGCATCGGCGGACGAGGTATGTGACACCCGCACCCGCCCGCCGGCCCACCGGAGCACGGCTGGCCGCTACGGGCAGGCGACCCGCACTCATCGTTCAACTCGTGTGTAACGGGCGCCTGTTACCCGGCGGCGTGCACCAGGCGCAGGTAGCGGTCCCAGTCCCAGTACGGGCCGGGGTCGGTGTGCGTGGCACCGGGGACCTCGTTGTGGCCGACGATGTGCTCGCGGTCGACAGGGATGTCGTAGCGGGCGCTGATGGCTGCCGCCAACTCGGCGGAGGCTTGGTAGGCGGCATCGGTGAACCAGCGGTCCGGCGCGTCGACGAAGCCCTCGTGCTCGATGCCGATGCTGCGATCGTTCCACTCCCGATTGCCCGCGTGATACGCCACGTCCGCCTCCCGGACCAGCTGGGCGACGTGTCCGTCGGAGGCGCGGACCAGGTAGTGGGCGGCGGCACGGTGCCCCGGGTCCTGGAAGGCCCGGGCGGCCGCGGTGAAGCGGGACTGGGTGACGTGGATGACGATGCGGTCGATGGTGTAGTCGTCGGGCCGGTCGGCGTAGCGGTAGTTGGCGGCCGACGCGGCGATCCACTGGGCGGAGGACTGGTCGACCGTTCCGTCCCGCAGCGCGCGACGCTGTCCCGGAAGGTCGTCGCCGACGCTGACTGCCGCGCTGCCGAGGCCGACGACGAGTGCGGCTCCCGCACCGAACAGAAGGGCGCGGCGGGTCGTGGTGGGGCGGGACGGCTCACGCCGGGGCGGCGGCAGTTGGCCGTTGGGTATGTCGTTCATGGTGAGGTGCCTGCTCGGCGAATAGGAGCCCGACCGTGGTCAGGCGAGAGGGGGAGAGGCCAGCAGGTTCTGGTCGGCGGCCCAGGAGGCTAGGATGCGCAGCCGCTCGTGCGTGGGGGAGCCGGGTGCGGCCGTCCAGACGGTGAGGTGCTGGTCCGGGTCGGTGTTGGCGGTCAACGTGTCCCAGTCCAGGACGAGTTCGCCGACCACCGGGTGGTTGAGGGTCTTCGTGCCCACCGTGCGGGCCGCGACGCGGTGGTCGCCCCACCACTGGGCGAACTGCTTGTCACGCAGGGACAGTTCACCGACCAGCTCGATGAGGCGAGGATCCTCGGGATACTGCGCGGCTTCCATCCGCAGCTGCGCCACGGCGAGCCGCGCGGAGGTCTCCCAGTCGGCGTACAGCGTGCGCATGGCCGGATCCGTGAAGATGAGCCGCGGGTAGTTGCGGTGCTTCTCCGGGATCCGGGAGAAGTCGGTGACCAGCGCGGCCGCCAGCGCGTTCCAGGCCAGGATGTCCCCGCGCCGGCCCTGCACGATGGCCGGGGTCGCGGTGAGATCGTCCAGCACCCGCTGCAGCTGCGGCTGGACCTTCTGCCGGCCTCGGCTCCGGGGGCGCGTGGTGGTCTTGCCGGCGAGCTGGAAGAGGTAACCGCGCTCGTCGTCGTCCAGGTGGAGCACCCGGGCCAGGACGTCGAGCACGGGCGCGGACGCCTGCATACGGCCCTGTTCGAGACGCGTGTAGTAGTCGGTGCTGATGCTGGCGAGCTGGGCGACCTCTTCGCGGCGCAGCCCGGCGACCCGGCGGGGGCCGCCGTTGTCGGGCAGGCCGACGGTGCGCGGGCTCAGCTCGGCGCGGCGCTTCTTGAGGAATTCTCCCAGCTCGTTGAGGGGAACATTGCCGGTCATGCCGCTCAGCATGACACCGAACGCACCTGAGGAAGGAGGGAGAGTTTCCACCCAGGATGTCTCCCTCCCCGGACTGTCTTTCTCCGCTTTTCGCTCTTGCCTTGGCGTGTGAGGCTCGACATAGAGCAGCCTGCGCGGCGATCCGAGCGCCGTGCCGGCAAGGTCCTCCCCAAGCCTGAGCGAAGCCCCTCCACCCACAAGGACTCACCATGACGACCTTCGCCCTCGTCGGCGCCGGCCCCGGCCTCGGGCTCGCCACCGCACGCCGCTTCGGAACCGCCGGCCACACCGTCGCCAGGACGCGGCCCTGTACGCGGCCGCAGCCGCCCTGGGGCCGATCGAGATCCTGCAGTACAGCCCCGTGCCCCGCGCCGACTTCATGAAGCCGGTCCTCGACACCAGCGCCGACGACCTCGACGCGCCCCTCGCCTTCTCCGTCAAGGGACCCGTCACCGCGGTCAACGCCGTCCTGCCCGGCATGCGCGCACTCGGCCGCGGCACCCTGCTGTTCGTCAACGGCGGCAGCGCCGTACGACCCCACCCCGACCGGGCCGGCACCTCGATTGCCTTCGCCGCCGAGAGCGCCTACGCCCGCATGCTCTACGACGCCCTCGCCCCGGAGAACATCCACGCCGCCCAGTTGATCATCCCCGGCGCGATCCGGCCGGACGCCGAGCACAGCAGCCCCGAGGTGCTGGCCCAGCGCCTGTACGACATCCACCTCAAGCGCGACGGCTTCCGCCACTACGCCGAGCCGCTGCCCGACTGACGCCCCTGGAGGATGCCGTGAGCCCGACCACCCGTTCCAGCCTTGCCCGCGCCGTCCCGACCGCCTTACTGCTTGCAGTGACGGCCTGTACCGCCGAGGCGCCACCCTCCCCGTCCCCGGCTTCCCCGTCCTCGTCCTCCGCTTCCGCGTCACAGCGAACGCCGACTGCCACGCCACCAGTCTCACCGTCTGATGACAAGGACACCGCCATGAACATCCGGCTCACCATCGACGGCCACCGGGTCGACGCCACCCTGAACGACAGCGCCACGGCCCGCGACTTCGCAGCCCTGCTCCCGCTCACGCTGAACCTGAGCGACTTCCACCAGACGGAGAAGACCGCTGATCTACCCCGTCGGCTGTCCACCTCCGGCGCCCCGGACGCCGCCGAAGCCAAGCCCGGTGACCTGGCGTATTACGCGCCCTGGGGCAACCTGGCCCTCTTCTACCGAGGCAGCGGCTCCAGCGATGCCGGCCTGATCATCCTCGGCCACGTGAACGGCGACACCGAGCGCCTCGCCACCGCCACCAAGGTCACCATCGAAGCCGCCTCCTGACCCGGCCCACTCTCAACGGAGAAAATCACGTGAACCCCACCTACGACTTCACCGGCCAGGTCGCCCTGGTCACCGGAGCCGGCTCCGGCATGGGGCTGGCGACCGCCCGCGCCTTCGCCGAGTCCGGAGCCGCCGTCGCCCTCACGGACATCGACGAAGCCGCCCTGAACGCAGGCGTCAAGGAACTCACCGACGCCGGCCACCGAGCAACGGCCCTCACCTGCGACGCCAGCGACGAAGAGCAGGTCGCCGCCGCGGTCGACCGCACCGTCGAGACCTTCGGCCGCCTCGACATGGCCTACAACAACGCGGGCATCCAGATCCCGCCCAGCGACGCAGCCGACGAACCCGCCGAGCGGTTCGACCGCGTCAACGCCATCAACCTCCGCGGCGTGTGGGCCTGTATGAAGCACGAGCTGCGGCACATGCGCGCCCAGGGCAGCGGCGCCATCGTCAACTGCTCCTCGCTCGGCGGCCTGGTCGGCCTCCCCGGCCGGGCCTCCTACCACGCCTCCAAGCACGGAGTGATCGGCCTGACGACCAGTGCGGCCCTGGAATACGCCCCTCGCGGCATCCGTATCAACGCCGTCTGCCCCGGCACCATCGACACCCTCATGGTCAGCGACATGATCGCCAAGGGGGAGCTCGATCGCGCCGAGGCCGAGGCGAACCAGCCCATCAACCGCCTCGGTACGGCTGAGGAGATCGCCCAGGCGGTCCTGTGGCTGTGCAGCCCGGGAGCCAGTTTCGTCGTAGGCGTCGCCCTCCCCGTCGATGGCGGCTACGTCGCCCGATAGCGGCGTGGGAGCCACCGTCACGCAACTGACGGCGGCTCTCCCACGGCAGCTTCAGACATCAACAGACGGCGAAGGGATCGACCCCGTCCCACGCCTCGCGCCGCGCGTCGGCGAGGCGGTCGCGCACCAGACGCGTCTCCACGTCGAACGACAGGCACGCCCGGTCGCGAGGGGTGAAGGCCGGCCAGTCCGGCAGTGCCCGGGTCGCAGGCGTTCCGTGCTGGGCGAACGCGGCGAAGGAGTCCACCATCTTCACGGACAGGGCCCGTGCCGTCGGGAGGTCGGCCGGCGCGGCCCCGGTGAAGTCGCCCTGGCCCCAGTTGCCGAAGGTGAACTGGACGTCGCTGCCGTGCGTGGGCCCGAAGGGCTCGGCCTGCGCGTAGTCGAAGGTGTACTGCCACACTCGGGCTCCGGCGCGGTGGGCGTACTCGGCCAGCCAGACCGAGGGCATGACGACGAACCAGCCGCTGAGCACGTCGTTGAGGGTCGTGCGTCCGGGCAGGGCGGTGTCGTCGTAGACCTTCAGGAGCCGGGGCCAAGCGCGCTCGCCCGTCGCCTGCCGGGCGAGGGTCTCGAAGCGGCGAGTGCAGACGGGCGAGCCCATGAACGGCTCGGCCTCCATCCACGATGGCGCGTCGTATCTACTCAGCATGCCTTCGTGCCGCCGCGACCTGGTGAGCCGTGCCGCCCGCAACGAGTTTCGCTCGCTGGAGCGCGACGGCGCCCGCCGCAGCCGCCTTGAACGGTGGCGTCGGCCGCCTTCTTGAGCTGGTAGGCGCCCGAAGGTGCCCATCGCGGTGGTGCGGCCGACCGGGGTGACCAGGGGCGGGACCGTCTCGCAGGTCCGTGCCCGGTCCAAAGTCGTCTGCTGGGGTGTGGTGTTGGAGTTGGCGTTCAGCGCGGGCCGACCGCCCGTTCCGGTCTCGTGACCGCTCGGTTCAAGGCGCGGCTCTCGGAAAGGGGAGCCCTGAACCGCCGTCAGCAGCATGTGATGCAGATCAGTACGTTCCTCGTCGGCAGTGCACCGCAAGCAACTCCGAAGCTGTCAGGGTTCGTCGGGATGCGCCTCGCTGACAAGGAGGCCCAGCAGGATGATGTCTAGCGCGCCGGCGAGGCGTTGGTGGATGTCGAAGGGGGCCGGTTCCTCGCGGATCCAGCGCAGGATCGTCGTGAAGTAGCCGGCGGCCAGCAGTTGTCCGGCCTGGTCGCAGTCGACGCCCGACCTGATCTCTCCTCGTTGCCGACCCTGTTCGACGATCCTGGCGAGTTCGATCTCCAGAGACGGGTCCTGCAGGAGACCGCCGTACCGTGCGGAGGCGTCCATCAAGACGGTGGTCTCTGTGCGGGAGGCGGCGTTGAGGTCGGCCATCTCCTTCAGGTAGCGGCGGAGCCGGTCGCCGACCGGCAGGTCCTCGGCGTGCTGTGCGCCGAGGATCTCGTCGACGCGGGCGCGGCGGCGAACTCCCCATTCCTCCAGAAAGCCGACCTTCTGTGAGAAGTGGTTGAAGACTGTGGCCCGGGCGACGTCCGCGGTTTCGGCGATCTGGTCCATGGTCGTCGCCTCGTACCCCTGGTTGACGAACAGGTGCAGCGCCGCGGTGTAGAGCTGGTCGCGCACCTGCTGTCGTTTGCGTTCTCGCCGTCCGGCGGGCGCGTGCGCGGTCTCGGCTCCTGCCTCCGGGATCTTCATGGCCTCCAGTACAGCACAGGGCTGCACGGGTATTGACGTCACCATCACGCCTTCTTAGATTGTCGGCCATTGATGGACTTGAGTCCAGCAATGTACTGAAGTCTCGCAATCTGATGCGGGACGAGACAGGAGGCAACGTGGCTTCCGTGACATCCCGGACGGGCTGCGTCGAGCTCGGACACGGCTGTTACGCCTGGATCGCCGACGCGGTCGGATGGGGCATGAGCAACGCCGGTCTGATCACCGGCCGGGACGAGTCACTGCTCGTCGACACCCTCTACGACCTGCGGCTGACCCGGACCATGCTCGACGCGCTGGCACCGCTGACGGCCCCCGCGCCGATCTCCACCGTGGTCAACACTCACGGCAACGGCGACCACTGGTTCGGCAACCAGCTCGTGGCCCACGCCGAGATCATCGCGGCCCGTGGATCCGTGGCAGACATGCGGCAGGTGGGTCCGGCCGAGATGCGGGCGCTGACCGGCATGGAGAGTCCCGCCGGGCACTTCGCCCACCGGATCTTCGACCGCTTCGACTACGCCGGCATCGAACCGACCCTTCCGAACCGGGTCTTCGACGGCGAGACGGTCCTGGACATCGGCGGGACGGAGGTCCACCTCATCGACGTGGGCCCCGCGCACAGCGCTGGGGACACGATCGTGCACGTGCCGCAGGCTGGGATCGTCTACACCGGCGACATCGTGTTCGCCGGGGCGGCGCCGGTCGTCTGGCACGGACCCTTCGCCCGCTGGCTCGCCGCCTGCGACCTGCTGCTCGGCCTCGACGCCGACATCGTCGTGCCCGGTCACGGCCCCGTCACCACCAAGCAGGCCGTCCGCGAGATCCGCGACTACCTTGCATACGTGCACGAGCAGGCCACCGCCCGCTTCACCGCCGGCATGCCGGCCATGGACGCGGCGCGTGACATCCGCCTCGGCCGCTTCGCGGACCTGGACGAGAGCGAGCGCCTCGCCGTCAACGTGCACACCGTCTACCGGGAACTCGACCCCTCACTGCCCCGGCTCGACGGACCCGGGCTGTTCGGCTGCATGGCCGAGCTCTGCCCCCGAGTTTGACGACGCCCCCTGCCCTGACGAGGCCCCACCCTCCGCCGACGGCGCACCGCCCCCCTCCCGGTACGCCCAGCTCCCCACCGTCCCCTCGGGCCGTACATCCCGCCAACCCCTCCAAGGAGGAGAGATGGTCTCCACCCCTGCCTACGACCCACCCGCCGCGCCATCCGACGCCGCGACGGCCGTCCCGGCACGGCACACCGGCACGATCATCGTCGGCTGTCTGGCCGTATGCCTGGCCCAGATCGGTCTGGTCCTGCCCGCCGCGATCAACGGCGTCATGCAGCGCACTCTCCAGACGTCCGGCGCCGAACTGACCTGGATCAGCGACGCCTTCCTTGTGCCCGCCGCCGTCCTTGCGCTGACCTTCGGCGTCGTGGGTGACCTGTACGGCCGTAAGAAGCTGGTGGTGGGGGCGGCACTGCTGGCCGCCGTCGGCTACCTGGTGTCCGCCACCTCCGACTCGGCAGCCCAGCTCGTCACCGGTCAGGCGCTCTCCGGCATCGGAGCCGCCGCACTCTTCCCCGCCTCCCTGTCGATGATCACCGCAGTCACGACCACACCGGCAGCGCGGGCCAAGGGGCTGGCCTCCTGGACCACAGCCCTGTCGCTGGGTGCCTTCATCGCCCCGCTGCTGTCCGGCGGGCTCGCCGAGCGTGTCGCGTTCCAGTGGGCGTTCGGCGTGACCGGCGTGCTGGCCGTCCTCACCGCGGTGGCGGCCTGGCTTTTGGCCACCGAGTCCAGCGCTCCGGAGGGCCGCTCGCTGGACTGGCCCGGTCAGATCGCCATCGCCGTGGCCATGCTCGCCCTGCTGTACGGCATCATCCAGGGCCCCTCCGACGGCTGGAGCTCGGCACCCATCGTGCTGTCCTTCGTCGCCTTCGCCGTCTTCATCGCCGCGTTCGTGTGGGTGGAGAACCGCAGCGCCGCCCCGATGCTGCGGCTGGAGCTCTTCCGCATCCCGGCGTTCGCCGCGTCGGCCGCGATGGCGGTGATCGGCATGCTGGGCTTCCTCGGCGGCGCGTACGACCTGAGCATCCGGCTTGGGGTCATCCAGCACCAGAGCCCCTTCCGGGCCGCGGTGCCCGTCCTGATCATCCAGGCGTGCACCCCGTTCATCTGGCCCGTGCTGGTGCGCCTGCTGCACCGCGTCGGCCCCGGCCCGATGCTCGTCACCGGTTTCCTCGCGATGGCCGCGGGCCAGCTGTGGCTGAGGGCGGTACCGATCCACGAGACGGGCGTGCTGCCCATCCTCGGCTCGCTGATCCTGAACGGTGTCGGCTTCGGCCTGGTCGTCGCCGCGATCACCGCCGCCGCCGTCAACACCGTCCCGCACAGCCTGACCGGCATGGCCAGCGCCACCACCAGCCTGGTCCGCGACCTCGGCCAGACCCTAGGCCCGGCCGTCATCGGCGCCGTCGCCCTCGGCATGGCCACGAGCCAGCTGACCGGCAGCCTCGCCGACGCGGGACTGACCCCCAAGGAGCAGGGCATCGCCTCCGCCGTCCTGCACGAGGGCGGCCCGCTGGCCCTGCACACCGCCGACCTCGGCCCCCTCAGCGCCAAGCTCGCCCCGTACACCACGGACGCCCTCGCCCACGGCTTCAACAACGGACTGATCCTCACCGCCGCCGCCTGTGTGGTAGCCGCCGTGATCGCCGCCGTCTTCATCGGAATCCGGCCCAGCGGCACCCGTCCGGCCGAGACGGAGGCGAGTGCGGCGTGAAGTTCGCGAGCTTCGTCCACGACGGGAAGCGGCAGTCGGGAGTCGTCGCCGACGACCAGGTCCACCCCTTCGAACACCCCGTCGACCTGCTGGACCTGATCACAGAAGGCGGGGAGTCCCTGCGCCTCGCGGGAGAACGCGCCCTGACCGGCTCCCTGCCGCTTCCCCTGACCGACGTACGGCTGCTGCCTCCGCTGCAACCACCGACCGTACGCGATTACATGACCTTCGAGACCCATGTCGAGGGCGTCGCCCGAGGGTACGCCGACACCGTGCCCGAGGAGTGGTACGCAGCGCCCGCCTTCTACTTCACCAATCCGTACGCGATGATCGGCGCCCACGACGACGTGCCCGTGCCGCCGGGCTGCCACCGCTTCGACTTCGAACTCGAAGTGGCCGCCGTCATCGGCAAGGCAGGCCGGGACCTCACCCCCGAGCAGGCACGCAACCACATCCTCGGCTACACGATCCTCAACGACTGGTCCGCCCGCGAGATCCAGGGCCGCGAGATGCGCGTCAAACTCGGCCCGGCCAAGGGCAAGGACACCTCAACGACCCTCGGCCCCTGGCTCGTCACCGCCGACGAACTCGAACCCCACCGCAACCCGGAGGGCTTCCTGGACCTCGCCCTCACCGTCCAGGTCAACGGCGAGACCGTCGGCCAGGACCAACTGGTCAACATGGCCTGGACGTTCGAGGAGATGGCGGCGTACGCCTCCCGCGGCACCTGGGTCCGTCCCGGCGACATCCTGGGCTCCGGCACCTGCGGTAACGGCGGCTGCCTGGCCGAACTCTGGGGCCGCAACGGCGTCCTCGAACCCCCGCCGCTTGCGCCCGGCGACACAATCACCATGTCGGTCGAGGGCATCGGCACCATCAGCAACACCGTCGTCGAGGGCGTCGCGCAGGTCCCTCTGCCACCCGCCCGCCGCAGGTACTGACCTTCCTGTACGCCCCGGGGCGGGTTCGGACCACGGCGTGAGCGCATTGGACGCCCGCGAATAGCAGGCGCTTGGCAATGCCCGGTTCCGGACACGAGTCCGGAACCGGGAGAATGGCATGCACAACGTGGACAAGGTCATGGCCTCGGCCGCCGAGGCGGTCGCCGACATACCGGAAGGGGGCCTTGCTGGCGGTGGGCGGCTTCGGACTGTGCGGCATACCCACCGCGCTCATCGGCGCCTTGCATGCGCAGGGCGCTGGCCGCCTGCGCGTGTGAGGTTCCCCCGTTGTGCGGGAGGTGCTGATCAGCTGGTCAGGGAGGGGTGACGGGGTTTCAGGTTCGCTTGTTCGGCCGACGCCTGGTCGGTGTAGTACTTCTCCTCGAACTCGATGGGGCTGAGCCAGCCGAGCCGGGCTTGGATGCGCCGGCTGTTATAGAAGCCGTCGATGTACTCGAAGAGTGCAAGGTTCGCCTCGGCGCGGGTGGCGAAGACGCGGCCGCGGACGCACTCGGTCTTGATCAGTATCCACAGGTTCTCGGCCAGAGCGTTATCGTAGGAGTCCCCGACGGACCCCATGGATGCCTCAATTCCTGCTCGTAGCAGGCGTGTTGTGAGCTTGATGGCTGTGTATTGGCAGCCGTGGTCCGCGTGGTGAATGAGCTGTCCGGGCTCGACCTCCCGGCTGGCCAGGGCGTACTCCAGCGAGGACAGGACCAGGTCCGCGTCCGCGCGGGCCGAGGTCTCCCACGCGACGACGCGGCGGGAGAACGCGTCGCGGATCGCGGACAGCCACAGGGGGCCTTCGCCGGTGGCGATCATGGTGAGGTCGGTGACCCACAGCCGGTTCGGCGCGAGTTCGGTGAAGTCCCGCTGCACCAGGTCCGGGGTCAAAGTGGCCTTGGGATCTCGGCGCGTGAAGCCCGTGCGGCGCGGGCTGATGCCCGCGAGGCCGTCCTCGCGCATCAGGCGCTCGACCCGCTTGCGGCCGACGTGCACGCCCTGACGCTTCAGGGCGGCGTGTGCGCGCGGTGAGCCGTAGGTCCCGCCGGAGTCGGCATGGATCCGCTGGATTTTCTCCGTCAGCTCCGCGTCCTGGCGGCGCCGCTCGCACGGCTCCTTCTCGGCGCGGCGCCAGCGGTAGTAGGTGGAGGAGGCGATGTGCAGTGGGTGTGAAGACCAAGTGCGCGTGAAGGGGTGTAGACGACCGTACGGCCCCTGCGGATGTGGGGGTTTGGCTCCCAGCGTGGTGACATAGATCAATGCTACGGTCTTGCCCGTGAAGATCGTGACGCAGGTGAAGCTGATACCGGAGGCCGACCAGGCCCCCGTGCTATCGGCGACCTTGCGTACGGTCAACGAGGCT